>JAVHOI010000230.1:0-12605 GCA_036169975.1 Ferruginibacter sp. | reverse complement strand
ACCTGAAAGTACATTGAAGGAAACCAGGGATAGCAATATTGTACTTTTTTCGGGAATCGGATTGTTGATTTTTGTACCGGTATTTAAAACAATTACCCACCTGCCACCGTTTATGGGGATGTTGCTGTCGCTCGGTTTGATGTGGGTAATCAATTCCATCATCCATAAAAACAAGGAACCTGAATATGCGGAAAAATTCACCGTAGCGAGGGCTTTACAGAGAATAGACGCACCGAGCATATTATTTTTTCTGGGTATTTTATTGGCCGTATCCGCATTGCAATCTTTTGGTATATTGAAAATAGTGGCAGCATGGCTCAGCGGCACTTTACAAAATGATTACTTGATTGGCATTGCATTGGGCATACTTTCTTCTGTGGTTGATAATGTACCGTTAGTCGCGGCTTCACAGGGAATGTATGATTTATCCACTTATCCCCCCGATCATCCTTTTTGGGAGTTCCTCGCATTAACCACAGGAACGGGTGGCAGCGCCATCATCATTGGTTCAGCGGCCGGAATAGCCGTGATGGGTATTGAACAGATTGATTTTATCTGGTATTTAAAAAAAATCAGTTGGCTGGCATTGATAGGATTCGCAGCGGGAATAATTGTATTTCTTTCGCAGTAAGAATTTTATTTTATTTGATAATGAATTAATTGCTAATTTAAAATTTATAACCAGCATTTAAAAAAATTGAAGTACAATATTTAATGATGGATGAGCCTTGGCTAATATCAATTCATATTTAATAAGGGGCTATTTATTTACTACCAATATAATTAATCAACCATCAAATTATCAATTGCATATCAACCTATATAATTGTTTCAATTTAAAAACTAAATTATTCTAATTGGCATCAATCAAATTGCTTTATCAAACTATAATCAACTACCTGCGTACAAAAGTGAGCAGGATGCAATTTATCATGATTATCGCTACATTGGTAGGATTTGCTTCGGGCATGGTAGCGGTGTTATTAAAAACGTTGGTACATTTTATCCGCCTTTGGATAGAACAAATCCCGGTTACCAGGTTTGCCTATTTATTGTTTCCGGCAATCGGCCTGTTAGTAACCGTTTTTATTGTTAAGCATTTTTTTCGGGGGCATATTGAAAAGGGGATTGCGATGGTATTAAGGGCTATCGCCCGCAAATCTTCCTTTATCCCTTTAAATCACAGTTGGCTGCATGTCATTACCAGTTCTGTAACAGTGGGACTTGGCGGCTCCTTAGGTTTGGAAGCGCCAATTGTCGCGACTGGCGCTGCAGTGGGTTCCAACTTAGCCCGTATCACGGATTTAAATTATCAGGAGCGGACTTTATTGATTGCATGTGGCGCCGCCGCAGGCATTTCCGCCGTTTTTAATGCACCCATTGCAGGCGTAATATTTGCAATTGAAGTATTACTTACCGAAACGGTTGTGACCTATTTCATCCCCTTAATTATTTCATCCGTTGTAGGGGCGTTATGTTCCAAAATCATTTTACAGGAAGTATCGCTGTTCAATTTCGTTTTGAAACAAACTTTTGATTACCAAAATGTCCCTTTCTATATTTTATTGGGCATTTGTGCCGGGTATGTTTCGTTATACTATGCTAAAACATATAAGAGGGTAGAAAATAAATTGCATGGATCAAAAACAAATAATTACATCAGGGCACTTATGGCAGGGGCGATGCTAATGGTTATTTACTTTGTATTTCCCCCCTTGTTTGGCGAAGGGTATAATAGTGTAAAGCTGGTGGCAAATGGCACCTTTACACATTTTGAAGATAATACCACGTTGTTTTCATTATTGAATGAAAACTGGGCCCTGGTCGTATTTACGGCTTTTATCGTATTGATTAAACCAATTGCGGCGGCTATTACCAATGGCGGTGGTGGCAATGGCGGCAATTTCGCTCCTTCTTTATTTACCGGTGCTTACCTTGGTTTTGTGTTCTCCAAATTATTAAACTTCAACCCGCTGGTAAAAATACCGGAAGGCAATTTTAGTTTAGTGGGAATGGCCGGTGTATTAAGTGGTGTAATGTATTGCCCGCTTACCGCCATTTTCCTAATCGCCGAAATTACGAACGGTTACGAATTGTTTATCCCGTTAATGATCGTCTCTTCCATATCCTTCTTTATTGTAAAAAGCTATGAACCCTTTTCAATGGAAACAAAAAAACTGGCGATGGAAGGGCAGATATTTACCCACAAAAAAGAAAAAAATATTTTGACTTCCATCATTCTTGAAGATATTTTGCAGACTGGTTATGAAAGGATCCAACCGGATAAAAAACTGAAAGACCTTATAGAACTTATAAAAAGAAGCGAAAAAAATATTTTTGCGGTTGTAGATGGAAAGGATAGGTTTTCGGGGATCATTGAACTGAACGACATTAAACAAAAGATTTTTCAACCTGATCAATTTGATAAAATTTCCATTAAATCCATCATGAAAAAACCACCCGCTATTTTGTATTCGGATCAGGATATGAATAGTGTGATGGAACAGTTTGATATTACACAAAGCTGGTACCTGCCGGTATTAAACAGGGAAAAAAAGTTTTTAGGGTTCATATCAAAAACAAAACTTTTTAGTAAGTACCGCGAAATACTTGCTTCTCAGGGCGATCTGTATGAAGAAAACTAATGAATCTAAAATAAGGTGGCTTAAGTGTGGGAATTGTATTCCCTGCAAAAAGGAAAGAGGACTCTTAAACCAATTAAAGGAAAAGGAGATGCACGGTTGATTTGAAACCTACATTAAATATTACCCGGTGGAAATATTTCATTTATCATAAACCCCATAGCCTAACAAAAATATAAAACCCTGGTTATTCACCAGGGAGGGATTATTCATAATTTATCTTTAAACCCGTTAAAACGGGATCCGTTAATAACTAAGGCCCTTATCTGCTAACCATTGTAATTAAAAACCCGCGGCATTATTAATTTAAACTATCCTTAAAGTTTAAATTGATACCATATTCGGTAAGGGATCCATCTATAACAAATGACCGGTTGTGGATAAATGAAAAAAGTTGCCCGTTACAAATAAAGCTTGTAGGATTTGAACTATGATTTATTAAATTTTCAGTAAGCTGTTCCTTTACCTGGCTTAAGCATAAGCTGGTAAAAATGTTAATAAAAGAATTTGGGGATGTAGTGAGCCTGCGCATAAAATATCAAATTTTGGGGATTTTACGTTTTTGATAGGTAATAATGATTTTCAATTGCGTTACAAAAGAACAACTAAAAAATACCTTTGTAAAGCCGATCCACTTAACTTAATGCTTATTTTATTAAACAAGTATAATTATCAGCAAAATTCAGTCCAACTTTCTTCTTTGATTCATTTTGAGTAAAAAAAGGAAAAATAATTATTATGCGACCTATATGCTGCCTAAATTATATATTAAGGTTGGCTATTAAAAAATAATATTAATTTATGCATAAGTGTTAATCATTGGGGACATTCCAACCAGCAAAAAAAAACATTTTAGTTTAACTTGTAGTTAGCATTAAAATTTAAACCATATAAACGGAGCGTTTCATCAATAATAAAAGACTGGTTGGGCAGTATTGAGAAACGTTTTCCATTCAGGACAAAACTGCTACAGTCCGCCACAATGGATTCGATTATTTTTTCAAACCAGTTTCTCACCTGTGTCAAACAAAGAAAGGAGAATATAGCAATAATCCATTGGGAAATTTTGACGAATTGGTTCATGGACAGGTATTGAATAAATGACGGTTGACTATTTAAACAACGTTTTACGAAAACAATTATTGTATGGGAATATTAAAATCAAATTCCGCCAAACCTCTTTAATATAATAAATATACAATATCCTCTCAAAAAGCCTAATGCATCAAAACAACTTTTTTTAATTATAAAGTGTCTCAAAGTTTGAAGTTGGTTCGTCTGTAATAAAAGACTCATTGGGTGTAAATGCGAAAAGTTGTCCGTTATAAATAAAGCTGGGTGGGTTTGAATGAAAACGCATTAAATTTTCGGGGAGCTGTTCCTTTACCTGGCTGAAACACAAATTGGTAAAAAGTTTAATCGCCCATTCAGGGTAATTGTTATAGTTTTTCATAAACAAAATATATTTATCAGGATGTTGAATTATGAATAGCTAATCATAAAAAAGGCTAACTATTTGACAAAAAAACAAATAATAATAAATCCTGAATGTAGAAGAAAACCTTCTTTTTTGTAGTAATATCCCTACAACAGCATTAGGGCAAATCCTTTTATATTTTGATAAAGGAATGGTCATACTTTATTATAATATTTACCTGGGGCATCGAAGGTCTATAAATTCATTTTACGACTTCCACTAAATATTTTTTTTGCATAATAAAAATGGGGCAACGTATTCGGGATATAAATAGACCTATGAATTTAAAAATAAATTGTAAAAGCATATATTACAACCCGGAAGCGGTAAATGAAAATATCCTTTCTGATAAACTTAAATTTTTTCAATTATAATGAAAGCGGTCTTTTTAATTAAAAATGGTGCGGCTGTTTCCGCATTTGCGATTCGTGAAATACCTGTACCCGTTCCACAGGCAGGCCAGGTATTGGTAAAAGTGGAAGCCTTTGGATTAAACTTTGCCGATGTGATGGCACGCCGGGGAATGTACAAAGAAGCGCCGCCAATACCTTGTGTACTCGGCTATGATGTAGCCGGTACGGTGGCTGCAACCGGCGAAGGTGTCAAAAATGTAAAAACCGGCGACCGGGTTACAGCCATGACCCGCTTTGGTGGCTATGCGGAATATGCGCTTACGGATGCCTGTGCTACTGCTAAGATTCCTGCCAATCTTGATGCGGCAACAGCGACCGCATTGGCTACGCAATTTTGTACGGCATATTTTGCCGCTGCTGAAATGGTAAACCTTCATCCGGGAGATAAAGTATTGGTTCAATCGGGCGCAGGCGGTGTGGGTACAGCGCTGATTCAATTCGCGAAATATAAACAATGCGAAATATTTTCCACTGCGGGTACTGAAGAAAAGTTGCGATATTTAGCCGCATTGGGTGTACACCATCCTGTCAATTATACTACGCATGATTTTGAAGAGGAAATAAAAAAAATAACGGAGGGCAAAGGAGTTGATGTGATTTTTGATGCTGTGGGTGGAAAATCGGTAAAGAAAGGTTTTCGTTCCCTGGCATCTGGCGGCAGGATTGTTTGTTTTGGCGCTGCTGCCATGAGCGATAAAAACATTTTGGGCAAATTAAAAGCGGCGCTTGCCTTTGGTATATACCATCCCGTTATGTTCATGATGCCAGCCAAATCAATGATTGGTATCAATATGCTGCGGGTTGCGGATGACCATCCACAGGTATTGCAGCGATGCCTTGAAGCGGTAGTGAGATTAACGGTAGAAGGTGTTTTCGTTCCAACAATTGGCAAAATATTTCCTGTTGACAAAATAGCAACGGCTCACGAATATTTGGAAAAAAGAAAAAGCATGGGGAAAGTAGCGGTAATTTGGTGAGTGGCATTAAGGTTAAAATAGATTTTTTTTGAGATTCAGCAATTAGGTATGTAGCCATAGCCGACTTTTTTTTGAGGTGTCTAAATTTTTGAAGTGCCTTAAAGTCTGCCGGTAAATATCAATACCAAAATATTGATGGGGTTACGCTTCATAACGATTTAATGATAACTTGGTAAAATAATGTTTGAGTGCATTACAATTATCAAAGCTCCATAGCAAATACCCTAAGTATTCATCGTTGTTTACTTGAATTCAACAATTTTGAAATGCTTTCTGGAGTCAGGGCAGACGGCTAAATGAATTTACAGGCTATATCCATATAAAAAGCCCATACAAATTGTATGAGCTATAATCTTATTTATTTGATTTCTCAATTATAATTCTTCCGCTCCCTCAATTAAAACAATGGTTTTGTTGTTGAGTATTTCAACAAATCCACTTTGAATTTTGTAAGAAGTTGTTGTGGATTTATCAGCAAGTACTTTTAGTTTCCCTGCTTTTAATGCACTTACCATTGGCGCATGTTTTTCCATCACTTCAAAAGATCCGGCAATGCCGGGTAACTGTACGCCATATACTTCGCCACTGAATATTTTTTTTTCCGGAGTTAATATTTCTAATGTCATGCTTTTGGTTACTTCAGGAAAACCTGGTTTGTTGGTTAAATATTTTTTGATCCCTTCATTCAACCGCTTCAATAAATGTTACACATTGGTATGTGGTACAAGTGAACCGATAGCTATCGGCTGACACAACCCTGCCCGACTGAGTTATTCAGGCGAGCCTGCCCGAATGAATTCGTTCAGGCGGGGATATTCACTAAAGAGCCTTCTGTGCGGACAATAATAAAAAATAAAATTTATTTTTTTTGAATGATTCATGACTTAAGCCTGCGCTGCTGCCATCAGCTTTTTACCTTTTTCTACCGCTTCTTCCAAAGTTCCAACCAGGTTAAATGCCGCTTCGGGATACTCATCAACTTCTCCATCCATGATAGAATTAAATCCGCGAATGGTATCTTCAATTGGAACCAATACACCTTTCAGACCGGTAAACTGCTCTGCTACAAAAAATGGCTGACTCAGGAAACGCTGTACCTTACGTGCCCTTGATACCGTCTGTTTATCGTCATCACTCAATTCATCCAAACCAAGGATGGCGATAATATCCTGCAATTCCTTATAACGTTGTAAAATTAATTTCACCCGGTTGGCAGTGTTGTAATGTTCTTCACCAACAATCAACGGGGTTAAAATCCTTGAGGTAGAATCCAGTGGATCCACGGCAGGATAAATACCCAGATCTGCAATCTTACGACTCAATACAGTGGTGGCATCCAAATGCGCAAAAGTGGTTGCCGGTGCTGGATCGGTCAGGTCATCCGCAGGCACGTAAACGGCCTGAACAGAAGTGATAGAACCATTTTTAGTAGAAGTAATCCTTTCCTGCATCAGCCCCATTTCGGTTGCCAGGGTAGGTTGGTAACCTACCGCACTTGGCATACGGCCAAGCAAAGCCGATACTTCGGAACCAGCCTGGGTAAAACGGAAAATATTATCTACGAAAAATAAAATGTCTTTACCTTGTCCGGAGCCATCGCCATCGCGGAAGTATTCGGCGATTGTTAAACCGCTTAATGCCACACGGGCTCTTGCTCCGGGCGGTTCATTCATTTGCCCGAATACGAAAGTCGCTTTTGATTCTTTCAGGTCTTCCATATTCACCGCACTCAGATCCCATCCACCTTCTTCCATGCTATGCTTAAACTTATCGCCATAGTTCATGATGCCCGCTTCAATCATCTCTCTCATCAAATCATTTCCTTCACGGGTCCTTTCCCCCACACCCGCAAATACGGATACGCCACTATATGCCTTGGCGATATTATTAATCAACTCCTGAATCAAAACCGTTTTGCCAACTCCCGCGCCTCCAAACAAACCAATCTTGCCACCTTTCGCATACGGTTCTATCAGGTCAATTACCTTAATTCCGGTAAATAAGATTTCGTTAGCCGTACTTAGGTTTTCAAATAAGGGTGGTTTGGCATGAATCGGGCGGCCACCAACTTTGCTTACCTGAGGCAAACCATCAATAGCATCACCAGTTACATTAAATAAACGGCCTTTAATATCATCTCCCACAGGCATTGCTATTGGCTTGCCGGTATCAATAACCACTGTACCCCGAACCAGGCCCTCTGTGCCATCCATCGCAATGGTACGTACACTATCTTCGCCAAGATGTTGCTGTACTTCCAACACAAGGGTATCACCGTTATCACGTTTTAGCTCTAATGCGTTTAGAATTTCCGGAAGGTTACTATCACTGTCAAACTGCACGTCAACTACGGCGCCTATGATTGACTTTATTTTACCTGTATTGGCCATAAACAAAATTTTATTGAAATTAGGTCTGTTTTCAGGGCGCAAAGGTAAGGGTTAGGTATTAAAATTTGAAATTTGATATTTGGTATTTTGAGGGTTGTCTTTTTGATAAAAAAAATTTAAATTTCCTTTCGCCTCTATCTCCCTTCAGAAATTTATTGTTTGTTTTCCCTGATTTCAACATCGCTAAATCAGTGGCATTTTTTTTAAAAATAAATATTTGTACCGGCATTAAGATTATTTAAAAGCTATCCTGAATTAATTCGTTTATCCCTCCACACTTATTTAAAATGTATCAAAAATTCAAGAGTTGGAGGATGAGACCACGGGTTGGATGTACTTCAGAAATTTGAAGCTGCTAATTGGAAGGTGCGCTGCCAACAACATTTGATTTACCAATAATTTAATATTTTCGTCTTTTTTTGATAAAAATTCAGCCTTTGGTTTCAGCAATCCGTTGGTGAAGGTTGAATATTTTATTAAGGCCCTGATGGGAAAACGTGCAAATACTTTTTGTTTCAATTAGAAAAACATATCAGTTTAAATGACAAAACTTGCTGGAACAATTCTTAAGTTGGTTAATATTTTTGTAGTTCTGGTTTACTTATCAGCCTGTTTAATTCCCTTTTTACCTGCCGGTAAATATTGGATGATCGCGGTTTTAGGATTAGTATTTCCAATACTGTTTATAATTGTAGCCGGGTTTTTAGCAGGGTGGATAATTGCAGGATCCAAATGGTTCCTTCTTTCGCTGGTTGCGTTGGCGCTAAGCTGGCAGCAGCTTTCAGTAGTGGCTGGCATAACCTCCAAAAAAGAATTTACCCTTTTAAAAACAAATGAAACTTTGAGGATATTAACCTGGAACACTTCAAGCTGGGGAGAGAGCAGTAAAAACTATAATAACAGTTTTGATTACCGGCCATTCATGTTTGATCTGATAAAAAAGCAACAGGCTGATGTACTTTGCTTTCAGGAATACTGGGATATAGGAATCAGGTATTCAAATAATTCCAATATCCAGGCATTTAAAGAAATGGGATACCCTTATTCCTATTTTGTAAAATCTATCACCCAAAATATCAACGATAAAATGGGTGTAATTATTCTATCCAGATTCCCGATTACCGATAGTTCCAATTTCACCTATGGCAAGGATGATAATGCGGAACACCTTATTTATGCGGATATCCAATTTCATCAAAAAAAGATAAGGGTTTTTACAACACATCTTCAATCAGTACAATTTGGAGAACAGGAATATTCAACATTGGGGCAAATAAAAGAACCAGATAAAAGGGAATTGAAGGATTCAAAAACGATTGTCCACAAACTTAAAAATGCCTACTGGTTTCGCAATACACAAGCTGATTTTGTGCAACAAAAAATTAAAGAAAGCCCTTACCCGGCCATTATTTGCGGCGATTTTAATGATGTGCCCAACTCATATACCTATTTTACCATAAAAGGAAATTTACAGGATGCTTTTCTTAAGAAAGGAACCGGACTGGGCAGAACATTCCAATATTTATTCCCCACATTGAGGATTGATTATATTTTAGCCGATAAGAAATTTGAGGTAGATCAATTTAACCGGATCATATACCCCTATTCTGATCATTACCCTGTGGTGGCCGACCTTCATTTTGCAACAGGTTTTTAAATAGTAATTATTTTAGAATTGGTTAAAAAGTTATTAGTATTTTATTTATCCAGATTTTATTATAATGTTATCGTTTCGATTGTATTTGGATAGATAGTAGCAGTTTTAATTTGAGAAAATTCCTTTCATGTATTTGGCGGTGAAAGAATTTAATCTCTTTATTAATTTCGATAATTCCGCTATTGTACCTATTGGAGTACACACATAAAAATCCAGATTGAGTATTAACTTCTATAATCACAATAAACAAGTAAATTTGCAGCTTAGCTATAAATAAAATGACGACAGAAACTAAAAGACAGAAGCAGGTTGCAGGTTTGATCAATGAAGAACTGAACAACATTTTTCGCCGAATGAACCTGCTCATGCTTGATGGGGGAATGATTTCCATCTCCAATGTAAAAATTACACCTGATCTTTTTGAGGCAAGGATTTATTTAAGCCTGTTTCAGGTAAAAGATACGCAAGCCACTTTATTAAAATTCGAAGATAAAAATAAAGAGATCAGGAAAGAATTAGGAAACCGGGTCAGGCATCAGTTGCGCAGCATACCCGAACTTAAATTTTTTATTGATGATACGCTTGATTATGTTTTTAAAATGGAAGAACTTTTTGAAAAGATAAAGAAGGAAGAAACCACCAACCCAAATGAAGATGCCAGAGCAAATGATTAGTATTACCAAAATATTTATTTATAAAATACCTGGCTTCGGCGGGGAAGAAATATGTATTTAACTTTTGCCTGGAGATATTTTAAAGCAAAAAAAAGCGCCAATGCCATTAATATCATAGCCTGGGTAACAGTAGGTGTAATAGCTTTCGCCACCGCCTGCCAGATATTGGTACTAAGTGTTTTCAATGGTTTTGAAGGGTTGGTTAAATCACTCTATTCCTCTTTTTACACCGATATAAAAATCACTCCCAAAAAAGGCAAGACATTTCTCCTTACTCCCGGTCAGATAAAGTTACTCAAACAACAGCCGGGAATAATAGCGGTATCCATGATTGCTGAGGAAAAGGCATTGTTACAAAATGAAGACCTTCAAACCATTGTTTACCTGAAAGGCGTAGATGAAAATTACCGGATGGTAAGTGGTGTGGCCGATAAAACAGTTGAAGGTAAATTTAATATCGGCAATGCGGATGAACCGGGTTTAATTTTAGGCGCCGGCATACAAAATGCAGCCGCGATTAATGTTGAGGGAAGAATGGGCGCTTCCATGCTTACTTTAATTTTACCAAAAAAAGGAAAGGTATCCGTGTCGGATCCTATGCAGTCGCTAAGCGAAGGCAATGTAAAAGCAACTGGTGTATTTGCCATTCAGCAGGATTTTGACAATAAATACGCCATTACCAATATAGATTTTGTAAAGCAACAAATGGGGTTTGCCGATGATGAGTACAGCGCAGTCGAAATAAAACTTTATGAAGATTACAATATTCCAAAAATTCAACTGGAACTTGAACAGATGTTGGGCAGTGCCTTTAAAGTACAAACAAAATATGAGCAAAATACCAGTCTTTACAATACCATGAAGCTTGAGAAATGGGCGATCTATGCAGTTTTGACGCTGATATTATTTATCGCCGCTTTTAATATGATCAGCGCTTTAACCATGCTTGTGCTGGAAAAACAAAAAGACATCAGCGTATTGCAAAGCATGGGGGCCGATAAAAACATGGTATTAAAAATATTCCTGGGCGAAGGGGTACTTCTGGCAGGTATTGGCGCAATAACCGGGGTTTGCATGGCATTATTAACCTGCTTTATTCAAATAAAATTCCATCTGATTAAACTACAGGGCGGCTCTTTTTTGATTGATTATTTTCCGGTAAAACTACAGGCTGCCGATTTCATACTCGTAGTATCCACAGTGGCTTTTATAGCGTTTTTGGCTTCCTGGTTCCCCGCCCGCAAGGCGGCTAACCAACTTATTGAATTAAGGTAGCGTTAAGTTGGATATTGATACAAGTACCCTTCAATAAATATAATAAGTTGATTGGTTAATCGTTATTAGATTGATAATTCCTAAATAAAAAATATTTAATAAAAATGAAATTCTTTCTTTTATATTTTTAAAAGCAACGGATTTTAAGTATGTTGTGTCTTAGTTAATGAATAAACTACCCTTATCTTCTCAAAAGAGTTTATTTTTGTTATAAACTCAGAATAATTAATAAGTTTGGCATGGATAATATATTATTTAGCGGCGCATTAGCCTTTATGATTACTTTTTTTGCGATACCCGTCATTATCCAGGTTGCCAGGGAAAAAAAGTTATATGATGAGCCGGATGAACGCAAGGTTCACAAAATGGTTATACCTACTCTTGGTGGTTTGGGGATTTTTGCCGGTTTTATATTATCGTTGTTGCTGGGCGCTCCAACAAACTCAGGCGAATTACAATATTTTATTGCCGCAGCAATTGTGATTTTCTTTTTAGGGATTAAGGATGATATTCTGATTTTATCCGCAGCAAAAAAATTCATGGGACAATTAGTAGCGGCTGGCATCATCATCAAATTTGGAGGTGTACAAATAATTAATATGCATGGTTTTTTGGGCATTAATGAAATACCTCAAATCGCAAGTATCATTTTCACTTTATTTACTGTAATTGTTATTGTAAATTCTTTTAACCTCATTGACGGTGTAGATGGCCTTGCCGGTTCACTTGGTTTATTAACCGCCCTGGTGTTTGGTACCTATTTTTCTTTCTCAGGTCAAGCTTTATATGCCGTAATGGCTTTTTCATTAGCCGGAAGTTTAATTGGATTTTTATTTTATAACTTCTCCCCGGCAAAAATATTCATGGGTGATACCGGATCCCTTCTGATTGGATTAATTAATTCAATCATGGTTATAAAGTTTATTAACATCGCAGGCAATGAAAGTATGCGGCTACCTTTGGAATCTGCTCCTGCATTAGGTATTGCCATATTAATCGTTCCTTTATTTGACACCTTGCGTGTATTTGGTTTGCGTATTCTTGACAAGCGTTCACCATTTAGTCCCGACAGAACACATGTACATCATTTTTTATTAGAC
>JAVHOI010000229.1:0-2662 GCA_036169975.1 Ferruginibacter sp. | reverse complement strand
ACCAACCTATAATTGCCTGGTTTTATAAAGACTGATGGTAGCGGCTATTACCGCATAACCCGGTGCCAGTACCCATCCTGCGATAAACACCAGGTGCATCAGGTAAAACATGATGCCATTGCCAACAGCCAATCCTTTATGTTCACTTATAAACACTACACTTTGCGAAGCGGATAATTTATTTCTTTCGCAGCTATAATCAAGCATGGAAAAGCCGAGGTAATAACACTCTATCAGTAATGCGAACAGGGGAGTGAACCAGCCAAAAAAAGGGATGAAGGATAAAATTAAAACAGACACGACGTAAACAGTTTGCCATAAGGCATTACGCAAAGCTAATTTTACGCCCCTTACCATATCCTTCATTAGTTGTACAAAACTGAAAGGATATTCCTTATCCTCCATGATGGCTTCCGTCTTTTCGCTCAGGTAAGCAAACAGCGGGGAACCTACAATCAGGAAAAGGTATTTGAATAAGGAAAAATAAAAGAGGATCAGCACCAACTGCAGAATAATTTGCCCAAAAATGAAAAGGAATTTTAACCAGCTTCCTTCAATGGCAAAGATCCATTTTTTTAAACCGGAAATGGATAGAAGGTAATCAATGGCATTACCGCTGCTGATCCAGAATACATAAATACCTGCGCAAAATAATAAGGCGTAAATTATACCCGGTATCAATATCCACTTCCACAGCCGGTGCTTTACGATAAACTGGTGTGCCTGGTAATACGATTGTATGGCGATGATAATTTCTTTTAACATGGCGGATAGTTGATGGCCGTTTTTTCGTTGGTGGTTGATGGTAAGTGGCGCTTTAATATTAACAACAAACTACAAACAATCAACGGTCAACGATCAACGGGAAACGATCAAAGATGAACTATTTTTGCGCTTAAAAATACAATTAAGTTGAACAAATTAACGATTGATTTTTACAACAGGAAAGATGTGGTGCGAATCGCCAGGGAGTTATTGGGAAAAATCGTTGTTACAAACCTTGATGGAAAGGTAACAAGCGGAAGGATCGTAGAAACAGAAGCCTATATTGGGATCACTGATAAAGCCTCCCATTCCTGGATGGGAAAACGGACCGCACGTAACGAGCACATGTATTCGCAGGCCGCCACCTGCTATGTTTATATTTGCTATGGCCTGCATCAAATGCTGAATGTGGTTACCAATGAAAAAGAAATCCCCGATGCGGTTTTGATAAGGGCGGTAGAACCACTGGAGGGCATTGATACCATGCTGAAAAGAACAGGTAAGAAAGGCCAGGACGGCACATTAACCAAAGGCCCCGGAAATGTTGGCAGGGCATTGGGCATTTTCAAAATACATTCGGGCATAAATTTATTGGGCGAAACTATTTACATAGCATCGGACGATTATGCGATAGATGAAAAACAAATTGGCAGCAGCAGGCGGATAGGCGTGGGCAATGCCGGAGCGGATGCATTGTTGCCTTATCGTTTTTATATACGGGGAAACAAGTACGTAAGTGGCTGTCCGGTGCTATGATGCTTTTATGTGATGGCCGCTTTTATTCGCCATGTTTATATGCCCACGTGTTATGCGATCCGTCCGGGTAAGCCGGTATTGTTTGTTTTCATCAAAGCGCATACCATGGCGCTTTTGCGAATATACTTTTATTGATAAACAGGAGTGTTGAAAGTGATGGAAAGATTAAAAAATATTTGATAATGTTTATGTTGTATCTTGTACAGTGTTATTAAAAATAATTAATTTTTAAATTAAACCACATCGTATAAATGCTTGGTACTCTAATAAAGCTCGGCGAACAACTTAGTGATGGAAGAGGAGACTGGGATGATATCATTGACTTTCCGAACACTTCCAAAGAGCGTGAAAAAAATATAAAGTGCTTTGTTGCTGAATTGGTGTTTGATTTGGATTTGAAGGCTGTTTACATTTCTCCTGAGTTTAGAGAATACGAAGATCAGGTTTGTTTCAAATTCAAAAATATCAAGATTCAAGGCGGAAACAATAAAGCTATTTATTGTTGCGTAGAAGCCGGTAAAACTGAACAAATACGTAAAACCTTTTTTGGAACAATTGATAGCAAAGGGAAATTACCAGTACAAGGTCAGTTTCAAGAATTAATAAATAAAGATTATCCTCAATTTTCCCATACACTCCTTTTTACTATACTTCCTCAAATCTTTTCACTTAAAAATGTATTTGAAGAAAACTTCACGTTGATAAAAGAAACAAAAGGAAGAAATGAACGATTTATTGATGAAAAACTTTTGTTTGAGCCACTAACCCTCGGTTTTTCCAATAAGGTTGTATTGATTTTTACAAGTATAATTTGTTCAACTTTAGGAATCATTAAGGCTACACCTATAGCTGATATTGAGGGCTATGATGCATTTATTAAAGCAAAGTTTTTAGATAAAAAACAGAATACATTAAAAAGTAATGATGCAAAACGTTTATGTTATGCTACCGGTAAACTTTTAGATGATGTATCTGGAGTGGAATTTTCTGACCGTTATAGCCTAAACAAAATGTTTGTTAAGGAAACAAAAAATTTCGTTTCTGGATTTGATAAAAATAATTTCGGGATTAACTACCAGGTAAATGCCGAAAATCAACTTTTTTTAGGGAGGGCATCCAAGTATTTACTTGAACATGAAAA
>JAVHOI010000228.1:0-12666 GCA_036169975.1 Ferruginibacter sp. | reverse complement strand
GACATCGCAACGCCTTAACGGCAAGGCTTCTATCTTAACTAAATGACATTGGGCTAAAGCCAGCGGCAATTGATGGGTTTTCAAACAGGGAAATTTTCGAAATATTTTAGTCAAACTCAGGTGTTACAAGGTCTTGAAAATAAATAAGTAAAAATTGTAAATGCATTTTACATGTATTAATAGATAAGGGTTTAAAAAGTAAAAAATTACCAAAGTGTTGATAAAAACAAACTTAATTTTTTATCCACCATTCATAAAAACAAGGTAAATTACAGGTTCCTAAAACGAATGACTCACCAATTTATATGAAATGAAAAAAGAAAAAAAAATAATGGCTGCTGAAAACAAATCCCGCAGGAATTTTATTAAGAAAGGGCTTACCATTGCCGCCGGGTTTTACATTATTCCACGGCATGTACTGGGTGGCAAAGGGTTTACCGCACCCAGCGACCGGCTAACCGTAGCCGGTATTGGCGCAGGTGGTAAAGGCGAAAGCGACCTGAATGAATTTTTTAAAAGCGGCAAAGCGGATATCGCTTTTTTATGTGATGTGGATGACAGGCAGGCAAAAAAAAGCAGGGAGCGTTTTCCTAAAGCCAAATATTATAAAGACTTCCGGGAAATGCTGGAGAAAGAACACAAAAACTTTGATGCGGTTTCCGTTTCCACACCCGATCATACCCATGCCATAGCGGCGATGGCTGCTATGCAATTGGGCAAACATGTATATGTTCAAAAACCATTAGCGCATGATATTTACGAAGCAAGAATGCTTACCGAAGCCGCAGTAAAATATAAAGTGGTGACACAAATGGGCAACCAGGGATCATCCGGCGATGGGGTAAGAAAATTGATGGAATGGTACAATTCAGGTATAATCGGTGATGCGGAAGAAGTCTTTATCTGGACAGATCGTCCAGTATGGCCTCAGGGCGTTCCATGGCCTAAATTATCAGCGCCTGTTCCTGCCGAATTGGATTGGGACCTATGGTTGGGCACCGCACCGCAAAAAAGTTATGTTGACAATATTATCCCTTTTAACTGGCGTGGATGGTGGGATTATGGCACGGGCGCTTTGGGCGATATGGGATGCCATTTGATAGAAGCCCCATTTCGTGTTTTGAATTTGGGTTATCCTACCGAAGCTGCCTGCAGTGTCAGCAGCGTTTACACGGGACCGTTTAGAAGGGGGTATTTTCCCGAAAGCGCCCCGGCCTCATCTTCCGTTACCTTAAAATTTGCCGGTAAAAATTCAAAGCCGTCCATCAAAATGCATTGGATGGATGGTGGCATTCAGCCGGAAAGGCCGGAAGAACTGGGGCCAAATGAACAAATGGGAGACGGTGGAAATGGCGTAATAATTGTTGGCACCAAAGGTAAAATGATGTGCGATACTTATGGCGCTAATTCAAGGCTGTTGCCGCTTTCCCGCAACAGCGAAGTGAATGTGCCGGAAACCATCGCAAGGGTTACCAATGGAGCGGGCGGCCATTATGCACAATGGGTAGAAGCTTGTATTGCGGGGCACAACAGTCCGAAAGCGAAGCTACTTAGTTCCCCTTTCGAAATTGCGGGGCCGTTAACAGAAACCGTTTTGATGGGCAACCTGGCAATCAGAAGTTATGATATTCAAAGGGCAGGAAAAACGCAACCGAACAGGCTTGAATATCCCGGCCGTGGAATTAAATTATTGTGGGACGGCCCCAATATGAAGATCACCAACTTTGATGAAGCCAACCAGTTTGTAAAAAGAAATTACAGGGAAGGGTGGAAGCTGGGGATGTAACTGATTGGATGACTCAACCATTGATTTTATTGTTTTGCAGGAACAGGTTGCCACCTGTTCCTGTTTTTATTTTATAGCATCCTGTAGCTTTTCAATTTTAATTCGGAAACCAGCAACTAATAAGTTATTTATTTTGCTTTGATGATTGCAGGATAAATTTATGCGGACACCCTACAGCAGTCAATAAATGCTCCTTTATGCACCTATGTACAAGAGTGCGACGCCACCAATGCCACATCATTGCTCCACTGCGGGGCTCAAAATAAAAAATGCTTTATAAGCCCTACCCATGCGGATAGCAGCATTATAAAGCATTGCTATTTTAATTAAATAAATTTCTAAGTTGCCCAGGCCTTATCCCCTTTTTTATAAGGAAACGAGCCGTCATATTTGCCTGGTACCGGCAGGTAACGCAAAGCCTGTGTAGCGCCTTCTTTAGAACTGAAATAGCCCAGCACGGAAAGTTCCTTCATCATACGGAAATAGTGCGATGGATCATCTTTTCCCTTTTTGGACTGGTATTCCTTTTGCTCTTTATCAAGGGCTGTCAATAATTCCGTGCGTTGTTTTGGATCGGCTTTTACAAAAGAGGCCTTGAATTGCTGCTCACTCAATTCATCAATTTTCTTAAGGCCATCCAGAAAAATTTTCTGATTTTTTTCATCATAACAATCAAAGACCATCACCGACATGAAGTCCCCTACTTTTGCCGTTTTGGCGCCGGGGCTGCTGGTAGTGGGCAAAATGGTATCCGCAATTTCATTCATAAAAGCTACCTGGCTTTCACTGAACATAGCGTTTACCTGTTTATCACTTGATTTGCAACCTGACAAACTGAATACAGATCCGCCCACAACGGAACCGCCCAGTAATATCGCTACATTTTGCAGCAAATCCCTTCTTGTCATATTCATACTTTTGATTTTTAAGTTATTTATAAATTACCTTTTTTCAATTCATTCACGGCAAAATCAGCAGCCCTTGCCGTTAGTGCCATATAAGTAAGCGATGGGTTCTGGCAGGCGGAAGATACCATTGCGGCGCCATCTGTAACAAATACATTTTTTGCATCCCATACCTGGTTGTATTCATTGAGTACGGAAGTTTTGGCATCTCTTCCCATACGTGCCGTACCCATTTCATGTATCCCGTGCCCCATGGCATGTCCACTATCATATTTGCTGATATTTTTCACACCGGATGCTTCAAACATGGCCACCAGATCCGCCACAATATCTTTTCGCATTTTATATTCATTCTCCTTCAATTCCGCATCCATGGACAGTACAGGAAGGCCCCACTTATCTTTCACGGTTTTATCCAATGATATTTTATTTTCATGGTAAGGCAGTATTTCGCCGAAGCCAGTAGCGCCGATTGTCCATGCTCCGGGTTCCGTAAGCGCTTCTTTAAAATCAGCGCCAATATTCAGTTCCGCTATCTCCCTGCTCCACCCCTGCCTGGATGCCTGCCCCTGGTAACCGAACCCACGCAGGTAATCTCTTTTATCACCATTCAGATTGGCAAACCTGGTAATGTAAAAACCATTAGCCCTCCTTCCAAAAGTACTGGTTTCTTCAAAACCTTCCACAGTACCCGAAGCGCCGAGGTTGTAATGATGATCCATTACATTATGCCCGAGTTCGCCACTGCTGCTGCCAAGGCCATCAGGCCATACATCAGTAGCTGTATTCATCAATACCCAGGCTGAATTTAAAGAGGAGGCGTTTAGAAAAACGATCTTGCTATAAAATTCATAAGTCTTATTTGTTTCCGCATCCAGCACTTCCACACCAGTTGCCTTTTTTGTATTCTTATCGTAAATAATTTTTGTAACAATTGATAAGGGCCTCACTGTTAAATTACCCGTAGCTTTCGCGGCAGGCAATGTAGAAGATTGCGTACTGAAATAGCCACCAAAAGGACAACCTTCCCAGCATCGGTTTCTAAACTGGCATTGTGTGCGGCCGGGAATGGCAGTGGTTAAATTAGCTACACGCCCGATGATCAAATGGCGGTTTTTGAATTGTTGCTTTATTCTTGCGGCTACATCTTTCTCCACAATGTTTAAATCCATTGGAGGTAAAAATTGTCCGTCTGGTAAATGTGGCAGGCCTTCCTTTGAACCACTGATGCCTGCGAATTTTTCTACATAATCGTACCAGGGAGCTACGTCTTTGTAACGGATTGGCCAGTCAATTGCAATGCCATCTTTTGCATTGGCTTCAAAATCCAGGTCGCTCCAGCGGTAGCTTTGCCTGCCCCATGTAGTAGAACGTCCACCCATACGGTAACTGCGCCACCAGGTAAAGGGTTTTACTTCCGTATAGGGGCAATCTTTTTCGTTCGTCCATGCATCCATTACGGCTTCATTTGCCGCCCAGCCCCTGTGTATTACAGGATAATCTTTTTTCTGTTGTTGGGTAGTACGCCCCCGATGCTCAAATTCCCAGGGATCCTTTGAGGCATTGGTATAATCTTTTACATGCTCATGGTTTGGGCCACGTTCCAGCATCAACGTTTTCAATCCCTTTTCTGTTAATTCTTTTGCAGCCCATCCCCCACTAATACCAGAGCCTATTACAATGGCATCGAATGTGTTTTGACTAACCGCTTTATTATTGATATTGGTAGAATCGCCTGGCATAATAATATTTTAAAGGTTTCCTTTTTTTAATTCGCTTACGGCGAAGTCAGCGGCCCGTGCCGTAAATGCCATGTAGGTAAGGGATGGATTTACACAAGCGGCTGATGTCATAAATGAGCCATCTGTTACAAAAACATTTGGAGCATCCCACAGTTGATTATGACTGTTGAGTACGGAGCTTTTGGCATCTTTACCCATGCGTGCTGATCCCATTTCATGAATGCCTCTTCCCAATGTTCCATCGCCATCCCGGCCCTTTACGTTTTTTACACCTGCAGCTTCCAGCATTTCGAGGGCATCCCCAAGCATATCCTTGCGCATTTTTACCTCATTTTCCTTATATTCAATATCCATGGACAGAATATTTAATCCCCATTTATCTTTTTTAGTTTTGTCAAGCGTTACAGTATTTTCATGATAAGGAAGCGTTTCGCCAAAGCCACCAATATTCATTGTCCACGAACCTGGTTCTGATAAGGCTTCTTTTAATCCTGCGCCAATAGACATTTCTTCGGCGGAGCGGCTGTATCCCTCCCGTAAACCACCACCCTGGTAACCAAAGCCACGCAGGTAATCACGTTTGTCGCCAAACAAATTCCGGTACCGTGGTATATAAATACCATTAGCCCGGCGGCCGAATGTATATTTATCTTCATACCCTTCTACCAATCCACTGGCGCCAACTCCCAAATGATGATCCATGATATTATGCCCTAATTCTCCACTACTACTGCCCAGGCCACCCTCCCATACATCGGTTGCGGAATTCATGAGCACCCACGCACTGTTTAAAGTTGAAGCATTCAAGAAAATTATTTTCGCATTGTACACAAATGTTTTATTGTTTTCCGCATCCAGTACTTCTACTCCTGTGGCCTTTTTTTTATCCTTATCGTACAAAATTTTTGTAACGATACTCCACGGGCGTACGGTAAGTTTTCCCGTTTTTCTGGCAGCAGGCAATGTAGAGGATTGTGTGCTGAAATAGGCGCCAAACGGGCAACCCAGCCAACATTTATTTCTGTACTGACAGTTGGTTCTTTCCTGTAGCGGTTCGGTTATATTGGCCACACGGCCAATGATCATGGATCGTTTGCCTTTGTAATGTTCTTTAATTCTTGCAGCTACATCCTTTTCTACAACGGTCATATCCATTGCTGGCATAAACTGTCCATCGGGCAATTGTGGTAAGCCTTCTTTTGATCCGCTGATACCGGCAAATTTTTCAACATGATCATACCAGGGAGCTATGTCTTTATAACGCACCGGCCAGTCTATAGCAATTCCATCTTTAAGGTTCGCCTCAAAATCAAAGTCGCTCAGACGGTAACTTTGCCTGCCCCAGGTTAAGGAACGGCCTCCGACATGGTAGCCACGAAACCAGTCGAACCGCTTTACTTCCGTATAAGGCGATTCCGAATCTTTTACCCAATAATCAAGATTGGTTTCATTCAACGGGTAATCTCTTTTCAACACAGGGTAATCTTTTATCATTTGCTGAGTACGCCTGCCCCGGTGTGGAAATTCCCATGACTCTTTATTGGCATTTACATAATCCTTAATGTGCTCAATATCTCTGCCCCTTTCCAGCATCAAAACTTTTAATCCTTTTTCCGTAAGTTCTTTAGCGGCCCATCCACCACTTATCCCGGAGCCAACTACTATTGCATCATACGTATTTTCAGGCATAGTTTAAATTTTATAGTTTATAATTTGATTTTTTTATTTGATTTTTTTTTGATTTTTTTTAAACTAAACATCACAAAGCATCACCGCATCCTTTAATGATTGTATTTTATCCTCCTTTACCGGGATGAACTCCTGCGCCACATAATCTGTAAACCCCGTAGCTACAATCGCTTTCATAATGGCCGGGTAATACAATTCCTGGCTTTCATCAATTTCGTGCCGGCCAGGTACACCAGCAGTATGGTAGTGGCCGAGCCACTGATGGTTATCCTGTATGGTGTGAATGACATCTCCCTCATCTATCTGCATGTGGTAAATATCATACAGCAATTTAAAATTAGGCGACCCTACCCTTTTACACAACTCAACACCCCAGGGCGTTTTATCGCACATATAATCTTTGTGGTTAACTTTACTGTTCAGCAATTCCATCTGTACGGTAATGCCATTTTTTTCCGCAAGCGGTAATATTTTATGCAGCCCTTCCACACAATTCTTAAAACCGGTTTCATCATCCATCCCATTGCGGCTACCGCTAAAGCATATTACATTTTTATATCCGGCTTTCACCATCAGCGGGATTACTTCCGTATAATCCTTTATCAACTGTTCATGAAAAGCTTTATCATTAAAGCCATTGGTTAAACTTACCGCGCCACCATGATAACACATGGAACTGAAAATGCCATATTTCTGCAACATAGGCCAGTCTTTTGGACCAATCAAATCAATGGCATTAAAACCAATTTCCTTTACCGCCTGGCAAAGTTTTTCAAGCGGTATAAAATTGTAGCACCACTGGCAAACTGAATGATTGATATTCCCTTTCAATTTCAACTGTTTGGGTTTTTTATTTTTTTCTGAAGTAAATGAAGTTAATATAGAAGAAGAACCCAGCGCCGCTGAACCAACTAAAATATTTTTTATGGCATTTCGCCTGTTTTGATGATCCGGCATAATGAATGTTTTTTTTATATAATTGAATTGGAAAGAGATTGGGACCGCTCCTGTTTTCGAGAACGCATGTAGATAAATAATCCGGCGAATACTAAACTTAAGCCAATGGGAATAATGAGGGTAGCATTGATTATTGCGGGACCCGCCGCTTTTTTAGCTTCCATCAAAGCATTCACCATTTCAGGAGTGGCGCCGACGCCGGTATAAGTTTGCATATCAGCGCCTGTGGGCAATTTAGCTGCCAATAATTTATCATAATACCCACCCATGAATATCATGTAAACGGATACGGCGAACATGCCTGCCGCTCCCATGAAATTTAAACCTACAGCTCCGGTTTTTGGCAAATTTTCAGAAACAAACCCCAGCATGGTTGGCCAAAAATAACATACACCCATTCCAAATATTATCGCACCCGCGAAAAGCATATTGCCTGTGGTATGACTAAGAAGATATAAACCCGCCGAGGCCAAAACAGCCGATATAAGAAGCACCCCCTGTGGCGAAAATTTATGTACTACCGGACCCGCAAAAGCACGGCCAATAACCATTACACCGGTTTCAATAGTTAATAATAATATGGCATTATCCGTAACATTTTTTAACAGCACATCAATCCATTGCCCGGTAAACAATTCGGTGATGGCCGTACCAAACATTAATATGATCATTAAAATAAATAAAGGGTTCAACAGCGATTTATACATCTGCGCACTTGACACCCCGCTTGCTACTCTTTCCGTAACCGGGAATTTCAGTTTGCTGAATAAAAAGCCATAGATCAGTGTAGGAATGATCATTAAACCAACCTGTATCTGCCAGCCAATCCCGATCTTATCCAAAAGGAAAACAAGGAGGGTTCCAATTACAATTCCACTTGGAAACCATAAATGAAAGTGATTGAGTTTGGTCGTTTTATTATCGCTGTGAATGGTTGCTACCAAAGGGTTACAGGCTGCCTCTACCGTACCATTGGCAATGCCTATAAATAAAGTTGAAATAAATAAACTCCAGTATCCGGTTGCAAAAACAGTAAGTAAAATACCAGCCAAATGAAATACAAAGGCGCCAATAAGTAATTTCTTCATGCCGATAGTGTCAACGATCAGCCCGCCTATTACAATAGCGAGAGGGAAACCCCAGAATGCGGTAGCAGCGATGGTGCCCAGTTGTTGGGCATCCAACTGAAATTCATTACCAAGGCGGCCCAGTATGCCGGCACGGATACCGAAAGAAAGTGAGGTTACAAGAAGCGCAATGCAACTTGCAGCGAACAGTTGTTTTTTCTGAATATTGGCAGGCATAATCGTTTTATTGTTTTTATTTCAAGATAGCGTTGAGAAAAAAGAAATGTAATATTATCGAATTTTGAATTAAAAAGGTTAAATTAACAATTGTTTTTTTTCAACGGTTGAATATAAAACGAATGCAGCGTATAATTTTGTGAATTTTTTACAGAGGATAAAAAAAATCTATTACTTATTTAAATATTATCAACCTTTGAAAATATTATAAAAAAAATTCCGGGTTCAATCTTTAATAAAAAGTTACTGAAATTATTTTCAGTTAATGCCTTTAAAAATTTTTATTAAACGTACAGGGATTTTATCCGTAAAATTGTAAAAAATTTGTAGCGGTAAAATATCAGAAAAAAACTAAAATAAAATTATATGAAAAGAAAATTAAGAATGGGAATGATCGGAGGTGGCAAAGATGCCTTCATTGGTTCCATACACCGCTTTGCTTCCAACATGGATGGCCTGGTTGAACTGGTATGCGGCGCTTTAAGCATCAACCCCGAAATAGCGAAAGATTCCGGGCAATCCCTGTTTCTTCCGGAGGACAGGATTTACCTGACTTATCAGGAAATGATTGAGAAGGAAAGTTTGTTGCCCGCCGATAAACGCATGGATTTCGTAACCATCGTCACGCCCAATTTTGCCCATTTCGCCCCGGCGAAATTAGCGCTGCAAAAAGGCTTTAATGTAGTAATTGAAAAGCCCATTTGCTTCACTTTAGATGAAGCCAAAGAATTAAAAAAACTTGTTGAAGAAACGGGCCTGATGCTTTGCCTTACGCACACCTATTCGGGCTTTCCCATGGTAAAGCAGGCAAAGGCGATGGTGAGTGATGGCGTGTTGGGAAAAATAAGAAAAGTATGGGTAGAATATCCGCAGGGCTGGCTGAGTAAATTAACGGAAAGAGAAGGCAATCAACAGGCTGCCTGGAGAACGGATCCCAAGCGCAGCGGCAAAAGTGGCTGCATGGGTGATATTGGAACGCATGCCGCTCACCTGGCTGAATACATAACCGGTTTAAAGATCACCCATCTTTGTGCCGACTTGAATATTTTTGTAGAAGGCAGGGCATTGGATGATGATGGAAATGTATTGTTGAAATTCGATAATGGCGCTGCCGGGGTGCTGATGGCATCGCAGGTAGCCGCCGGTGAAGAGAACGCTTTGAAGATAAGGGTGTATGGCGAAAAAGGCGGAATTGAATGGGCGCAAATGGAACCAAATACACTGATCGTAAAATGGCTTGATGCGCCTGCTCAGATACTTCGTGCTGGCGCGAATTATGGAGAGAGGTTATCTTCGTATGCTACCAGTAATTGCCGCACACCGGGCGGGCATCCCGAAGGGTACCTTGAAGCATTCGCCAATATTTATAAAAATTTCGCCACTACTTTAACCGCGAAAATGAATGGCGTTACGCCACCAAAAGAAGCCCTGGATTTTCCATCGGTAGATGAAGGCGTAAGAGGAATGGCCTTCATTGATAATGTGGTTGCATCAGCACAATCGGATAAGAAGTGGACGGAGTACGTGATGTAGGATTCGAATGGGTAATTGATAATTTTTTAACTGATAATATTCCCGTTTCCTGCTGCTGAATATATACCTAATAGTAGTTGTTTATTACAATGTTCAATGATGAATCAATGAATATTTTTCAGGAAAAAATTTCAATTATCAATATTCAAACGCAACAACATTTCTTCACAAATGGTATTGCAAAAACATTTTCAATTATCAATTAAAAAATTATCAATTATAATAAAATGCAAACAATAAAAGGCCCCGGCATATTCTTGGCGCAATTCGCAGGCGATACTGCTCCTTTCAATTCGCTGCCGGCAATATGCAAATGGGCGAAAGGGAAAGGATTCACCGGTGTTCAAATCCCTTCATGGGATGCACGGTTCATTGACCTGAAGAAAGCCGCTGAAAGCAAAACCTATTCGGATGAAATCAAAGGCGCCGTTCAGGATGCCGGGTTGGAAATCACCGAACTTTCTTCGCACCTGCAGGGACAATTAGTGGCGGTAAATCCCGCTTATGATGCAATGTTTGATGGCTTTGCGCCCGAAGAATTTCATGGCAATTCAAAGGCAAGAACAGCCTGGGCGGTTCAGCAACTGCTGTATGCCGCCAGGGCCTCTCAAAACCTGGGATTGAATGCCCACGCTACTTTCAGCGGAGCATTGCTCTGGCCTGCGATGTATCCCTGGCCGCAACGCCCCGCAGGTTTGGTAGAAACCGGCTTTACCGAATTAGCCAAACGTTGGCTGCCAATATTAAATGTTTTTGATGAATGCGGGGTAGATGTTTGCTACGAAATCCATCCCGGCGAAGACCTGCACGATGGCATTTCCTACGAAATGTTTTTAGAAAAAGTAAACAATCACCCACGTGCCTGTTTGCTGTACGATCCATCTCATTTCATTTTGCAATGCCTCGATTACCTGGCTTATATAGACTTCTATCATGAACGCATAAAGGCTTTTCATGTAAAAGATGCGGAGTTTAATCCAACCGGCAAACAGGGTGTTTACGGAGGCTACCAAAGCTGGGTAAACCGTGCAGGCCGCTTCCGTTCTTTGGGCGACGGCCAGGTTGATTTCAAATCCATATTCAGCAAACTCGCTGCTTACGATTACAAAGGCTGGGCCGTACTGGAATGGGAATGTGCCATAAAAAATTCAGAAGACGGCGCAACGGAAGGCGCACCCTTTATTAAAAATCATATTATAAAAGTTTCAGAAAAAGCCTTTGATGATTTCGCCGGAACAGGAAGTAATGATGAATTTAACAGGGGGTTATTAGGGATTTAAAATATGATTCAAATTCAGGTTTAAAATTTATCTACCTTCAACAACTAAAAAATAATTTCATGAAAAACAAACTATCCCGAATTTTATTCGGCCTTTTATTGAGTGTACCCGTTTTATCCATTGCGCAACCTGCAAAAAAAACGGGTGAATTTTACCAGATCACGGTATATCACTTTTCATCCGCTGATCAGCAAATATCAATTGATCAATACCTGAAGGATGCTTATTTACCTGCGCTTCACAGGCAACAAATAAAACATGTGGGCGTATTTACCGCCATTGCCAACGATACCGCCACGGACAAACGCCTGTACGTAATCTTCCCGGTTAAGTCTCTGCAACAGGTTACTGAATTAACCGCCGCATTTGCCAACGATAAGGCTTACCAGGCCGATGGCAAATCCTATATTGATGCTTCGTACAAAACCCCGCCTTACAACAGGCTGGAGAATATATTGCTGAAAGCTTTTCCACTTGCTCCTTTTTTAAACCTTCCAAAACTTAAATCGCCTGCTACGGAAAAGGTTTATGAATTGCGCAGCTATGAAAGCGCCACCGAAAAATTATTTCAAAATAAAGTCCGCATGTTTAATGAAGGAGGAGAGATTGCTTTATTCAAACGGCTTAACTTCAACGCTGTATTTTATTCCTCCGTAATTGCGGGATGCAATATGCCCAACCTCATGTATATGACAAGTTTTGAAAACATGGCAGACAGGGATGCGCACTGGAAAAATTTTGGCGCTTCGCCTGAATGGAAAAAATTATCCGCAATGCCGAAATACCAAAACAATGTTTCAAAAAATACGAGTTTGTTCCTGCGGGCAACAGGTTATTCGGATTATTGATATTAATAAATGAGGAATTAAGAATTAAAAATAAAAAATATTATTCCTAATTCACCTTATACTTTTGCCTTAAACCTTTTACCTTTTGCCTTTTCCTTTTCCTTTCACCTTTAAACGATTGAACCATGGATATTAAAAAACTTATCACAAATACTATTTTTCTTGCACTGGTGGTTGCAGGTTTATCCTTCACATTTAGTAAGAAAGAACCTTCAGTTTTGATCTTTTCCAAAACCAATGGCTACAGGCATCAAAGCATCCCGGTGGGTATTGAGGCTATAAAAAAGATGGGGCTGGCCAATCAATTTTCGGTGGATGCTACGGAAGATTCGCTGGCATTTACAAATGAAAATTTGGCCAAATATAATGCGGTTATTTTCCTTAGCCCTACAGGTGACGTATTGGGCGATGAACAACAAAAAGCGCTGGAAACTTTTATTCAGAAAGGTGGTGGTTTTGTTGGCATTCATGCGGCAAGTGATTGCGAATACAACTGGCCCTGGTATGTAAAAATGGTGGGCGCAAGTTTTCTTTCGCACCCCGAACAACAGGTAGCAAAATTGATAGTGGCAGATAAAAATAATATAGCCACCAAACACCTGCCCGCTATCTGGGAAAGAAA
>JAVHOI010000227.1:7920-12754 GCA_036169975.1 Ferruginibacter sp. | reverse complement strand
AAAAACACTGATATTAAAAGCGGAGCGGTTTCATATACTTGTGCCGGCAGATAATATGACAAAGTTTAAAAACAGGATGAAGGAACTTGGCTACCTGGTGGAATAACCGTGTGCTGAAAATTTATTAAGAAAACGCCTGATTTCTTTTTCATGATTTTATTTTTTTTAAATTAATCAATCTGTTAACGATGTTTATTTCACTTCTATCAATTCCTTCAAAGCATTTCCGTTTAACCCTTTCACAAACTCATAATATTTATAAAAAAAAAGCAGGTAGGTTGAAACCATAAGACCTCCTTCTTCATAAAAATTAAAGTTTGATAAATTCCACCCTGCGGTTTAATGCCTTATTTACAGGAGTGTTGTTGGGAGCAACAGGTTGGCTTTCGCCCATACCATCGGTAATCAGGCGGTCGCCATTCACTTGGAATGATTTGGTTAGTTCAGCTTTAACCGAGGCTGCCCGGCGTTTCGAAAGATCGAGGTTAGCAGCATCCTGTCCATCAGAATCGGTATGGCCAACGATTTTAACTTTCACTTCCGGAACTTCATTTAAAACCCGGGCAATGTCTTTCAACGTACCATACGATTCGGGCTTCACCACATCTTTGTTTACATCGAAATAAATTCCGTAAGTAACCAGCTTTCCTTCAGTCAGCAGCTTATTGCGGGTATCGGGAGCCGCAGTTGTAATTTTAATGTTGGAAATATACGATCCGGCTGATGCTCCCCTGTATAGTTTGAAACAAAGACGCGAAAATTTACTTCCTTCGTATATATTGGTGGGAACATCCAACACTTTTCCTCCCGCATGATAGATGCGGATCCGGCGGTTTTGAACCCACAAAATAACATGGTTTACTTTTTCTTCCTGAACAAGGTTGTTTGTTGATGAACCAGTAAGTTTCTCGTTTGTTCCTTTTTTATACCCTGAGGTCTCCCAATAATTTTTTGCAATTTTAATGTGTACCCCACAAGTGCCGGGATCACCACCTTTATCCATTTCACTATGGCTTCCTTCACCAAACAACACTAAATCAGCGGCATACCTGCCTCCCTTTTTTTTAGGAACGATATCCATTTCAAGTATAAAATTATTTGGAAATTCAATATCATTCATAAACCAGTATGTTCCTTCGGTGCTGTTCAAATTGAACCAATTACCCGGAGAAATATTTAAGCTGTTCACTTCCCCTGCAACATCGGTTGTCCAAAGAGCAGGGAAATCACCCACAGCATCCTGGCTGAAATCTTCGTACAAAATCACCTTATCTCCCGGGATAAAATCATATTTGGAATAAGATTGTAATGATGGCTGATTGTTTACTGCACCAGCATCTGTATTATTTTGAGGGTTGTTTTTCGAAACCTGTTTATTATCTGTTGAATTTTGATTGCCCTGATTGTTGTCCTTCGTTTTCGGTTGGCCTTTCACATCAAAAATACTATCTACCACCTGGTCTGCTTTTTTATTGATGATGCTGTTGGTTTTATTGGTAACCTTTTTTTCAAATAATTTTTTTGGATTGAGAATTTGCGCTTTCACGTTGGTGCTGTTTAAAGTAAACAGGATGGGAAAGAACACAACCATTAATAATGCTTTCATAATGCTGAAATTTTAAGTGAACGAATAAGTGAAGTATCCTTGTGTTTCATGCCAGATAAATAATTGCGAAAAGCGATGGAAG
The DNA here is from genome assembly GCA_036169975.1 of Ferruginibacter sp. Lineage (GTDB taxonomy): Bacteria > Bacteroidota > Bacteroidia > Chitinophagales > Chitinophagaceae > Ferruginibacter. The sequence continues at coordinate 11,066 of JAVHOI010000227.1, read as the reverse complement.
AATTGTTTATCAGCGACAAATATATTGATAACGTTTACTGTTAACCGCTGACGGTGAACAGCCGTTTTGATGATTGGTGTCAGGATTAAAAACATCGTCCTCTTTATATTTTTTCACGCTGAGAAGCCCCTAAAGCCATACAGGACAAACCGCCTATCCTGATTAATAGAAAATAAATTATTTCCGCTGGAAGATTGTTGATATTGAAATACCTGTTTTATCTGCCGGAAAGAATTTACAATTATGGAGGGCGTTGATTTTTGTAGTTGAATCGCTTGAGGTTATTGGCTTCGCTAAACCGGAATCCATATTTTAAAAAACTATTTTGAAGCCATCAAATATTACCTGGCATCAATTTTATATTTTCAACTCACCAACAAACAAAAAGAACAATTAAAGAGAAGGAGGAATGGCCATTGATAAATAAGCGCAGGTGGATCCCAATATCCGGGATTAAATTAATACAACATAAATGGCTCTAATCTTTGGTTGCAATTCTGTTGCTACCGCTTCTTTACGTCAAAATAGGCAACCTTACTCCCGGCTCTGCCGTCTTCACTCATACCCTGTATTACTATTGCATACCTGCCAGGAAGATCAGAGCTGTAAAATCCGGTTTGTTCTTTACCATAACTATTTGTTATTAGTTTGGGAGTCCAATAAAGCAGATTCCTGAAATCGGGAAGGCGGCTCTCCATTTGATCCGCTGTTTCATATATTGGTGCATAAAAATCCCTTCGCAATTGCAAACCTTCATAATCCAAAATGGTAGCACGGGAATCAATTTCATAGCTTTCCATATCACCCTTGTATGTGGTAAAATTTACAATACCGTTAAAGGTATTGCCACTCAGATAATATTGCCTGGCAACAACTTCCAGTTTCCTGATTTTTAACGGATCATATTTCATTAATTTATTAAAATCAAAAATGGGTACGCCATCCAGTAAGACCAACTGGCCGGTATAAAAAAAAGATTTGTTTTGTTCGTCATATACCGGCAAATGAAATTTGCCATTATATTGCCTGACAGCTACCTCCATTACATATTCTCGTAACACTTCTTCCAGTGTGGTAAACCTGACATAATTATCCAACAGGTAAACCGCATCTGGCTTTAAATAAAAAGCAGCGGCATCCAACAACGGTAATGATGACTTGTTGAGCCTGTCGTATAAAAAAGCATTTTGAACCTGGCTGGAAATATACCTGTTTAACAGTGCTTTATTTTGTAAGTAAAAATCGAAAGGAGATAATATCTTTTGAGAATAGCTGGTAAAAAATGGTTGCTCTATATCTATCCGGTATCCGCTATCCTTCTCATTGTCGGTTTGAACAATGATGTCCCCGGCGCTATAAAAATTTTTCATTTCAAACTTTACTTTTCCGGCTTCATCAGAGCCAGCCGTTTGAAATTGTGCCCGTGTACCAGGTACTGATAGATAAGTCTTGATATTCTGCACCGGCAACCCCGGGTGAAGCGCAGTTATCTTGCCATTAATGATATGTCCGTTGATCTCCGGCAAAAACTGAAACCCTGGTTTTTTGTTTAACAAAATATCCTCCCATTTGAACCTTCTCCATCCCTGTGTAAGCATCAGGTTATCCAGAGCTGCTGTTGCCGTATCGTTATTTTGTTTAAAATAATAATCAGGCGATTCCACTGCTCCCTTAAGATCGGCACTCAGCAGGAAGTAATTATTTATATCCTGCCCGTCAAAGGCCATAAGCGAATCAATCCTATACACCGCCATCGACATATTTGCAGGAATATATTTTCCCTCCTCTGTAGCAGAACTAATATCAATGTTTATTTTTCTACGCAATTCATATAATGGCTTATCCGCAGATGCGGATATTTGCAAAGATCGTAAAGGCTTTTTAAAAAATAATCTTTCGCATACCGGTTGCCGGAGTTCATTGAAAACGGTAAAATGTGAAATGCCATCGCCGGTTTTTGTATCATTTAAAATGAACTCAGCCTGTCCATTTTTTATGGTGTTGCTCATCACTGCTTTAATAACATTTCTTGTATGAACAAAAAGAAAAATGGAAGCATTTGATGAATTATCCGGCGTTTGAACCGTTATTTTTATTTGCCCCTTCCCTGTATTTTCCAGATGCATTGTATAGCCACTGTTGTATGCCTCCGGTAGTTCTTTTACCTGTTGTTCGCCACCTGGTAATGTAATGTGCGCCCTGTATCCTGAGCCCGCTAATGGGATAAAAGTGAAATTTCCTATACCAAACTGAAGGGGCCGGAATGTTGTAATGGTATCGCCTTTTTCATTCAATAATGTACCTTCAAAATACACCCCTTTGCCAAACTGGTTAATGATTCTAAACCCCACCTTGCTTTTAATTCCGTTAACAAGATTCCCACCTTCGGGAAAGAAGGCGATATCATACGACGGCTTTTTTGCGACAATATTTTTCGCCTGTATTTTTTGAACGTTTATGATACTCAGTTTTTTTTCATAAAAATAATCCGCACCAAAATTTTTCATCCAGTTGGTATAGGCACGCAACCTGTAATTTCCTGAAACAAGTGTAGGCGGTAAATAAATTGAACCATCCCCGGTTCCTTTTTCCAAAGCAATCTTTGCCTGTAATACCGCCTTATCATTTTTATCCAGTATTTCAACATAAGCCACTTTCCCCAGGTTTAGTGGCTGGTGAAAAAAAGCATCTACATTATAAATTTTGAACCAGCAGATTTCTCCCGGCACGTAATTATTTTTATCCGTGTGTACAAAAATTTTCTCCTGCAAATTATTTTGCCTGTAGTTGTCAAATTGATTTTTAATAATATCCTCCGGCGATACCTGTGCGCCGGCATGGATAGTAATTAAGAGAATGAATGCTGTTATAATTCTCCCCGCTTTATGCTTCAGCAAAACCATTAAGCGGTGATGATTAATAAAAGCTGAATAGTTTTTGATCATGGTGATAAATTTTTCTAAGGCCAGTATATTGGTTTTATATTAGTGCCCCGCAAAGTACAATCAACGCATACCGCCTCTGCAGCGTTAAAAGTAATAATTCTTCCAAATGGGCCAACCAGCAAGGCGATTGTTGGCAAAAGGCCGCCGGCTTTAGCTGCAATACTATCCGGATTATTTTCTATAACTACCTCCCTGCTGCAG
>JAVHOI010000227.1:0-7820 GCA_036169975.1 Ferruginibacter sp. | reverse complement strand
GGCTTTAGCTGCAATACTATCCGGATTATTTTCTATAACTACCTCCCTGCTGCAGCCGCTTTGATAAGACCAGAAGGGCAGTTCACTGTTTTTTACAAATATCCTTTTTTCCCATACTGTGCAAATATTGAAAAACCCGATGACAGGTTGATCAGGATTGGTAATACAATGAATATTGCTATTTAATTCAGAAGGCTGTGCATCAAAAACAGACCCGACAGATTCCGTATTCTTTTTCATTCTTTCCAGGAATTCATAGCCTTCCCTGCTCCACGAATATTGCTTTACGAATATGGAATATAATACACTTAACTTCCAGGATGCGGGGGGAATAACTATTAATGGTAAATGAATTATATCCTCACTAAGTTTTGCTGAAGAACCCAAAAGGATTGTATTGGATGCATTAAATTGCCAGCAGGTATATATTTGGGGATCACCCGCATCCCTATTTGTAACGCCAATGTTTAAAGTGTTATTTTTTACATATTTAAGATTGGTGAAAAAAGCGGAATGAAATTCCCAGGTTTCATCATATTCCCATTGATAATAATGGGTATTATTTTGGGGATCATGCGTATTAATGAATAAGGTAACGCCTTCGTTATCCCGTACCCAACTAACACTATCTATTGGAGGATTGTTTCTAACCGCTGCAAAATCGGAAAGGTATTCTTCGTTATTCACTGTCTTAATATTAAGGCGGTACTTTAGCGTAGTGTCAAGGTGAAGGTTATCAATTGTATAATTTCCATCGCCGTTTTCCACAAGCAACAAAGCGGCATTATTACTATCGGATAACTTTACCATTGCTCCTTTTTCAGGTATATTCCTGTTGTCGTTTAAATTAGTTGTGCGTGATAACCTGATATTGGTTACGCCGCCTTCATTATTAATAACACCCTCTACTACCAGGTAGCCGGAAACAACGGAAGGCGCAGGTGATACAAATTTTTCTTTGCAACCTGTAACCAGTAAAACAAGTGCAATGAATATCAGCCTGTATCCGCTACCCACTGAATGGGGAATACAGCAAATTATTGAGCGTATCGTTTTGAAGATTGACATAGTATTTTATTGCTGAATTAATAAAATCCGAAGACTCCTGTATTGATGAAGTAACTGCAATACATTAATCCTTTTCATAACCAATTAATTTGTTTTAAATGTTTTCGAAAACCACTAATTCGAAAAATTAATTCTTCCATAAAAAAATCAGGCATTTTCTAAAATCTGATATTAAAATTTATATAGGGAATAGCACTTCCAAAAATAGAAAGCTTATACCCATTGATTACCCCATTTTCGGAAACATAGTAAACTGAATAGGGGTTTTTCCGGCCGGTAATATTATATACTCCCATCGTCCAGGAGTTATGTGTTTTTTGATGTATTTTATGATTACCATCAATATTCATTGAAAAATCGGTGCGGAAATAATCCGGTATGCGGAATTCATTTCGCCGGGCATATAATGTACGGGTAGAACCGGCATAATAAAATCTTCCAATGGGAAGCGTGATGGGGCGTCCGGTACTATATGTCGCATTTAATGAAATACTAAAGCGGTGGCTAACCCGGTAATTGCCAATCAGGGTAATATCATGTGGCTTGTCATAATTGGCCGGATAAAAAACGCCGTTGTTAATTAATTCGCCGGCAAGCGCATCATCCTGTTTTAAAAGAATCCGGGACCAGGTATAGCTGATCCATCCATTTAATTTGCCGGTTAATTTTTTTAATAAAAATTCTACCCCATAAGCTTTCCCTTTGGTAGCGATCACATCGGTTTCTATATGATGGTTAAGCACAAGGTTTGCACCGCTTTTATAATCCAGGTAGTTACTGATTTTTTTATAATAAACTTCCAGCGAGGCTTCAATAGTATTTGATTTAAAATTTTTATACAAACCCAGCGAAACCTGCTCCCCATATTGTGGCCGTATAGAAGGGTCACTTAATTTCCAGATATCGGTAGGAGCCATGGCAGCGGTATTTGACAGCATGTGAATATATTGCCGCTGCGAATTAAATGCGGCCTTTATTGAAAAATTATCCGTTAAGGCGTATCGGGCGGAAATACGGTATTCGGGACCGGAATTGGTTTTTATAATTTTCCCCTTTTGATAAGCGATGGCTCCTGTCATATTGCTTTCCGATACAGGTAATCCGGCTGCATAAGTATTTACTTTTTTAGGCCCAAGGTAATTGTAAAGCGAAAACCTGATACCAGCTTCTACGGTAAATCCGGAAGTAATATTGTAACGGTCGTTTACATAAAGGGCGCTTTCCAATGCCTGCTCTTTTTCCATTTGATCGGGCACTACCAAAGACGCTTTTCCATCGGGATTAAAGTAACCAGGGTTCAGTTTATAATAAATGGAATTTAACCCAAAGTCAATGGTATGGCTGTTATTGAGGTAGTAATTAAAATGAGTTTTAAAATAAGTTTGATGAATGTCAAACCCCATTTTATAGGCATTCAGCGGTAGTTTTATGCTCGAAATGGTATAGCTGTACTGATCCAGCCCTCCGGTAACAAGGCTGTTTATTTTATTATTGAAAATGTGTTTCCATTTAAGCGAAAGATTCCTGTTTTTATAACCATATACCGTATCACTGTTAAGATTAAACCGGTCCCTGCTTAAATAGCCGGTAAGGTAGATGGTGTTTTTTTTATTCAGCTCATGGGTTAAATTCAGATTGAGGTCATAAAACCCGGCTTTACTATTTTTATATTGATCAGGCAATATGTTCAGCAACCAATTGGCATAAGTTGTTCTGGCGCCAATAATGAATGATGTTTTATCCTTTATCAATGGCCCCTCCAGGTTCATACGGCTTGTAAGTAGGCCAACACCTGCACCGCCTGTAAGTCTCTTTTTATTTCCTTCCCTGCTGGTAATATTTAATACGGAAGAAAGGCGGCCGCCATAACGTGCGGGGATACTGCTTTTGTATAATTCCACATCTTTAACCACTTCAGGATTAAATGCAGAAAACATCCCAAAAAAATGGGACGGGTTATAAATAGTGGCATCATTAAAAAGGATGAGGTTTTGATCCGCGGATCCTCCTCTTACATTTAACCCGGTACTTGCTTCTCCTATTGTTTTTACACCGGGTAATGTAGTTACTACCCTCAAAATATCCGGTTCGCCAAAAACCGCCGGCACCTGTTTAATCGTTTTTATATCTATCTTTTGAAACCCCATCTGGTTACCTTTTACATTGCTTATTTTCTGAGCGGATATAATTACATTTTTAATAGTTAAAATCTGGCTTTGCATTTCAATATTCAATTTGCCATCATTGTATAATTGCACCTGCCGCCTGGTATCCTTCATGCCCATACTTTGCATGTTTATTACATGCCGCCCCCTGGGTAAAGAGATGGAATAATAGCCAAACTGGTCTGTTAATACAGAAACATTTGGTTTATCAACATGCAAATAGGCACCCACTACAGGCTCCCCGGTTTTGGCATCTTTAACATAGCCGGCCAGTATTACATTGTTTGCCGGTGCGGGAGAAGTTCTGTCTCCAATTTCATATATTTTATTTTCCAGCGTGGCTTTCTGATTATTTTTTTCTTCAATAGCAACATTTGGGCTTGAAATTTTATTTGTTCCCTGGTTATTTCCGGGTTCCTCCGCGATAGATACATCAGATGGAAACGCTGTATTTATGCGCTTCCCTTTTGTAATAAATGCATAATCCGGACCGGCAATTGAAAATTGGAAACCGGTTTGCGCAAAAGCCTGTTCCAATACTTTTATCAATGGTTGTTTATCTGCTTTTATATTAAAGGTTATACTATCAAACAGGGCAGCATCGTAATAAAAATGAAGGTTGGTTTGCTTTTCCAGTGCAAGAACAAACTGCTCTATACCTGCTGCGTTCAGGTCGGCAGTAATAAGTTTTAAAGAATCTTTTTGTGCAAAAACTTCCTGTCGACCTATTACCAAATTTGCCACAAGCAATATAAAGGAAGCGCATTTTTTCATTTTAATTTTTTAAACTATCATAATAAGCAGTTGCTTTGGTAAGCATATTTTGCCGGTTCCTGCGATAACTCAGACCGTTTGATTTTATAAATTTCTGCACTTCTTTTTTCCTGGCGCCAAATAATTTATACAAATCTTTACTTCTATTTATTTGAAACAGACTGTCCTCCTTTTTTATATAGTAATGATCTTTTTCATCAGCAATAAGCTGCAGTTCCAAACCTGCCGTTATTACTTCCCGAATGGTTTTAATTTGTTTTTTCAACACGCATATTTTCCCTTTATACAACAGGTTGTAAAAGCCGCTGCCTGCCGGGTTATTTGAAAGGCTGTCTTTATCCAGTCTTATAAATTCCGAATTATACAGATTGAAATATGCCACTTTTTCACTCAATAGTTGTATTCTGTTTGCCTGGTCATTTATTACCAGCACATCCGTAATTTCATCATAACGCATCATAACGCTATCATACAATATCCCATCATAAATAACGGAACCGGCAACCGGCTCCTCTGAATAAAAAAATGGATGGCCTTCTTTAAATTTAAATAAATATTCACCGTACCTGCTGCCATTATACAATGCCGACTGGTCGCCGAAAGACTGGTGATAAATCGCTCTGGTGTTGAGCAATGCTTTCTGGAAAAAAGGACTGCCGGATGCAGTATCCTGGGCAAACACATTAGCTGAAATAAGAAGTAGTATGAAACCAGGCAGCAGGTAAACAATCAAAATGCTATTTAATTTCATATAATCATTTAAGGAAACAAAAGGCCATTGTTGTAAAAAAGTTTAATAAAAATATGCCATTTAATTGTAAACAATACTATCTTAATTCCGCAGGCAAAAAAAGCAATAAAGCTAAAACCACCGCCACAAAAAAGTTTCAGGAGTATATCAGCATTATTGTTTACTCACTTGTCTAAGAGATTGCACAAAACATAACCCATGAAAATACAACAAACCACTCAATTAATCAATCCTATAGGCGGGCATTCAGTTTGTCTTAAAGCAAATAAAAGTACAGGGCATAGATTCATTTATTGATGAGCAGTTAGTGAGCCGGGACGCCAAAAAGGAATACAGTATATCAGATGGGAAGTTTTAAGACTGCTGTGATAAAAAACTAAGAGTCATCTGTGATAAAGTGAAGGTGGCTTTTAAAATTAAAAAAAATGAAAAATGGTAACCATCCCACGCATAGTACGGGTAAATAAAAACAGAAGAAAGAAAGATGTGTAAATAAAATAGAATTCTTATCTAATACTAAACCCTTTTAATCCCCGCCCCCAACGCCTGCAACCTGGCATCTATGTTTTGATAGCCCCTGTCAATCTGTTCAATATTTTGAATAATGCTTTTCCCTTCCGCACTTAAAGCTGCTATCAATAATGCTACACCTGCTCTTATATCCGGGCTGCTCATGGTGATACCCCTTAATTTTTGTTCCCTTTCCAAACCTATTACTACGGCACGGTGTGGATCACACAAGATGATTTGTGCGCCCATATCAATTAGTTTATCTACAAAAAACAAGCGGCTTTCAAACATTTTTTGGTGTATCAGCACGCTCCCTTTTGCCTGTATGGCAGTTACCAAAACAATGCTTAACAGATCAGGTGTAAAACCTGGCCAGGGATGATCGTAAATGGTAAGCACACCGCCATCCATATATTTTTGGATTTCATACAACTCCTGCGTTGGTATATGAATATCATCTCCCGGGAAATTCATTTTTATTCCGAGTTGTTGAAACCTTTCAGGTATTACGCCCAAATGTTCGAGGCCGGCATTTTTAATGATTATATCACTTTGTGTCATGGCTGCCATGCCAATAAAACTGCCTACTTCAATCATATCGGGCAAAATCCGATGATCTGTTCCACCCAGATAATCAACCCCTGTAATAGTAAGCATATTACTGCTTATGCCGCTTATTTTGGCACCCATCCGGTTAAGCATTTTACAAAGTTGCTGCAGGTACGGTTCACATGCCGCATTATAAATAGTAGTGGTGCCCGAGGCCATTACCGAGGCCATTAAAATATTTGCAGTACCCGTTACGCTTGGTTCATCCAATAAAATAGTTGTTCCTTTTAGTTCTTTGGCTGACAGGTAAAAAAAGCCATCCGGATTGTATTGAAAAGAAGCGCCTAATTTTTCAAATCCTGAAATATGTGTATCCAGCCGCCTGCGCCCGATCTTGTCGCCGCCAGGCTTGGGAATGTAAGCTTTTTTAAAACGCGACAACATTGGTCCGGCCAGCATTACCGAACCTCTGAGCTTACCGCTTTTTTGGTGGAAAGCGGTGCTGCTTAAATAATCAACATCCACATCATCCGCCTGAAAAGTACAACTGTTTCTACCTGTCCTGTAAATTTTCACTTTCATTTCACCCAATAAACCAATCAGCAGGTTTACATCAATAATGTCGGGAATGTTATCAATGCAAACCTTCTCCGAAGTAAGCAATACCGCGGAAATGATTTGTAATGTTTCATTCTTGGCACCCTGTGGTATAATTTCGCCGGAAAGTTTTTTTCCTCCGGTAACTTCAAATGAGCTCATCCTGGATGATAAATTTTAAATGTGGGTAATAAAAAAATAAAAGCCCCAACGTTTCTAACAGTCAGGGCTAATGCCTCAAATTAAATATTTCAAAACTTTATGATCAACCTGAAAGTCAGCAAATTGATTTATTGGTTTAGGGTATCAATATCGTTTCTTGAAATTCCGGTTACCCGTGTTTCTGTTTTCGCCGCTTCCTCCAGTCCGGTTATCACGTCCTCCGCCAATACCGCCACGGTTATCGCGTTGTCCGCCACTACTGCGGTTATCCCTTCCACCGGTATTACTGCTTCTTCCGCCAAAATTTTTTCTATAACCACCTGTACTGCCGCCCCTGAAATCATCCCTGTCACTGCGGTTATCGGTTCTGTGTTTCACAAACGGACGGTTGTTGAATTCCAACTGGCCATCGGTAATGGTATGTAATTCGCTTTGGATATTATCGTCATGTACCAATTCTTTGTGCCAGTTGCTGTAAGTGAGCTTCATGTAATAGGCGATGGCATTGGCAAACCCCTGGCGTTTTTCCGGGTTTTCTTCTTTTAAAGCTTTGTTGATAACTACTTCTATATTTTTTCCTAAATGATTGAATTTAGGATACTTTTTTGGATAACCCAATGGCTCAGGTTTCGCTTTCAATGTTTCTCTTGTTGGAATTGGATAAGGGCTTTCCACCTCTAATTTGAAATCGCTGATCAGGAAAAGGTGATCCCATAATTTATGGCGAAAGTCTTCTACATTTTTTAAGTGAGGGTTTAAAAACCCCATTAATTCTATTAGCGCCATGGCATTTCTCTGACGCTTTTCTTTGTCTTCAAGTGTCAGCAGGTATTCCACCATCTTTTGAATATGGCGGCCATATTCCTTTATGATTAAATGATTGCGAGTAGTATTATACTCCATATTCTCTACGTTCAACATATAAGCAAATGTACTAAAAAGCGTAACATGCAGCAAGTTTAGCGAATATTCTAATTAGAAGCGTAACTTCTTCTAACCTGTTTTAAATTGAAAATCCCGATCCTTCCTTGCCGGGTGATGTACCAAAAGCCACGACAGACTTAAGTTTCAAGCGGAAAAGTGGATGTGTTTATTACTAAATGGAATCCTTTAAATTAAATTTAAGCAGCACCTGAAAGGCTAAATATACTTTATTCTGCAAATTATTAAAGAGGTGAACGCCCCCAGGCTATCCGCGGCCCAGTCTATCAGATCAAAGCTGCGGCCGGATACCAGGTATTTTT
>JAVHOI010000226.1:0-2697 GCA_036169975.1 Ferruginibacter sp. | reverse complement strand
GGCGGATTTAGCAGGGGCAGCAGCTTTTGCCGCAGCAGGAGCAGCAGCGCCTGGGGCAGCGGCTTTGGGCGTGGTTGCCTCTTCCTGTTTCAACTGACGTGTCATCGTAACAGAGGCAATTGGAATACGGGGAGAATTCATTATCTCCATATTGTCCGCCTTTACATCCTGTACCCTGATATTTTCATTTAATTCTAAATTGGTAATATCTATTTCAATGTTTTCCCGTAAATGCTTTGGTAGCAATTTAACCTTTAAGGTTTTCATTTTAGTGACCAATTTTCCTCCCGCTTTAACGCCTGCGGGTGCACCGGTAAATTTAAGTGGTAAAGTTACAGTCACTTTTTTATCTTCTACTAATTCCAGGAAATCAACATGAATTAGTTTATCACTTACTTTATCAAACTGAAGATCTTTCAGTACGCATCTGTAAGCCTTTCCCTCTATTGTAGCCTCTACTACCATAAAATCAGGAGTATATACAATGTTTTTAAAAGCCGTTGCAGGAGCAGCAAAATTGATCTCCTCAGCACCTCCGTAAATTACAGCTGGCACTTTTTCCTCAAGGCGAAGCTGGCGGGTGGCTTTTTTGCCAAATTCGGTCCTGATTTGTCCTTCGATTGTAATTGTTTTCATTTAATTATTTTTTTAATGAGGCGCAAAGGTAAGGGAATAATGGAAACATTACTAAAGGTAAAACTGATAATTTTAGTTAGCCTGCTTACTTAATCCCAATAATATCCAAATGTCTCAATAACAGAAAATCTGAATATCACCATATCTCATTTCAGCTATTTTTATTAGCCAAACGGCTGCGCAAAAACAGGCTGTTGATACTCTTATTTTCCAGGGCATTTCGAATTGCTATAGCAAAGAGTTCTGCTGTAGATACTACCCTTATTTTCCCCCCTGGGTGTTTTACTGGTATTGTATCGCAAACTACCAGTTCTTCCAAAGCACTGTTTTCAATATTTTCATAAGCGTTTCCACTCAATACAGGGTGTGTGCAAAATGCCCTAATACTTCTTGCACCTTTTTCCTTCAACAATCCTGCGCTTTTTGCCAGGGTGCCTCCTGTATCACAAATATCATCAATGAGTATTACATCCCTGTCAGCAACATCCCCTATTAAAACCATACTGGCAATTTCATTGGCCCTTTTTCTGTGCTTATCACAAATAACCATTTCACATTCAAAATAGGTAGCTATTTCCCTTATGCGGTTTGCACTGCCTACATCTGGTGCCGCAAAGGTGAGGTTCTCAAGATTCAAACTTTCAATATACGGAATGAATATGGCTGAAGAATCAAGATGGTCAACGGGAATATCAAAATAGCCCTGTATCTGGGGAGCATGCAAGTCCATAGTAACCACCCTGTCTGCTCCTGCCGCAGTTAGCATGTTGGCTACTAATTTTGAACCAATTGCCACTCGTGGCTTGTCTTTTCTATCCTGCCTGGCATAACCATAATAAGGCATTACAGCAATTACTTTATAAGCTGAAGCCCTTTTGGCCGCATCTATCATCAGCAATAGTTCCATCAAATTATCCGTAGGTGCAAAAGTGCTTTGAATTAAAAATACAAACTGGCCACGGATACTTTCCTGGAATTCCACACCAATCTCACCATCACTAAACCGTTGTATATTTACTTTACCTAACGGTTCACCAAATTTTTTGGCTATTGCCTCAGAAAGATATTGTGATCCAGTACCGGAAAAAAGCTTTGCATTGTATGCCATATTATTTATATTGGAAGATTAAAGAAAAATAAGATGCTGCAAAACTATCATTTAATAATTGATGTTTAAATTTATACAATGGAAAATATCAACAAACCTTCCACCTCAATAAAAAACTGGGCTGTGGATGACCGTCCAAGAGAAAAATTATTGACCAAAGGCGCGGAGGCATTAAGTGATTCGGAATTGCTTGCAATTCTTATCAACAATGGCCATAAAGAAAAATCAGCGGTAGCGCTTGCCAAAGAAATTTTACAAATTGGAAATAATAATCTGAATGAATTAGGAAAACTTTCCCTAAAAGAGTTTCAAAAAATAAAAGGGATAGGAGTTGCCAAAGCAATCACAATTGCCGCTGCATTGGAGTTGGGAAGAAGAAGACATGCTTCCAATTATTTAGAAAAAAAGATTGTTAGAAGCAGCAATGAAATTGCACAATATCTGAGATCCAACATAAAAGATTACAGTTATGAAGTATTTGGCGTGATGTTTTTAAACAAGGCAAATAAAATCAATCATTTTGAAATTATTAGTCGTGGTGGCATTACCGGTACCGTAGCTGATCCGCGAATCATTTTAAAAAAAGCATTGGAAGAAGGTGCCACTTCCCTGGTCTTATGCCACAATCATCCGTCAGGTAATTTAAAACCAAGCAGGGCTGACGAAGAACTTACACAAAAAATAAAAGAAGCCGCCAAATACTTTGACATAGCTGTAATGGATCATATAATAGTTAGTGAAGAGGGATTTTACAGTTTTGCGGATGAAGGAATTTTGTAAAATATTGGGGATAAAAAACATACAACAAAAGTTTATAAAATTTAATAAACTTTTTAATGAATCTAACTGTAATCGGTAAATAACAATGTACGATAATTGGTAAAGAGTAATGTACAACTTCGGTAAATAAGGATGCATGATCTATCATTAAAAGTCCAGCTTTATGCTGCCAT
>JAVHOI010000225.1:0-2703 GCA_036169975.1 Ferruginibacter sp. | reverse complement strand
CTGTTTAAAAATCGTCCAAAGGATGTAAAGGAAATACGCAATGCACTGCTTCAGTTTATTAAGGGGCAATTGCAAAAGACGGAAGGCGGCGAAGGCCGCAATATAACAGGTTTGTATTTATTCATTCATTGCGATGATGAAGAGAGGCATTTGTATGAAGCCGCGGTATTTTATGATTCACCTGATAAATTTAAAAATGAAGAAGTTCAAAAAATAGCGGATGATTACGCCATCGCATTACCGTCCTCGTGGATCATGGAAATTTCTTTTAATAAGGATTTACCTGCTGAAGCTATTCATTCAAAAACTATTGATGCGGCTTTGCTGATCTCAACTTTTAGAAACCCTTTACAACATGAAAATGCGACGGCATATATTAATGTGTTGAATGGCGAGGCTGAAAAAGCAAGGTATGTGATTGATTCTTCCGGCGGTAAAATAAATATTGGCAGGGGTGCTATGGTACAAACCCCGGATGGGTTTTTCAGGAAAAATAACATCGTATTTATTGATTCGGAAACCAATGAAAAAAACAGGGCGGTAAGCCGCCGGCACGCCCATATTGAATGGGATCCGGTAACCGGCTCATTTTTTTTATTTGCCGATGAAGGCGGTATCCCACCTAATAATAAAATAAAAGTAAGGGCAACAGGCGGCACTCCGGTAAAGTTGATGGCCACACAAATAGGCCATCGCCTGCAGGAAGGCGACCAGGTGATATTGGGAGAATCCGCGGTGCTTGAATTTACTTTTTCACCGGAATAAATATTCAAAAAAAATGGCTAAGATTTTTACGATAACGGAAGGAGTGGAAAATATGGGTGCCCTTAAAACAGGCGGTCAGGGCTCCGTTTATAAAGGGAAGCGTATTGGTGAAATCATCACTGCTATTAAGATACTGCCTACGCCTATTTACAGCGAAAGCGGCGATGATAAAAATTTCGTGTCATTTCAAAATGAAGTTCAAAAACTAAAGAAAGTAAATGAAGATGCTAATCCAAATGTAGTAACCATACTCAGTTCAGGCATTACCGATTCTGGTAATTTTCCATTTATAGAAATGGAATACATAGAAGGCCCCGACCTTTCGGAACTTTTAAAACCACCCCACGATTTTATTTTTACCATACAGGAATCATTAAAGGTGGCGGAGCAATTGTCCAATGCCCTGGCGCATTGCCATAGGGTGGATGTAAAGCACGGCGATATAAAAAGTAACAATGTAAAATTCAATATCCATTCCGGCAATTATATTTTACTGGATTTTGGTTTGTCGGTGATGTCGGATGAACAAAGGCGTACGAGTTTAAGGCAGGCGGGCGCTATCGAATTCATGGCGCCGGAACAACATGAAGGGCAGTTGCTTTTCGAAACGGAAGTTTACAGTTTTGGGGTTATCCTGTTTGAATTATTGTCCGGCACGGTTCCCTTTTCTTTAAGGGATAATGGGGAATCCGCCCGCAATACGGTAATGGTTGCGCATTTGGAATCGTTGCCGCCCAACCTGCTTTCCTTAAGGCAACAACATTTGCCTGAATGGTGGAGTAAAGAAAAGAAGGAACATGAAATGCAGGTGCCAGAATGGTTGGTGGGTATGATTTATAAATGCCTGGAAAAGAAACCGGCGGATCGCTTTGCGAACGGAATGGAATTGCATGAGCACATAGTGCGCAACAGTATTTTGGCGGCAGGAAATATTGAGTGGGGTGCAGACAGGATGGCAAAACTGGAGCAGGAAAATGAAAAATTAATAAAAGAAAAAGAGGACCTGCTGCAAAAATTATCCGGTTATGAAAAATTAAATAGCGGAGTAAATAAAGCGTTGCCGGATACATTGAATAACACCGCTGCCGTCAAATCAAAATTCTTTTCCATTAAAAATATATTGATCATTTTACTATCAGTGGTGGTTATTGGGTTTGTCATTGACCTTGCTTATAAAGGCAGTAATACCGCAAGCCAAAAAGATCAGGCTATTGTTACTTCCGCATCAAATAAATACACGCCCAATGAGGAAGAAAACTTTCAATTGAAAAAGGCGGGAAACTTTTTAATGAATGGCCGGGTGGAGGAAGCGAGATTAATTTATAAAACTTTGGCGATACAGGAAATACCGGAAGCAATGTATGAATATGGTAACCTTACCCTGTTGAACGAAAATGACAAAACTAATTGTGATGAAGCGGTAGCCTACCTGCAGCGTGCTGCCGACAAAGGTTATGGGCCTGCCAAAAGGACTTTGGGATTTTTATACGCATTCGCCCGCGACAGTATTATCTTAAAACAAAAAGGTTACCAGGGATGTAGCTTTGATCTGGATATTCCCAAAGGCTCAAAATTATTAATGGAAGCCACACTGAAAGGAGATACCGCCGCGGGGATTTTGCTGGATGAATTAAATTTGAAATACGGAGGCCAATAATTAGCTGATTTGCTAATGATGTGTATTTACTAAAATATATTATTGTGAAAAGGACAGGAATAGCGTATTTATTACTAAATAAGAATATTGTAAGAAAGTGATACTACACTTTGCCATTGGAAATTTGAAAAAATAAAATTATCAATACATACTTCTGTAAGTTCATATTGCAAAAAAAATAAAAAGTAAAACAACAACAAATGCGAATGAATGCTGGCATATTCATGATGAAAATAAATTAACTTTTTTTTTAAGGAAAAATTTTAAAACCGCTATATAAT
>JAVHOI010000224.1:0-2704 GCA_036169975.1 Ferruginibacter sp. | reverse complement strand
ATCACAATATCTGTGCTGATGAAGCCTTTTGTAATGTTCATTTTTATTTGTTGGGCTTTAAATTGCCTGTCTTTTGGATTGAATGAATAATTCTTTTCCGGCGACAAAAAGTCAACAGTTAAATTCATCGGGAGATATTTTTATGTTATTGTCAATTATTCATTAAAACCTTTCCGTTGAATTTTATGAACACTTTATCATTGGCACCATATTGCCAACCTGATAACCTAATTTCCTAATATTAATTCCTTTTTAGGATATTTTTTTCTGTTGGTTCATTTTTCACCTGAACATGGCTTTTACCTGTTAACGGTTTTATTTCCTGATTTGCCATTTTCAATCATGCCCTTATATCGTTTAACCGCTTCCGTAATACTATCCGCAAGTTCCTGCTGGCCACTTTCGCTGTTTAGGTATCGTTCATCTTCCACATTATTTATAAATCCGGTTTCAATTAATATGGCAGGCATATTGGTAGATTGCAGTACCCTAATACCCACCTGGCGTTGGTTAAGCCCAAAAGTTTGCCTGCCTGTTTTTGCTATTTCTTCTTCTACCAGCATTCCCATATTAATACTTTTCAACTGATAGCGTTTGGCATAAATAGCCACAATGGGTTTCATTTCGGGACTATTAAAATCAACATTATTGCTCAGGCTGTCATCCGCATCAATAGTAAATTCTTCCGCATTATCAATGATGGCTTTCAGTTTATCGCTGGTTTTATGCGAGGCATAAATCCATACACTGGTGCCATTTCTTTTCATGGGTAATTTATAATATTGATAAACGGGTTCTTCTACTTTTCTGGCGGTAATTTTTTTCTTTTTTCTTCTGCCTTTGCCGGTATAGGTAGTTTTATAATGGGTTACCTGCCGGGTTCCTATCTGGCGCCTTGCTGTTTTTAGCGGGCCGGAGTCGGCATGGATACATAAAAACAAATCACCATGATATTCATTGGCTATTCTTGCCTTCTCATTTACATTTTGAAAAATATCAGTAGTTCGTGTAGGAATAATAGTAACATCCGGCAATTCTCTTTGTAAAGTAGCTACTAATTTTTTTGAAATCGCAAGGTTAACTTCCTTTTCTTTTGAACGAAGGGAACCTTCGTATTCCCCAACTGCCCCATTATCTGATCCACCATGACCGGCATCCACGATAATTGTTTTAAGGGGCTTTGGCGATTGCCCAAATGAAGAAAATGAAAAACAAAGGGAGGATATTAAAAAAGGTAAAATCAATTTTATTCTGACCATATTAAAAATCGCTTTATTGGGGTTAGTAATTTATAAGAGTTTCTTCACACCTAGTTGTAGGTAATATGATTATTTTTGCGCACAACTGCAATGAACAACTATAACAAAGGTAAGGCAAAATACATTTTAGCATTCATGATGCTGGCGCTGTTCATTAGTGAAACGATTGGTATTACCATTGATAAGGTACAATATAATCAGTTTTACAAAACTTTAACTACCGATACTATTCCAATCAGCAACAAGAAAATTCCGTCAGCAAAAAAAAATAATTCTATTCCCGTTGGCGCAGATACCATCCCTATTAACCGGCGTGATACGACTAATAATAATGATACTACTATTACAAAGCTGGTAGTTGACACTTTTAATTTTAAGATATCAAAAGATTCGCTTGATGCCCCAGTGGTATATCATGCGGATGATTCCATGGTGCTGGATGTACCGGGCAATAAAATCCTTTTATACGGTAAAAAATCAACCGTAAAATATACAGACAATGAACTGACGGCTCCGGGGATTGAATTTGATCAAAGAACCAATATGGTAACGGCATACCTGAGAAAAGACAGCACAGGTAAGGTGATTTCATTTCCCACATTCAATCAGGGGGACTTAAAAACGGTTAGTGACACCATCGCATTTAACATGAAAACAGGGCGGGGAATTACCAAAGGGACGTACACCCAACAGGGCGAAATGTATGTTTATGCGGCTAAAATAAAAAAGGTTAATCCTACTTCATTTTTTGCATACAAGGCAAGGTTTACCACCTGCAACTTAGATACACCCCATTTTTCTTTTGTGAGTAAAAAAATAAAATTCATCAATAAAAAATTCGCGGTTTCCGGGCCTGTGCATCCCGAATTTGAAGGCGTGCCCGTACCAATTATTTTGCCTTTCGGCATCTATCCATTATCTACGGGCAGGCATTCAGGGTTAATCGCACCTGCATTTAATGCCAATGAACAATTCGGTTTGTCGCTGGATGGCATTGGATATTATAAAGTAATCAATGATAATTGGGATGTAACGACAAGGGCTACCATCTATTCTTATGGAGGTTATTCTTTTAATATAAGCCCGAGGTATTATAAACGATACCGGCGGCAGGGCAACTTTTCATTCGATTACCAGCGCTTCAAAACGAATTTTAAGGGCGACCCGGATTTTTCTACCAGTAAAACATTTAATATACGATGGAGCCACAGTATTGATACCAAATCTAGGCCCGGCGTTACTTTCAATGCGAATGTGAATGCGGGAAGCAGTAAGTTTAATTCGCAGGTACCCAACAGCCCTAACCGAAATTTCAGTAACCAGCTTAGTTCAAGTATTGCTTATGCCAAGGTATGGAAAGATAAGCCCTTTAATATTTCCATTAACGCGAATCACTCGCAGAATACCAATCTAAAAATCATAAACATTACAATGCCCGATGTAAG
>JAVHOI010000223.1:33910-42246 GCA_036169975.1 Ferruginibacter sp. | reverse complement strand
GGCATCACCTTTATGGATGAGCGCATTTTGAGGACGCATTTCTTTCTTCCAAAATTTGAAAAATATTATCGTGAGATCATCGTACCGCAGGCAGACAGCATTATTAAGGAAGCCGACTATCAATTGCTGCTTGCCCGCAGCAGCCCGGGGGTTTACAAATTTTTATTGAACTGGCTTACCGATGAATACATTAATCCAAAATACATGGGGCAGGATGCGGTTTTTGTTCATCTGTTTGAAAAATACCATAGCAAGGGATTAACAAGCTGGCTCAATGAAAAGCAAATGGAAACCATCAGCCGGAGGGCTTATATGCTAATGGCGAATTTGATTGGGTTAAAAGCGGCCGACCTTGAAATGCTTGATACTGCAGGTAAAGCTTCTTCCTTATACCAGTTGGCGGCGGACTACACGGTTGTTTGTTTCTGGGATCCTACCTGTGGCCATTGCAAAGAGGAACTGCCAAGGATAGATTCTATTTACCAGGCAAGCTGGAAAAAACACGGCGTAAAAATTTTCGCCATGTTATCCGCCGATTCCAAAGAAGACCTTAAGCCGGAATGGCTTAATTTTATCCGTGAGAACAACCTTACAGAATGGGTAAACGTTTACCAGACAAAGGAAATGGAAGCGGCCGGGCAGGCGGCACAAAAACCAGGCTACCGCCAGTTGTACGATATTACACTTACACCCACACTATACCTGCTGGATAATGAAAAACGTATTATCGGAAAAAAATTAACCTGGCAGCAAATAGATGAATTGCTTCAGGTAAAATGGAATTTAAAAAATAAATAAATTCAATTGTTTTACAATGAAGAAAATCGGAGTACTGTTGGTTGTTTACATTGGTGCAGCACAGCTTTTTTCTCAAACACTTTTTACTTATGGTTCATTCGCCGTTGGCAAGGATGAGTTTTTAAGAGCCTATAATAAAAACCAAACACCTGTTGCAGACAAAGTACAATCGCTTAAAGAATACCTGGTTCTTTATTCCAAATTTAAGTTGAAGGTAAAAGCGGCACAGGAGCAGCGGTTGGACACTTTGCAACAACTGAAATACGATATGCAAAACTTTCGCAGCCAGGTGGCCGAAGGGTACATGAATGATGAAAAAGGATTGAATGCCCTGGTAGATGAGGCGATTCAGCGTAGCCAAAAGGATATTCATTTACTGCATTTTTATGTGAATATAAATTCAAAAATGAGTGCCGCTGATACAATGAAAGCCTATAAGGCAATGAATGAATTGTCTGGTGAATTGAAAGGGGGCAATACCGGTTATTCTCAAATGGCAGATGAAATAAGCAGAAAATATATGGAGGTAAAAGAAACTGACCTCGGCTACATTACAGCGCTATCACTTCCATATAATATTGAAAACCTGGTTTACGGCTTAAAGCCGGGCGGTATCTCCAAAATATACCGTACCAAATCGGCGCTGCACATTTTTAAAAATGTGGATGAGCGCAGGAGTGCGGGCAAATGGAAAATAGCCCAGCTTTTATTATCCATACCACCCAATGTAACCGGCGCCGGAATAAAAGCGACTCAGGTAAAAGCAGATTCCATTTATAATTTATTGATGGCCGGAGCGGATTTTTCAGCATTGGTAAAACAATTTAGCGAAGACAAATTAACTTACATGAATGGAGGTGAAATGCCAGAGTTTAGTACCGGTAAATTTGAATTACCTTTTGAAACTAAAGTATTTGAATTAAAAAAAGATGGTGAGATTTCGAAACCAATAATTACCCGCTTTGGTTACCATATCGTAAAACGATTGCAGCGCCGGGATACGCCTGCTGATAAAAGCGATGAAGTTTTTGTAGCCGCTTTAAAACAACAAATATTGCAGGACGCACGGATTGAAACAGTAAAGGCGGGTTTCTTAAAAACGGTAAAAGTAAAAACAGGATATAAAAAGAATACGGCAATAAAGGATGCCAGCCTGTTTAGTTATGCGGATAGCGTAACTGCAAACAATGAAATAAAAAATTACCCCATTAATAATAAAACGATTATTTCATTTGCAAAGTTGAAGGTAAATGGATTGGACTGGTTGAATTTTGTAAAAGATTACAAACTAAATATTGATGTTTACAAAGGAGAAAATAATCAGGAGTTATTGGATAAATATATTGCAACCACTACATTTGATTATTACCGTAAGTACCTCGAAGAATACAATAATGAATTTAAATACCAGATGCGGGAATTTAGGGATGGCAACATGCTGTTTGAAATCATGGAAAGAAATGTATGGCATAAAGCGGCCAATGACAGTGCAGGTTTGCACAAATATTACAGCAGTCATCAATCAGGTTATAAATGGGCGGCAAGCGCAGGTGTTTTATTATTTAATTGTAGTGACAGCAATGTGGCTAAAGGCGCTGCCGCTGCTTTACGCAATGGAAAAACGTGGAGGAAAATAGCGGAAGAAAGCGAGGGTAAATTGCAGTCGGACTCGGGCAGGTACGAACTGGCACAAATACAATTACCTGTAGGTATCGTCCTCTCCGAAGGGTTGATATCAGCGCCTATTATTAATAGCGGAGATAACACCACAAGTTTTGTGAAAGTGTTGAAAATGTTCCCCGCAAACCAACAAAGAAGTTTTGATGAAGCAAAGGGATTGGTAATAAACGATTATCAAAATTACCTCGAAGAGAAATGGGTAGCGGAACTAAAAAAGAAGTACCCAATAAAGGTGAATGAAGCCGTTTTTCAATCTTTGCTAAAGTAAAGAAGAATAATATTAACATAATAAAGCCTGCTATCAAAACCTGATGGCAGGCTTTTTGTTTTAACGGGATAAAAATAATAATAGCGTATAAAAAAAATCAACGCTATTAAGTCTTTAAAAACTTCTAAAAATTTAGAATTATGATTATGAAGAAATTGATGGCAGTGTCGCTGCTAACAGCAATGGGTATTGGCGCAAAGGCACAGTTTTATGTACAGGGTGGATTGAACCTTGCCAACATTACAAAAACAACAAGCGGGCAAACAGAAAAAAATAATCTGCTTCCAACCTTTAATGCAGGCTTTATGGGAAGGTTTGGATTATCGGATGTATTTGATCTGGAATCGGGCGTTTTATTAACGGGTAAAGGCTCCAAAGCGGAAACCTATTTTACCAGCGCTACCGATGATAATTATGTGAAGACAAAGTTTAATCCCATTTATATTGAAATACCTTTAAATGCCGTGGTTAAATTTCCGCTTGCAGCAAAATCCAAATCCAATATATTCATTAATGCAGGCCCCTATCTTGGGATAGGTGTTGCAGGTAAATCGAAGATGGATTCAAAGGTATTTGGGGCTACTTCCAGCTCCAGCAGCAACATTAAATTCAGCAATGATGATCCATTTACATCGAGGCAGGATGATGCGGCTTATGATAAATTAAAACGTTTTGATTATGGTATCAATTTAGGCGGTGGTATTGATTTTGGTAAATTTATTTTAAAAGCGAATTATGGCATTGGCCTGGCTAAAATAAACAGCACGCAAAGCAATAACACCGTTGATGATAAAAATAAATTCCGAACATTTAGTTTATCCGCCGGTATCCCTTTAGGAAGATAAAGAATATACAGTTATAAAGCGACCAGGAAAGGCTCGTGAGTTTATTGCGGGCTTTTCTTTTTTCTAAATGCTTATTTGGTGTGATGAAATTTTTAATTGCATTCATTGACTGAATGTTGCTTTTGTTTTAATAGTTGCCAGGATGAAAAAAATGACGATAATTGGCGATGTTTTGATACAATAAAGGCTCGGATTATATAGTTTCAATGATTGGTACTTTTACTTGCCTTCACTTTGATCAGTTAGTCTTAAATTGTTTTTGCGTGTTGCTGATTATAGAAAGAGTCACCGAAAGAAGACGGAGTTGGGATTTCACCTTTCAAAGCCCACCTATATTTTTGATAAAATTTATTGTACAATTCTTCTCCGGGGGAATAATCGGGCAAATACCCTGTCTGTATAAATTTCATTTCAGCGCCAGCCAGTGGCAACATAATGCGAACGGCTACCCACATCTATACCCGCTGCATTAAGGTAAACAATGGGGAATGAAATTTTTTTTAACTAACTTTTTCATACTACTTTTTTAAAAGTGATATATAAAAAATACAAAGAAGCTATACGTAATGAATTGTAAATTTTAGGAACGGGGGGCAAATAAATGCCACCAATTATTGCAACATAGCCATACAAATTATTTCGCAAGAACTTATACATCCCGACCTGAAGGACACACGGGTGGTGAACACCAAATTTAAGTCGGCTTGTTTCTCCTTGTGGTATGAAGGTAAAAACGTTAGCCAATTTTTGCAACCCTGACAAGAGTTAGGGGAATGACAAATAGAGATAATGAATATCTCCTTGAAATTTTATTGTCATTTGATACAAAAAAAATTATAATTTTCATGTGTTGACCCAGAAATAGCCGCTTGCAACTTATTTAATATTTACCAATTCCCTATCTTCGTTGTGATGCAGGGTATGCCTTCTTTTTAATACTCCTATTTTCTCTTTAAAATTATTTAATTTATTTTTTATGATAATAAAAACAAGTTTACTCATTGGCTTTGTAACCAGCGCTTGCTGGCTGGTATTTGCACAGGAAGACACCTTACAGCAAAGCATGAAACGGGGAGAAGATGTGTATGCGGCCAATTGTGCCAGTTGCCACATGCCCGCCGGAGAAGGTGTGGAAGGGGTATTTCCGCCCTTAGCTAATACAGTTTATTTAAAAAACCAAAAGCGGGCTATTGGTATTATTTTAAAAGGCCAGGAAGGTGAAATTACGGTGAATGAAAAACAATACAACACCCCGATGGCTGCATTAAATAATCTTTCTGACAGGGAGATATCCGATGTGTTGAATTTTGTATCAAACAGTTGGGGAAACAAAAATCCAATGATAAAAGTTGCACAGGTAAAGGCGGAAAGGAAATGAGATCAGAATTAAAAATTAAGAATGAGGAATTAAGAATGAGGAACAGTTTTTGGGATTATTTTGAATGATAAAAACCGCCGGTTCATTTTCAGTTTACTTCATTTCTGTTTATAATTATTTACTGCGAATTGTTTGGCTTGGCTCTATAAATTAAATTTTAAGAAAAATTTTAAGCGCCCGATTTAACCATTTTTAATTCTTAATTCTTAATTGTTAATTCATCATTCTTAATTGTTAATTGATTCCCCACTACACCTCTTCCATTTTAAAAGGCAGCTTACGAATCCGTTTTCCGGTTAAATTAAAAATAGCATTGCACAATGCCGGAGCGAAAGGTGGCAAGGCAGGTTCGCCGGCGCCACCGGGTTTTTCGTCATTGTCCATGATATGGATATCCATTGCAGGAATATCACTAATACGCGGCATCGGGTAAGTATTGAAATTTTTCTCCACCGCTTTACCTTCTTCAAAATGGGTTTCATGCGTTACCGCCGCACCCAAAGCCATTACAATACTTCCTTCAATCTGCGCTTTAATGATATCGGGGTTTACATACCAGCCACAATCCATCACTGCCACGATTTTGTCAATTTTTAATTTCCCATCAGCATTACGCGAAACTTTTACCGCTTCTCCCACAATGCTTTTGAAACATTCCGTGATGGCCAAACCCCAGCCATCATTTTTACCGCGTGATTTCCATCCGGTCATTTCTTCCAGCTTATCAAGGATGGCCTGGTAACGTTCGCCACCAAGATGGCTTCTTCTGAAATCAAGCGGGTCTTTTTCCGCGGCGTGTGCCAGCTCATCAATAAAACTTTCATAGGCAAATCCATTGGTTGAAGAATATACGGAGCGCCACCACATTACGGGTATGGGTGATTCGGTAGGGATATCAGCGAAACTATAATTGGGGATGGATTCAAAATAGCCCTCCGCGAAACCTTCGATAGTGCTGCCATTGAAATTTGTTTTATCCGCACCCGGCCACTGGTGATCCATATTTTGCGAAGCAAGTTTTACCTGTAATGCGGCAATCCTGCTATCATTGATCCCACCCCTGCATTCATACACAGCTCCCGGCCGGAATGGCCCCTGTGTCATATCATCTTCACGTGTCCATACCACCTGCACGGGAGCCTTTATTTCTTTGGATATCAAAACAGCTTCATAAGGGTAATCCGTAAATGCCTTGCGGCCAAATCCGCCACCCAAAAAAGTCATGTTTACGGTTACATTTTCAATCGGTATTTTTAGCCGCTCACTGATATCGCTTTGTACCCAATCAGGCGCCTGCATTGGACCCCATACTTCGCATTTATCGCCCTGAACATTGGCAATGCAATTTAATGGCTCCATGCAGCTATGCGATTCATAAGGAGTTTCATACACCACTTCTAATTTTTTACCAGCTTTCTGAAACCGCTCTTCAAAATTTCCGCCAGTCCGCTGCGACAGTCCGGGTTTTTTCAGGTCGGCCTTCATGCGTTCGTACAACTGAGTTGTATTGAGGTGTTCAAAGCCTTCATCATCCCATTCTACTTTCAATACTTTTCTTGCCTGCATAGCCGTCCAGAGATTATCGGCAACCACCGCTACGCCTTCCCTCACCGAACCGAATACCGGCATCTCCACTTTAAAAACTTGCTTTACCCCTGCGATGGCTTTAGCGGCAGTATCATCAAAACTTTTAACCTTGCCCCTGAACCTTGGATTACGCTCCACTACCGCATACAACATGCCGGGTAATTTTTTATCCAAACCAAATATCGCTTTGCCGTTGGTTTTAAGCGGTGTATCCTGCCTTGGCAGTGGCTGTCCAATGATCTTATAATTTTTCCTTTCTTTTAAGATTACCTGTTTAGGCACCGGAAGTTTGGATGCTCCCTCTGCCAGGTCGCCATAGCTCAATTTTTCCCCCGAAGGGCGATGATGCACCATCCCATTTTCAGCATAACATTCAATGGCAGGCACATTCCATGTTTTTGCCGCGGCGGCTATCAGCATTTCACGTGCAGTGGCTCCGGTGCGTAACAAAGTTTTGTAGGCGCCCCTTACCGTAGAACTGCCGCCGGTAATCTGGCTCCCATATTTCTTACTGTTGCCCGGTGCGAAAACAATTCTCACTTTATCAAGGTCAACTTCAAGTTCTTCCGCGATGATCTGTGGCACTGCCTGAAATGAGCCCTGCCCCATTTCGGAACGGTGATTAACTAAGGTAACTACGCCAGATTTATCAATGGATATCCATGAAGTCAGTTCGATCCCTTTTTCATCTGCTGTTTGTGCAGTCAATATTTTTTCTAAACCCTTTGATGCGGCAGGATAATAAAACCCGATGGTAAATGCCGTACCCGACAGGGAAGACAGTGCGATGAATTTTCTGCGAGATAAATTTTTATTAGCTGTATTCATGATAGCTTGTTTTTTGTATTGAAAGATTAATTCAAAATAAAGTTCTTCATGGAGAGTTACTCAATTGATGTAAATACATGAAAATCTCTAACGATAATTTAAGCCCGCTTTGACATAATCTGTGCGGCAGTTTTAATGGCCTGCCTGATGCGGGGATAGGTGCCACAACGGCAAATATGCCCCTGCATGGCAGTATCAATATCCTTATCGTTGGGGTTAGGGTTGCGCTTTAGCAAAGCCGCCGCAGCCATCATCTGCCCACTCTGGCAATAACCACATTGCGGCACCTGTTCTTTTATCCAGGCCTGTTGTACCGCATGGGTATTGTTTTCAGAAAGGCCTTCAATGGTGGTGATCTTTTGATTGGCCGCCGCTGAAACAGGGATAGAGCAGGAACGGATTGGATTGCCATTGAGATGCACGGTGCAGGCGCCGCATTGTGCTATGCCACATCCATATTTTGTTCCGGTAAGATTTGCAAGATCCCGTATTGCCCAAAGCAATGGCATTTTTGGGTCCGCATCTATTTTGTAATTTTTACCATTAATGGTAAGGTTATAGGAAGCCATGAGTAAGGTTTTTTGAAATGAAAAAGTAAAGTACGAAATTATCCAAAAGATAAAAAGGGATATTTTATTAATGGCAATAAATTGTTTTATAAAAAAGTAAATTGTCCTTTCATGTCCTGCGGTTTTTCCGCCATCGTTGTCACACTGGGTTGCCAACCTTTCGTTTACCATAATTACTTTAAAATTTATTGTGTGGGTTGGCAACCCTTCAAAAAAAATTGTCCTCTGATTGTTATCGGATTGGAATGCCCCTTTTACAGAATTGATAAACAAAGAGTAACTTCGAATGTATAAAAATGATATAACTATTCCCAGACAAAATCATACAGCAGGTTTATACAGCATTATTTTACTCGCCGCAGGCGCATCTTCCCGTTTGGGAA
>JAVHOI010000223.1:26946-33810 GCA_036169975.1 Ferruginibacter sp. | reverse complement strand
TTGCTGGATGGCCTGGTGGAAAAATATCAGAAGACAGGTATGCCCATCATTGCAAGCAATTATGCAAACAGTATGGGTACACCCGCTTTATTTGATAAAACTATATTCGCATCTTTGCTAAAATTGAAGGGTGATACCGGGGCAAAAAAAATAATGAAAAAAAATCCGGATCAGGTAGCAGTAGTTGATTTCCCTTTGGGGAATATTGATATTGATACGGAGGAGGATTATGAAAGCCTCCCCCGTCCCCTCCGAAGGAGGGGTGAAATGCAATAGTCTTCACCTTTGGATAGTTTTTAATAGAAGAGAAGTTTGGTTTAATTAAAATTATAGGAATAGTTGTAAAAGGAATAGTTTGAAAAACTACGAATAGCAACAAAAAAATGAAGCCGGGCCTGGCGGCAAATTAACTCTTTGGTAGTTTAAATATTTTGATAAAATGATATTAGATTCTTTTGGACGTAACCATAATTACCTGCGGATATCGCTTACCGATAACTGCAACCTGCGTTGCTTTTATTGCATGCCGGAGGAGGATTATGAATTTACGCCTGTATCGCGGCTGATGCAGTTGGATGAAATAGAAGCCATCGCAAAAATATTCGTAGCGGAGGGCGTAAACAAAATCAGGCTTACCGGTGGCGAGCCATTGGTAAGAAAAGATGCGGATAAAATAATACTTTCCTTATCAAAACTTCCGGTAACGCTCACGCTCACTTCCAACGGTACACGCCTGCACGATTATGCGGAAGTATTGAAAGAAGCGAATGTCAGGTCACTTAATATCAGTTTGGATACTTTGCATTCAGATAAATTCCTTCTGCTTACCCGGAGGGACCAGTTTAAAAAGGTGTATGATAATATCCACCTGATGATTGGCGAAGGCTTTCATGTAAAAGTAAATGTGGTGATGATGAAAGGGATGAATGATATGGAGATCAATGATTTTATTGAATGGACAAAGGATACACCCGTTCATGTACGCTTTATCGAATTCATGCCCTTCAGTGGAAACCGGTGGACGAGCAATAAAGTTTTCACCTGGCAACAAATATTGGAGGTGGTGGAATCAAAATACCCGGTGGTTCGCCTGAATGACGAAATAAATGATACCTCAAAAAAATACACGGTGTCTGGTCATGCCGGCACATTCGCGGTAATCAGTACCATGACTTCCCCTTTCTGCAGTGGCTGCAACCGTATGCGGTTAACCGCAGATGGTAAAATGAAAAATTGCCTTTTCTCCAAAGAAGAAACAGACCTGCTCACCGCATTTCGAAGGGGCGAAAATATCCTTCCATTAATACAACAAAGTATTGGCAGTAAAGCCAAAGAATTAGGAGGGCAGTTTACCGCGGATTTTGAACATGTACATGCAGAAGAAATCCATAACAGAAGTATGATTACCATTGGCGGATAAATTAATTAGCGGCAGGCTATAAAGGTAAGTGCGGCTTTGAACAATTGCCTTTCTAAAAAACTAATCGCAGGATGTTTTTTACCGTGCTTTATTATTGTTAACTTAAAAGTTATCTTTGCGCATTGACAAAGGAAAGACAAATCATATTTCACGGGCATTATTTTCAGGACTTCTACCTGGAAGTAAACGATAGGGTGAAAGAAAAAATTGGTTACATTTTTCTAATTCTCAAAACGGTTGACAAAGTTTCGGAAAAGTTCCTGAAGCATATTGGAGGAACTGATGGACTATATGAAAGCAGGGTGGAAGCCGAAAGCAACATCTATCGCATCTTTTGCTGCTTTGACAAAGGGAACCTGGTAGTACTGTTTAACGGATTTCAAAAGAAAACCCAAAAGACGCCAAAGCAGGAAATTGCATTAGCCGTAAAACTTAAAAAAGAATATTTCACTTTAAAAGACAAACAAAATGAAATCAAAGATTCAGGGATACAAAATAAAAAAAAATAAATTAGCGGATAATAAGAACGAAGCGATAAGAAATGCGAAGAACTTTGACGAAATCCTGGACATTCAATATGGTAAAATCGGGAGTAATAAACGGGAAGAATTTGAATCCAAAGCGCAATACTTTGTCATTAGCGAAACGCTAAAAATAGCCAGGCGTGAAGCCAATCTCACACAGGAACAACTTGCAGACAAAGTGGGAACAAAAAAGAGTTACATCTCACGGCTTGAAAACGGAAAGTGTGACATACAACTTTCAACACTTTACCGGATTTTTGAGGAAGGCCTTGGAAGACGAATCAGTTTACTGATTGGATAATGACAACAACGGCAAGTTATACCAGAGGATAAGATGTCTATGTAAAATCAGGGCATATTTTTCTTGTCTGATTTTTACTTTTCGTTTAGCGTTAATTGTAAACGGATCATTTTAGAAATTGCTTTAGTTGACCATATAAGTCGCATGAAATTTTATTCCACAACGGATAAGCCTCTTTTCAAATACCAGGCATTTTAAAAATAGTGAATGATTTACAACAACATGATGACAGTAGAAGAAGCAAAAAAAATAATCCGGGAAATGGTAAGCCCTTTAAACCCGGCGCTGCAAAAGCTTTCGTCATCAGCAGGCCTGGCGCTTGCCGCTGATATTTATGCCACCATTGATATCCCGGCATTCAACCAGTCTTCCATGGATGGATACGCTTTTTCTTACAGCGGCTGGCAAACAAATAAAATTTTAAAAATTACGGGGGAGATCCCTGCCGGTTCAAATAAAAAATTTTTCATTTCACCCGGTCAGGCGGCACGCATCTTCACCGGAGCCCCCGTACCGGATGGAACCGACACTGTTGTGATGCAGGAAAAGGTGAGCATTGTAAATGGCGAATTGCTCATTGAAGATGAGAAATTAAAATCCGGGGGAAACGTAAGGCCAAAAGGTTCAGAAATAAAAGCAGGTGCCCGGGCGTTGGCGGCGGAAACTGTTTTATCACCGGCGGCGATCGGTTTTTTAGCAGGCATTGGTATTACCGAAGTGAATGTTTATCCCAAGCCTTTAGTGAGCATTATTGTTACCGGAAAAGAATTACAACTACCCGGAAAACCTTTACGACACGGGCAGGTATATGAATCCAATTCAGCCACGCTTACCGCGGCATTACAACAATTAAAAATCCGGCAGGTAAAAATATTTTGGGCGGATGATGACCTGAATATTTTAAAACAAATATTACAGGATGCATTAAAAGAAAGCGATGTTGTGCTGTTAACCGGCGGTATCAGCGTTGGCGATTATGATTTTGTATTGGAAGCCGCAAACCAATGCGGCGTAACAAAATTATTTCACCGCATAAAACAGCGGCCGGGTAAGCCATTGTATTTTGGTAAAAAAGAAAATCAACTGGTATTTGGATTGCCGGGCAATCCTTCTTCGGTACTTACCTGTTTTTATGAGTATGTGATTCCGGCGTTGCGACAACTTAGTCATCTCAAAAAGGATTTGAAAATTGTACAGGTTCCCCTGGAAAAGCAAATTGATAAACCTACCGGGCTTACCCATTTTTTAAAAGGATATTATGATGGTGAAAAAGTAACGCCATTGGATGCGCAGGAAAGTTACCGCCTCAGTTCGTTTGCCAAAGCCAACTGCCTGATAAAAATTGATGAAGAGGTTACACATTGCGCCGAAGGCGAAATGATTGAAATACATTTATTACCCGAATAATAAATCTACATGCAGGAAAGCATTATTTTATTTTACGGATTATTATTCCTGGTAGCATTTTTATATGCTTCGGTGGGGCATGGCGGCGCAAGCGGCTATCTTGCGCTGATGGCGCTGTTCAGCATTGCGCCGGAAGTAATGAAACCAACTGCCCTGCTGCTGAATCTTTTTGTATCACTTACTTCCTTTATACAATTTTACCGGGGCAAACATTTTATCTGGAAAATATTTTTCCCCCTGGCGCTTGCATCCGTGCCCCTGGCTTTCATTGGGGGCTTAGTAGTAGTGGATGGATCAGTTTACAAAAAAATACTTGGCCTGTTTTTACTAATTCCGGTTGCCCGGTTTTTATTTTTTGCCAATACGCCTGCCAATGAATTAAAGAAAGTTAATACGGGGTTATCCCTGTTGATCGGGGCGGCCATTGGATTTCTTTCGGGGTTGATTGGTATTGGTGGCGGCATTATCCTTTCGCCCATATTGTTGTTTTTAAAATGGACGGATCAAAAACAAACTGCCGCCATTAGCGCCTTGTTTATTTTTGTAAATTCAGCAGCAGGCCTGGCGGGTCAATTTACAAAAGGCATTCAGTTCAATTCAAATATGATTTGGTATGTAGCAATCGCTTTTGTAGGCGGATTATCAGGCGCTTATTTTGGGGCATTAAAATTTAAACAAAGCATTTTAAAATATGTTTTAGCGGTAGTATTATTACTGGCAGTTTATAAATTACTGTTTACGCATGCGTAAACTGTGTTGCAGTGCATGATAAGAATTTTGGAGCCAGGCTGAATTGCAGCTATTGATCATTATTGCCCGTCCGAATGGTTCAGCCGGGCGGACGGCGCACTCTTGTAAGGCATACCTTCATGGATCTTTATCCATGTTGTATTTTAGATAAACATCAGGCTACCTTGCAAGGAAGAACTAAAAAAAAGAAACATGAAAATAATAGTAACAGTAATCCTGGTTTTTATGGCCGCACAATCAGTAGCCCAAAAATCTGTTGCCCCCACTGAAAGTTTTATCGTGGAAGGAAATGTAAAACAATCACAAACATTTACATTCAGTGACCTCGCTGTTTTACCCGTTGTAAAAATTGACAGTCTTGTAATCACCAATCATCTGCTTGAAAGAAAAAGTAGCCTGAAAAACATTAAAGGCGTTTTATTAAAAGACATTTTAGGTAAACTAACCATTGGGCAGGCAAATCCAAAATTGCTGAGTGAATATTATTTTGTTTGCATCGCATCGGATAATTATAAAGTGGTGTTTTCATGGAACGAGATTTTTAATAATGAAACAGGAAAGCATGTATTGCTCATAACAGAACTGGATGGGAAACAGGGAACAGGCATGAATAACCGCATGGCATTAATTTCCGCACTGGATGATGCTACCGGAAGAAGATATGTAAAGGGATTACAAAAAATAATTATTGAACGGGTAAAGTAAAAATTAAAGATCTCACAAGTTTTTAAAACCCGTGAGATCTGGCCCAATCAAAATAAAATTCTTTATGACAATAAATATTATCTTATTTGGCCAGCTTACCGACATAACCGGCGCCGGATCATTAACCATGAAAGATGTTACTGATACAGACAGTCTTGTAGTAACGCTTCAAATAGGATATCCCGCATTGATCAGTTCAAAGTTTGTAATCGCCGTGGATAAAAAAGTTATTTCAGGAAATACCCCGCTTACAAATAATTGCACCGTAGCTTTATTGCCACCTTTTTCCGGAGGATAAAAAATGAAAAGTGATAAC
The DNA here is from genome assembly GCA_036169975.1 of Ferruginibacter sp. GTDB lineage: Bacteria > Bacteroidota > Bacteroidia > Chitinophagales > Chitinophagaceae > Ferruginibacter. The sequence goes on along the minus strand of JAVHOI010000223.1, from coordinate 28,387 downwards.
ACCATTTACGAAAGATACCAGCGGCAAATTATCTTAAAAGGATTTGGCGAAGCAGGCCAGCGAAAATTATTTCAATCGAAAGTTTTGGTAGTGGGCGCCGGTGGACTTGGCTGTCCCGCATTGCAATACCTGGCGGCAGCCGGGGTAGGGAATATTGGTGTTGTTGATGATGATGTTGTCGCAATGTCGAACCTTCACCGGCAGCCATTGTATTCCACCGGTGATATTGGATTTTCAAAAGCGGAAAAAGCGAAACATAGTTTGGCCAAATTAAACCCCGGTATAAAAATTATTGCATACAACAAAAGGTTAACGACGCAAAACGCATTAGCCATTATTGAAGTTTACGATATTGTGATTGACGCAACGGATAATTTTTCCTCCCGCTACCTGATCAATGATGCCTGCGTTTTGCTGAATAAACCTTTGGTGTATGGAGCTGTTTCGCAATTTGAGGGGCAGGTCGCACTCTTTAATTTTCAAAACGAAAAGGGCGGTATTCCTGTCAATTACCGCGACCTTTTTCCCGAACCACCCAATGTGGGTGAAATCTTAAACTGTGCGGAAGCAGGCGTGCTGGGCGTTTTACCCGGTATCATTGGCGCCATGCAGGCCAACGAAGCCATTAAGCTGATTACGGGAATTGGAAAAGTCTTAGTCAATTCCCTTTTAACCTACAATGCTTTGAATAACCAGGTGTATGAAATTTCTTTATCCGCAAGGCAGGGAACCAGCCTGCTGTTACCTAATACTAAAGATGAATTTGAGGGCATGGATTACGGTTGGCTTTGTGCTTCCACCAACCGGCGATTTGAAATTGATGTTTCCTCGTTTGATCAATTACGTAACGCTACCTTTGTAGAAATTATTGATGTGCGGGAGACAAATGAATTACCAATACCAATCGGATTTGATTATACCCAAATTCCATTGTCAACATTCAGGGAAAATATCGCAGGTATTAATAACAAAACAGTAATTGTATTTTGCCAGACAGGAAAAAGAAGCTTGCAGGCAGCCCAATGGTTATTTGAAACTTATGGCGAATCAAAAAAAATATACAGTTTGCAGGGCGGGATACTTAACTGGTTAAAAAATAATCCAACACAACAGGCATGACAGAAAGAAAACCGAAAAACATATTTGTAACCGGGGCAATTACACCCGCATTTATCGGGGAAAGTATTCAACGACACGGTACAAAAACCGGTATAGGTGGCCATGGTATTTTCCTTGGGCAGGTCCGTGCCGATGAGATTGAAGGTAAAAAGGTAACCGCAATTGAATACACCACCTACCAGGAAATGGCGCTCGAAAAAATGCATGAAATAAGAGAAGGCATTATTAATAAATACGGCCTCACCTGCATGCATGTGTATCATAGCCTTGGAAAGGTTGCCGCCGGTGAAATTTCTTTATTTGTGTTTACTTCTTCCGCTCA
>JAVHOI010000223.1:6234-26846 GCA_036169975.1 Ferruginibacter sp. | reverse complement strand
AACCATTGAGGCGATCAGGAATAAAAAAGTTCCAAAGGGAGATGTATTTGAATTCTCCAGGGCCGCCGGTTTACTGGGTATAAAAAAGACGAGCGATGTAATTCCCGACTGCCATCCATTGCCTGTAGAATATGCCGCCATCACGCATCATATTGATGGATTAACAATTTTAATTACGGTGGAAGTACATACCATTTACAAAACCGGTGTGGAGGTAGAAGCCATGCATGGCGCCGCAGTTACGGCACTTACAATGTACGATATGCTGAAGCCACTTGATAAGGGAATTGAAATATCAACGATCCGGCTGCAAAGTAAAAGTGGCGGTAAATCTGATTTCAAAAATAGTTCAAACAGCGAGCTGCGATGTGCAGTGGTGGTATGTTCTGATAGTGTAACAGCCGGTAGTAAGGCAGACAGTTCGGGTAAACTGATCAGGGAAAAATTAGCAGCGCTCAATTTGTCAACGGAGATATATCAAATCATACCCGATGATTTTTCCACTATCCAGTCAACCGCAAAAAAGTTGAGTGAAGATGGTTTTAACCTGGTGCTTTTTACCGGCGGCACCGGCCTTTCACCAAGAGATGTAACACCCGATGCCATTGCGCCTTTATTAGACAGGGAAATCCCCGGCATCATGGAGGCAGCCCGCAATTATGGTCAGCAGCGAACAGCCTTTGCCATGCTATCAAGGGGAGTGGCGGGCTTTATAAAAAACACACTAATCATCACCTTGCCCGGTTCAACCCGTGGTGCGAAAGAAACTATGGATGCGTTGTTTCCATACATACTCCATGTTTTTAAAGTAGCCGAAGGGATGCGGCACAACTGAGGGTTGTACTTAAAAAAAATTTTTCTATTTCACCCGGTTTACAAATCCAGGCTTGAATAGCTTTGTTCTGATTATTTAAATTCTCTGATTAAAACGCCATTGTTTTTCCCTGTTCTGTTTGCGTTTGTATTTTATTTGTTCTTCCTCAACCTGCATAGCATTATAACTAATCTTTCCCTTAATACCGCTTTGGTTTATCAGGGCAATAAAACCTGTTCAATCTCTTTCCAGGAATCCACCCGCCTGTGACTTCCGGCGTTAGCCAATAAATTATGTGGCTGTGTAAACAATATCGTATCCCCTGAAAAGAGATCAAGGTTTTTGAAATGGTCATCAATCATGATGTCGGCTTTTATTATTTCTTTGGATCCGCAAAACACCATTTGCTGCCAGGTGATAAATGGGAAGTGTTCATTTAACCATAATTGTTTTTCCATTAAACTTCCGGGAAATTCCATTGCCGCGGAAACTATAAATATTTTGTAGTGATCATTTAATTTTTTCAAAATATCCTGACTGTCTTTCATAACCGGCGCTTCAAGAAAAAACCCCGGGCTGTTTACATATTTCAATACGTTCGGAAACGCTTTACCTTCGGCCATTCCGGTTACTTCCTCCAATGTAATTATTTTACCAGATTCTCCGGCGTACATTTTTACAAACTGGCTATACACATTGGCTAATACGCCATCCATATCAACTGATATCTTTTTCATTTATTTTATATTTACTTCCCTGTTTACCCTTTTATCATGCCATCGTATTGGCAGGTCCTTTTTACTGACAATTATTATTAACCCTGCGAAGTTAACCATTATACAAAACGTAAAAATGGCAGTCATTTATGATTTTTTTTATGAGGCTGTGTCATTATTTCGAAGGCATGGAAACAAAAGAATGCAACAGCAATCCAAACGCCTTTTCCATTAAATACAATAAATTTAAATGCCCTGCGTTCTTATTTTATAAAATTTAATTTCATGTCCGCAAAGCTTAATAAGCATAACACCAACCCGTTGGTTCAATTGGTAAAAAGCCTGGTAAATAAGTTTTTACAATCGCCGGATATTTATCCAATTAAATATTATAAAAAGGGAAAACGCTTTCGCCATTACTATTAACAGTTTGTAACCCCCATACACGGCCTTCGCATATTTGCGAAGGTTTTTTAGTTACCCTGTAGTATAAAAAGAATTTGGCAATCGTTTACGATATTGTGGAATTCTTTTTTGAAAAACTCCATGCTATGAAATATAATTAATTTGAGTAATTTTAAGCAAATCATTCAACTAAAAATATGGAACAGCAAATCATTAACCTTTACGATGAATATACGCACCGGCCTTTAAGCCGCCAGGAATTTTTAAGCCGGCTTGCGAAAATGGCGGGCAGTACCGCCGCTGCCATGGCAATACTTCCCATGCTGGAAATAAATGCAGCTAATGCCGCAACTATACCGGAAGAAGAGCTATTCACAGAGCGCATTAGCTATCCCGGTTTTAATGGCGACATACAGGCTTATGTAGCCCGGCCAAAGATTGAAACAAAATACCCGGCAGTAATTGTAATTCATGAAAACCGGGGTTTGAATGCGCATATTGAAGATGTTACCCGGCGTGCGGCAAGAGCCGGCTACCTGGCAATTGCGCCTAATGCGTTATCCCCATTAGGTGGCACCCCGGCCAATGAGGATGAAGCCAGGCAATTATTTCAACAATTGAAAGCTGAGGATAGCTTTCAGGATTTTAAAAAAGTAGTTGATTATTTGCCCGGCCGTAAAGATTGCAATGGTAATATTGGTTGTGTTGGTTTTTGCTGGGGTGGGGGAATGGCAAATAAACTGGCGGTAAATATTCCATCCTTAAAAGCGGCTGTCGCATTTTATGGCGCTCAACCGGATGCGGCGGATGTGCCAAAAATTAAAGCGGCGGTGCAATTGCATTATGGGGAATTGGATGAGCGTATCAATGCCGGCATCCCGGCTTATGAGGCAGCATTAAAAAAAGCGGGCATCCAATATGAATTATATGTTTATGGAGGAGCTAACCATGCCTTTCACAATGATACAGCGCCTACACGATATAATGAAGGTGCCGCGAAATTGGCCTGGAAACGTACACTTGGATTTTTTGAAAAGTATTTGCCACAAACCCCTTAACTAAATGATAATCCTATTCAGGAGTTGGCGTTTAACCTAACAGTTACCTCATGTGTTAATCCATCATTCAATAATAAAATGCTATCACCCGGTTGCAGGGTTCCATCAAGCAACACCTTTATTGCTTCACCAGCTTCCGCGGATGATTGCAGGTATTCTAAATTATACAGGGAAGTTTCAAAACGATACTGGATCTTCACCGAAGGCCATTCTATTGGGATATAAGGTTTGAAATGCAATGTGGCACCCTCCTTTTTTAAACCAATAAATGATTCAATAATCAGTTGATACATCCATCCGGCGGAACCGGTGTACCATGTCCAGCCGCCACGGCCTTTATTTAATGCCTCTCCATACACATCGGCTGCTACCACATAAGGCTCTGTTTTATATTCATCTATTAATATAGGATCTTTTCCATGATTGACCGGATTGATCATCTGTAATAATTCAAAGGTTTTTTCCTTATTCCCCATTGCCGCAAAAGCCATTACCAGCCATACCGCGGCATGGGTATATTGACCGCCATTTTCCCTTACACCCGGAACATAGCCTTTAATGTAGCCGGGGTTCAGATCCGACTTATCGAAAGGCGGATCGAAAAGCTGTATCATTTTATCTTCCTTGCGCACCAGGAATTTATTGGCGGAATCCATAGCTGTCGCTGTTCGTTCAGCCCCGCCGGCATTTGTTAATACCGACCAGCTTTGCGCAATGGAATCTATTTTGCATTCAGCATTTTGAGCTGAACCGAGTGGCGTGCCATCATCAAAATAAGCACGGCGGTACCATTCCCCATCCCAGGCATTCTTTTCTATATTGATTCGTAAAAATTCCGCCTGGTCATTACACTTTTTTAAAAACGCATCATCATTCTTTATACGTGCTACCGTCGTAAATTTTTTCAAAACATCATAAAGGAAAAATGCCAGCCATACGCTTTCACCCTTTCCATGATTACCTACTTTATCCATACCGTCATTCCAGTCGCCCGACCCGATAAGTGGTAACCCATGCACCCCGAATTTTAGCGCATGCCTAATCGCTATTTTGCAATGCTCATACAAGCTGCCTATTTCGTTACTCCGGATGGGCAGATCATAAAATGATTCTTCACCGGCATTCAATAACCGGCCTTCAATAAAGTGTACTTCTTCATCCAATATGGAATGGTCGCCAGTTGAAATGACATACCTGATGGTTACAAAGGGCAGCCATAAATAATCATCCGAGCAGGTGGTGCGGACGCCCCTTCCCAAGGGTGGATGCCACCAATGCTGAACATCGCCTTCCTTAAATTGCCTTGAAGCACATAAAAGGATTTGTTCTTTTACCATGCCGGGTTGGGCATGCATCAATGACAAGGTATCCTGCAACTGGTCCCTGAATCCAAAGGCGCCACCTGATTGATAAAAACCGCTTCGTGCCCACAACCGGCATGCAATTGTTTGATAAGTTAACCATCCATTGGCAAGCACATTTATGGCTGCATCGGGTGTTTCAATGAGTACCCTGTTCAGTGCCTGTTCCCAAAACCGGTTTACTTTTATCAATGCGTCATGAGCTGCCGCACCTCCTGCAAACTGTTGAATAATAGCAAGCGCATCCTTTAAATTTTTTCCCGAACCCAGGCGGAAAACCACTTCATGTTCTTCTTCTTCGGCAAGATCAAATACTACCTGCAATGCCGCACAAGGATCGAGGGTAGCGCCAATGCGTCCTGAAAGCCTTGCCTTGTTCATAGCTTCAGGATTATCCATCGTACCATTACGGCCAATAAATTCCGTCCTGTCAGTTGTATAGGATTTATTCACATCATCTACATCAAAGAACGCAACCCTGCCGGCAAATTCGGTATTGTAAGCATTTGTCGCGATGATGGCTCCACTACGGATATCCATTTCGGTTATAATATGCATCTGGGTTTTTGAACGCAAATCACCCAATACCCATTCTACATAACCTGTAGCGGAAATACGCCGCGGGCGGCTTGAATTGTTTCGCAGTTTTAAAACTATAAATTTTACCGGAGAGGCTATATCAACATATACACATATTTGGGAATCAATACCATCTTCACTATGTTCAAAAATACTATAACCGAATCCATGCCTGGTTATATAAGGCGATTTTCCACGGACGGGCAATGGGGCAGGCGACCAAAACCTTCCGCTCTCTTCATCTCTTAAATAAAATGCTTCTCCATTCAGGTCATTTATTGGATCGTTGTTCCATGGGGTAAGCCGAAATTCATGCGCATTATCTATCCAGGTATAAGATTGGCCGCACTCGGAAATAATACTTCCGAAATGAGGGTTGGCCAGCACATTTATCCATGGCGCCGGAGTGGGTTTTACCGGTGTCGTGGTAATTACGTATTCTTTCCCATCCTTTGAAAAACCACCATAACCGTTAAAGAATAAAAGATCGTTTCGTGGTGCCACCTCCGTTACCACGGAGGAATGAAATTTAGCAGGATTAAAATATGGAATGGTGGATTTTAATTTACCACGGCGATTAAGCTGCTCTTCCAATGTGCCCATTTTATCAGAGAGAACGATATGTGCCACTGATTGAAATAAAATACGGTCTTCATTGGATATCTGATCGGCGGAGCGAATAAAAATCCCACCAGGCTGATCTTTTACATCAGCGGACATAGAAGGCGTAATCAATCCAAGTATCTGATTGTTTAAATCCTGCCGGTAGCCGCCACGGTCTTCATTCCAAATTACCAGGTCAATCATTATTCCTTTTAACCGCCAGTAAGAATGCGCCTGTATCATTTGTTTTACCAGGTTAATATTCGCGGCATCCTCTATTGACAAAAGTACAATGGGCAGGTCACCGGAAATGGAATATCCCCACAGGCCTGATTGTCCCCTGCGGTTTTTAATAATCACCTCCGGATCCGCACGTAATGAAGCATTGGCGAAAATAACGGAAGCCGTAAGACGGGCATACAACTGGGCATCGGCTTCCGTAGCATTAATTTGCCGGAGTATCAGCAGGCTGTGTGTCCAGGCAAGTTCAAGTACCCTCCTGGTGAGATGGCGGTCCTGGTATTTTTCTATAAGGCTATTGCATACTTCCTTTGTTTCCGCAATGCCAATAATCAGTTCAACGGTAGCGGTTTCCCCGGGTTCAATGATGATACGGTATTGAATAGCCACTACAGGATCCAACACGGAACCAGCCGTATCCGATAAAGGAGTGGCCTGATTCATTATTGCCGGATGATGAATGGTGTTGCCCCTGCCTATGAAAGCTGACCGGTTTGTTTCGTAAGATATATTCTTAATTTCCGCATCATGCACTTTCATTAAATGAAACATCCAGGGATTGGTTTCCTCTAACGAGCGGGGCCTGCGGGTACAGATTATCGCATGACGCTGCCGGTTGATTTCCGTTTGAACGAAAAGGTTACTGAATGCCGGGTGGATTTCATCAGCAATTGCCGGTGCCAATACTACTTCCGCATAGCTGGTGACTTCAATAAACCTCTTTTTCCTTGACCGGTTGGTAATGTGAACCTTCCTTAATTCAATATCATCTTCCGGTGATACTACAATCTCGGTATGGGTATCCAGCATCAGGTCGTGGCGACGGAACTCTGCCCGGCCCTGAGTAAAAACCGCTTCATAATTTTCACCCTGCTGCAAAGAGGGTTGAAATGCGGCTGACCAAAAAACATTTGAATCCAGGTCGCGGATAAAACAAAATGTACCCCAATTATCGCAGGTACTGTCTTCACGCCATCGGGTAACCGCAATGTTTTTCCAGCGGCTGTATCCACCGCCGGAATTGCTAACCATTACGTGATACCTGCCATTGGATAACAATTCAACTTCGGGTATAATGGTGTTAGGTGTTTTGATTATCCTCATTGAATTATCCGCATAGGGAACGGAACCAATATCTTCAGCATGCACACTGGGAGAATAGAATGTGGACACCCTCGGTATTTTTTCCTGTAACAGGAGTAAAGTTGATTTTATTTCTACGTCCGCTTCAAAACGGGTTTGCATCGGCCTGTCCAAAAGAAGATATGCCAGTGACAAAAAACTCATTCCCTGGTGATGGGCCATGAAAGATTTAACTACCGAATGAGTTTGCTTTCTTGGCAAGCGGGAAGGGGTATAATCAATGGCTTCGTAAAATCCATAATTGCTTTCAAATCCATTTTCTTTTAATAACTGAAGATTTTGAAAGGCAGCTTCCGGAGATACCATTAGGGCCATAATTGTAGAATAGGGTGAAATAACAAGGTCATCGCTTAACCCTCTTTTAAACCCAAGCCCCGGAACACCAAAAGCCCTGTATTGATAATTAAGGCTGGTATCCACCATATTATATCCGGATTCGGAAATACCCCAGGGAACACCCCTTTTTTTGCCATATTCAATTTGCTTTTGTATGATTGCCCTGTTCGTTTGATCCAGCAAAGTATTTTCGTAAGTAGGCATTACCAACAGGGGCATCAGGTATTCAAACATAGAGCCGCTCCAGGATAACAGGATAGGGGTGGTACCCATATTGGTTAATTGCCTGCCTAATGCAAACCAGGTTTCCTGCGGTAATTTCCCTTTTGAAATTGCCACAAATGTGGTAAGCCTCGCTTCGGAGGCCAGAAGGTCGTAAAAACTATTGTCCCTTCTTTGTTCATCTACATTATAACCAATTGACAATAAATGCTGCGATTTATCATAAAGAAAATTGTATTCCATATCTGCCAGGCCAGTGCATTTTACCGCAAGTTGTTCTATTATAAGGGAGAGTTCCTTTGCCCTCCGGCCTGATTGGGTAATGTGGCTACGGAAATCATTGAGCCATTCGTTTTCCTCAATACTGTTTTCGGGGGAATAACAACTGATAATACCATGAAGTAAACTTTCTTCAATTTTAGCAAGCTCCCTTATTGATGGGACCAAGGGTAACAGGGGTATTAAATGTTCAAATTTTTCAGGGGGCTTTGTCAATATTATCCATGGCACCATCCCTACCAATTCATATTTCATCTGTTGAATCTGTAAAGTTATTTTTTGTGCCCACCCGTCACTTTTCCCTATGGCATCCGGTTTCAATTGTGCATACACCGCTTCAAAAGAAAGCTCCAGTTTATCTATAAAGTTTTTAGCTTCTTCGAGGCTCTTTATTTCAGACTGAATTATTTCCTGTAGTTCCTCCCGGAATTGAAGTAATATTTCAGAGGCTTCATTTGTTTCAATCAATAAACCAACTGTATCCGCCAAACCTTCAAATACCGAAAGGGTAATTATTTTTTTATCAGGAATGGTTAACAACCCCTGTTTTAAAGTTATGAGATGGCCTGCAAAATTGCCACTATCCACGGTAGAAATGTACCTGGGTGCCATGGGTATTAAAGTACGGGTATCATACCAGTTATATAAATGCCCGCGGTAACGATCCATTCTTATCAAAGTATTTATGGTGTTACTAGTAAGTTCTATCAACTTTCCGGACCCGATATATCCAAAGTCGTAAGCGGATAAATTACACAACAACGAAAGGCCAATGTTGGTGGGTGATGTGCGGTGCGCAATTTTATCAACAGGATATTGCTGGTAATTATCAGGGGGTAACCAATTATCGGCTTCGCCAACAAAATCTTCAAAAAACGCCCATATTTTTCTACCCAGTTTTCGAAGGTATAAAGTTTCATTGGCGGTTAGTTCGGTTTTGCGTAAGTAAAATGAATGGCTCGTCCACCACGCAATGAATGGTGCTATTATCCAAAGAACAATTATTGGAAGCGCTATCAGTAAAGTTAATAGTGATTGATAGATGACCAGGTAAATAAAAATAGCAATTGAAAAAAAAGGAGCAAACCACATTATAAAAAAAGAATGATCAATACTTTCGTTTTTTTGCTGATTATGGCTGTAAGGATTCCATTGCAGCAGGTTTCTTTTTGTTATAAATATTCTGCCAAGAGTGCGAAGGATGGCATCGGCGTTTGAATTTACTTCGTAAGGCAGGCAGATAAGATCCAGCAGGTGCTGCACAAAATGATTACTGGCTGCTTTAAGTGAGTAAATCAGGTGTTGGACAAAAATTACATCCCGGGGTTTCCAGCATAATTCCCAGATAAGATTTACGATTGAGGGCATTATCAGGATGAGGGTAACTGCCATTGTCCAAAACCAGGGCTCAGATGAAATTGTCCAACCAAATAAAAATAACAGCAATAAAGAATGCGGCACAATGCTGCGCCGGATATTGTCGAATATTTTCCACCTGCTGAATAAAGACAACGGATTTTTTCGAAAGCCTTTTGGAACAGCAGGGACGAAAGGTAAAATCCATATCGCTATTTGCCAATCCCCGCGGATCCACCTGTGCCTGCGTTTCATATCGGCAAGATACTGTGAAGGATATTCCTCATACAATTGTACATCCGAAATCAAACCCGAACGGGCATAACAACCTTCCAACAGATCATGGCTTAATATGCGGTTTGGAGGAAACTTGTTTTTCAAAGCCAGTTCAAATGCATCTACATCATAAATGCCTTTTCCTATAAATGACCCTTCTTTAAACAGATCCTGGTAAACATCTGATGTGGCACTTGTGTAAGGGTCGGTACCCGGCTCGTTGCCATGTATGCGTGCGTATATTGAACTGTTGTTTCCGGGCAGGCTGTTAGACACCCTTGGCTGAAGAATAGTGTATCCCTGCGTAACACGGCCTTTCTTTTCATTATACACCGCATGATTGAGGGGATGCGCCAAAGTAGCCACCATTTTCCAGGCGGTATCCCTTGGCAATTGCGTGTCCGTGTCAAGTGTAATTACATATTTTATCGCCCTGTAAATTTCTTCCTCACCTACTATCATCGAAAAATATTCTTTACCCCTGCCCCGTATCAGGCCGTTGAATTGCTCCAGCTTTCCTCTTTTTCTTTCATACCCCATCCATATCTTTTCATGACTATTCCATATACGGGGCCGGTGAAAAAGAAAAAAAATATCATTGGATCCCCGGCCATATTTTTTATTCAACTCAATGGTTTTTTGTTTGGCGGATTGTAGCAGCAGATCATCATCAGGCAGTGTTTCGGAAGCCGCATCCGTAAAATCCGTTAATAAGGCATAGTGCAAATTCTCATCCCGGTTAGCCAAAAACTTTACTTCAAGTCCTTCAATCAACTCATCAATTGCAGATAAGCTGCCAAGCATAGTTGGTATCACTACCATTGTACGATATTGTATAGGAATACCCTTTGAATAGTCCATGCAGGGCAAAAGGTTGGGCTTTACCAGAATAGTACTTAACCAGTTTATGATAGATACCGCAAGCCTGCTTGTTGCCAACAAAATTGCCACGAAAAGCAAGGCCAATAAGGTTTTGTCCATTTCCGCCTGATAGGCTCTTACAACAAGGCCCCAGGTAAATAAGCCTGATAAAAGTGAAATCCCCCCCAAATAAATAAACAGGGGAAATCTATTGGCTATATTTCCGCAATAGTCAAATTTAGAAACCCATGCTTTTGCCTGCTTCTGTGTTTGTGAAAATCCTTTGGCAACAAGATAATATCCGACATGGGATAAACGCGGATCATTTTTGTTCTCTATATTATCACTGGCAAATTGAATAGCTATACCGGCTACTTCCTGTTCGGATAAATCACTATACTTGGCAATTTTTTCTACTGCATGCCGATAATTATCCCTTGTGTGAAAATCCATTCCTGCATACACACCATCAATATCATTGCGAAGCGTTTGCTCTACTATGCTGGCACTTTCCACAAAATCCCGCCAGTCGGTAGTACTTAAAAAACGGAGGCTGCTGATACTATTACTGATAGACACCTGATCGGCCGCCTGCTTTTGATTTTCCTGCTGTATCATTTCACTGCAGGTTGATCCATCCTCCGCCAACCTTTGTTCAAGCCAGTTTATGGGCAGGCTAAAGGAGCTTCCTTTTTCCTCAAGTCGTCTAATCAACTCCGCTACAAAGGAGCTTTCCATAGGAGGTTCAGACCTTGCCATATCCGCTATTACCAGCACCAGGTTTTTAGGATCCTTTTCTACCGTCTCCAACATTTTATCCGCCCATTGGCCGGCCAGTAATTTATTGTTGATATCAATAGCAATCTGGATGGAAAGCCTTCTCAGGTTTTCAATTAATGCCAGCCTGAGTACGATTGGGATAGCCCACAATTCCCCCAGTTTTAAAAAGGTGGTGGTTTGATACGCATTTACAAAACCTACCAGGATTTCCAGATCAACATGGCCATCGCTATGGGAAATAATTTCCACAGCAATATCATAAACCCGGGGCAAGCCTGCTGATTTTCCTTTTAATAGCTGGGGCAATCCTTTGCTATACCCTTTCGGTAAATGTTTTTTGCCGGTATAAATTTGTTCTTCTATCAGGAAAAAATTATCAAGCAGCCATTCCCCCGCAGGGGCGATCCTCTTTTTTGCTTTTACTACTTCGGTAAGCAAAGCATGCACTTCCAATAATATCTTTTCATTTTCGGCCAACCGCTTTAATAGCTGTTCGGAAGGATGCCCGGAAATTAAAGCATGTTTGGCTGCAAGCCCTATGGCATGGTGTTCCAGTTGTTCTTCAGTGAAGATTTCGGAGCGTAGCGGCGGACGCTTATCCGCATATTTTCCATTCGGACTATCTCCAAAAATCGGCGTAATTACATTTCTTTTGAAGGAAGTAATTGCCTGTGGAAGCAACTCAAAGATTTCCTTTGGCCTGTTTTTTCTTTGATCCGCTCTCATCTTTCAGGAATGTTTAATTTTTCATTAAATTAATAATTGTGGTACAAATCCCAAAATTAATGGAATGTGTATATGCTAATATTATACCTGTTTTACTGATGACGGCATTGTATTTGCCCCGGGTAGTCAACTGCAGGGTGCATCAGCGCCGCCCAATTGAAATGCAGCATTTATTTTACTTTAAAACCATTTTATGAAAAAGATTATAACCATGCTGCCTCTTTTCTCCGTACTTTTTATGGTGGCTTGTAATGACGAAAAAAAACCGGCAGAAACAACCAAGCCTGTGCCTATAGAAACTACAAAAGAAGTTATTGTCGTGCATCCTGCGCCTACTATAATTATTAAAGATCCTCCAGCCAAAGCTACCACTATTATTCTGGATAAAAACGGTGTGAAAGTGGGAACGAAAAAAGTAGAAGTGGTGATTAAAAAAGACAATAAAAAATAGCGGATTTATCTAAACTGAAATTATATCAGCCGTTGTTTATAAGCATACTTAATTATCCCAAGCGCATTATTGGTATTGGTTTTACGCAGGATATTTTTACGATGGGTTTCTACAGTTCTTTCACTGATAAATAATGTTTCGGAAATCTGCTTGGTGGAAAATTCTTTTTCAATAAGGCGAATGATTTCTATTTCCCTTGCGGTAATGTGCGCCTGCTGATTGCTACTTTTTATTTTGATGTGGTTGCTTAATTCATCTAAAACAGCCTCACTGAAATAAATACCACCAGCCGCCACTTTATTTATTGCTTCCGTAAGTTCTTCTTTTCCCGTATTTTTTAAAAGATAACCGGATATTTCCGCTTCGTCTATTAACTGATTCACCGTTTCGGCATCACCACTCATGCTTAATGCCAATATTTTTACTGCGGGAAACAATCGTTTTACTTCGCCTGCCAGTTCCCGTCCACTCATCCCGGGCATGATAATATCTGTAATCAGCACATCGGTAGTTGCCTGCTGCATTAGTTCAAGTATTTGCAGCGGTGAGGTGGTACTGGCAATTACAGAAAATTGCGGATTTTTTTCCAGGATAGATAAAATGCCATCAATTACAATTTGATGGTCATCTACAATGGCAATTCGAATAACCGGCTCTTTCATGATTTGGGATCATAAAGATAGGGTTTTTTAGGCTGGTATATTTATGACTACAACGGTTCCTTTACCAATTTGCGCCTCCCATTCAACCGTACCTTTTAAAAAAGCTATCCGGGACTGAATGTTTTTTAGGCCAATACCTTCTTTGTTTTTAATGTCCGTCATATTAAAACCTTTTCCATCATCCTCAATAGTAGCGCTTATATTATCACCATCCTTAATTAGGGTTATGTCAAGCATGGTGGCGCCTGCATGTTTAATTACATTATTTACCGATTCCTGAATTACCCGGTATAATACGGTCTCCGCATTGCTTTCAATTTTTTCATTCAGTCCTTCGCTGTAAACATTTACTTTTAAAACCCGGCTATCTATTTTATCAATAAATTCCTTAACGGCACTACTTAATCCGTTTTTAAGCAGTGTATTGGGCATCATATTATGGCTTATGCTTCTTACTTCTTTGCAGCTTTCATCAATAAGATATTCAATTTTTTCAAAAGTTACCTTGTCATTATCATCCTTAAAATCAAGTCGGTTTTTTATACCCGATAAATTCAATTTAGCAGCGCTCATGGTTTGCCCAATTCCGTCATGTAAATCACCTGCAATCCGTTTTCTTTCATTTTCTTCCGCCTTAATTACAGCCGTGGTGGCCATGTCTTGCTGGCGAATAATTTCCACCTGCATCTTCTGCGCCTGCTTTAATTTATTGCTGCGATAAAAAGAGTACCCCAGAAAACCCGCCAGTAAAACAAAACTCATTGTGCCGGCAATCCAGTAATTTTTTTTGGTTATTTCAAACTGCTGCTGTTGAATTTTCTGTTCTTTTTTTGCCGTTTCATATTTTGTTTGCATTTCGGCAAGTTGTTTGGTTGCCGTTGCATTCAGGATGGAATCTTTTATGTTTTGTTTAAGCACGGTAAATTGTAACGCCTTATCAAATTCGTGTTTATTTTTATAAATTTCGGCAAGTTGTCCATAGCTAAAAGACAGGATTTCCTTTAACCCGATTTGTTTGGAAACCATTATGGCTTTTTCATAATAAATTATAGCTGTATCTGATATGCCTTTTGTGGCAAAAGCTTCTGCCAGGTTTGACCAGCTAAGGGCTATCGCCTTTTTATCATTTATTTTTTCACCAAGTTCTTTTGATTGCCTGTAGAATAAAATAGCGCTGTCTATTTTGTGCAGGTAAAAAAGATAAGCACCGGCATTGGAATAACCAAGGGATACCAACGAAAGTTTATTAAACTTTAAATTGATAGCTAAGGCGGCCAACTGCTCGTTTAATGCAGCCCTGAAATTTGCTGTATTTGCATAAAAAATTGATAAGTTTGTTTTAACTATCCCTAATTCTTCTTCCATTTGATCTTTCAGGGCGATAGCCTCCGCCTCTTTCAAAAATTGGTATTCCAGCACAGAACTTTTTAAATATCCATATACCTGAGCTATATTATTTTTACTAAGCAAAATACCCCGGCTATTATTCAGGAGTTCCCAAATAGAAAGGCTTTCCATGTAGTATTTTAATGCAGCGGGATAGTTACCCCTGTTAGCTTCAACAGCGCCCAGGTTGGTTATACTCCTTGCTTCACACGACTTTGCGCCAAGCTCCCTGCTTTTTAATAATGCTTTTTGAGAATATGAAAATGACAAATCAGGAATTACATCTATCTGCCTGAAACAATAGTTTATCAGCAGGTTAAGCGATGAGGTATCATGGATAGCAGAACTGTAGTATTGAAGGCTATCCCCGGGTTTCTGTGCCCGGGCAGCAGCTATTGTGGTTAGTGTAAAAATTATCGTTAGGAAGACTTTCATAATAAGTGGTTGCCTTTTATTCGGAAGTTTAAATATAAGGATATGTTACCAATACAAGGTACCTGGCCGCCATTACAATTTTGCTTCTAAAAACAGTTATGACCCGGGTTGTAATTCTTTAAATTTTTAAGGTATTTGTCAAACCCGCCCCAAAAAGTAATTTAGATAAATTGCCGTTTAGTTAAGCATATTATTGCTTCTCTCACCTCACCCTAATCTTACATAAAAAGAAGCAAAAGTCTTAACTAAACGGCATAGTTTTATAACATGATTCATAAAAAGGTAAAACCCGCAGTTCTTCCTACCCTCCTTTTTACTTAGCCAGTACTATTTTTTGTTTGATGGATTGCCCGGTTATTAAATCCATTTTCAAAATATAAGTGCCTTTCGAAAGCGCTCCAATATTGATAATGGATTGTGGGGTTTGCCATTGTTGTATTTTTCGCCCGCTGATGTCAAATAACTGTAATTGCACGATATTGTTCCAGCCAGTAATATTGATGATATCAGTTGCGGGGTTGGGGTAAATACTGATGTCCGTTTTAGCCGCAAGTGATACACTTTGAATGGTGGAATAACTGAATTTTCCATCAAGGTCCACCTGCCTGATGCGGTAAAAATTAACTCCGGCCACCGGCTGTAAATGCACGGCTTTATAGTCGCCTTTGTACAATACATTGAAAGGAATAGTGGCTAAATAATTCCATCGGCTGCCATCGGTACTCCATTCCACTTCGTACTGTTTTACATTGGTTTCGCCTGCCAGTTTCCAGTTTAATTCCGTTTGTTTATTGCTGTTGAGCCAGGCCTTAAAAGAAAGCCAGGTTACGGGAAGTGCGGAAAAGTTTTTCCCCAATACATACTGAGTGCTATGCCCGGTTGCTGTTATTGTTTTAGTTAAAGTATTAAGTGAAGAGGTAGCCTGGTTCCAGGTATTGAGAATATAATACTGAGTGCGATAAAACAATTTTACATTTGGTTCAACGGCGGCTGTTACAGTAGGGTTGCCGGAATAATTATAAGCAACTGTATAAGCTGCATTGGCATCTCCATTTATTACATGTACGCCCAGGTAACGATTATTGTTTCCTATGGTATCCGTTACAAACAATAAGGTATTAGCGTAATCATTATTACCATATACAATAATACCATCCGCATTTCCATTAGTCATTGTCGCGGTAATGTTATCAGTGCTTGGGCTACTGCATGCTGTGGTAGCGGAGGAGGCATTGCCGGCAAAACTATAACTGCTTACATCGCCAATGGGCGCCCCACTCCAAAAGGTATTTTTACCAAAATATTTTACGCCATGTTTGGTTCCTTTAAAATCCTGTATAAAGCCACTGGCATCGTTATCGTCAAAACGGTAATAATGAATGAGGTTGCCGTACAGTGCATCCGTAACCGCTATTTTTGAACTCATGCGATCTCTTACTTCAGTTAGTGTAAGCTGTTTGTTCCAAAAGCTGCATTCGTCTATATACCCGCTAAAGTTGGTGGCGCTGGTAGTGCCGTTTCCTATACCCAGTCTTACATTGCTGAATGTGGTTGGCCATTTTGTATTGGTAACATTTAATTTTTGAATGCCGTCAAAATACACGGCAATATTATTGGCTATTTTGTTCCAGGTAATACTCAGGTGATGCCATTTTAAATCGTATTGGTTGGCTACAATAGTAAAGGTATTACTGTTACCCGCATTGGTACTGTTATCATCACCAATTACTAAATCCAGTCCGCCGGTAGAAGTGGTTACCACCCTTATTCCTTTCCATGCAGTACTATCTGTATTCCAATTGCTGGTGCTCAATAAATTTTGATTGGCTATGGGTACACCCACGGCGGCAGTCGCATAATAGGACCACAAGGAAATGGTTCCCTGATTTGGCATTGCACCCCAGTTGCCCATCTCGGCAAAGTTTGGCTGACTGCTAAGGAGGTTACCACTACCCATTGTATGCCCTGCACCTGTTGTATTGTATAACGGATAAGCGTTGGCGGAACAGGTAAATAAGGGGGTATTGGCAGAGCCTGTTGTCACCAATTTATTGGTTGCAATAGCGCCAATGCTTCCATAACTATTAATGGTTTTATTATTACCATCGGCACCCGTATTGTCAAACCTGTACAGTGCCGCGAGGTTTGCTTCAGAGCCAGTAAGATTCGTATTCAGGTTGGCTCTAACTTCATCGTTGGTTAAGCTTCTGTCCCATACCCTTATTTCGCTGATGTATCCGCCAAAGTCGCCATAGTAACCACTTACGATTGCGCTGGGATGCACCAGGTACCCGCTTGCACTTGCTGTACTAATCAATGCGCCGTTTTCATACAAAGATGGCGCGCCATTTTTATATACGATTGTTACATGAATCCAGTCATCAATTGTTCTGTTATGAATGATTCGGGCAGGAATATAGTTTATACTATGCTCGTACAGCGATACGCCATTGGTACCAATACTAAGGCCACTGCCGGCATGGCCTCCACCATATAAGCTTCCACCATTATCGGGGAAGATGGCATATTTTTGATTGGCATAAATGCCATCATACTGCACCCCGCTGCTACCACCTTTTTGTACCAATGGCTTTGCTTTTATTTCAACTGTAAAGTTTTGTGTGATACCCGCAAAAGCATTGTTGCCATAGCTGCCTCCAACAAATGCCTTATCGCCATTTCCATTAAACAGCATGGCGCAGTTGGGTGTTGTTAACACAATATCACTACAGGTAAATATTGGCGTAGATGCCGTACCAACGGATGTTCCATTTAATATCGCTCCTGTACCACTGCACTCATTTATTACAGTTTGAGCCTGTCCGTTTTTATGATTATTATTAAAATTGTAATATGCCACCAAGCCTGTTTCGTTACCAACTAAGCGCTGGCCAATCAAACCTGTTATTTCTGTTACTGATAAAGCCCTGTTCCAAACATTCAATTCATCTAAACTACCGTTAAATTTAAATGAGCCATTTATTGAACCAATGTATAATGGATTTGCTCCGGTTAATGGTGTTGCTGCTACCGCAACATTGCTTTCTAATACACCATCCACATATAATTTAAGATTAGCTCCATCATAAGTTCCCATAAGATAATGCCAGTTGCCATCAGTAATAGTTGTTGTGCCAATAGCCTGTGGAGCCACACCGGGTGGGTTTCTTTGAAAACTTACCAATGCTTTATTGCTTGCATTTATATCAAGCACATAGTTTTGATTTGTACCAGTTGCATCCTTATCAATAATAGATTTATAGGTACCTGCTGCTGCTGTTTTTACATAAGCCCCAACTGAGAACTGGCTTAAATTTAGTGCAGCATTGTTAGGCACCGATACATAATCCGTTGTACCATTTAAAACCATATTGCATTCCGGATTGGTAAATGGCGGTGGTGCACATTCAAATACTGGTGTGAGTGCAGTGCCAAATGTAGAGCCATTTAATGTACTGCCGGTTGCTGTACAAAAATTGGTTACCGTTCTATTTTGACCACTTCTGCTGTTATCATTAAAATGGTAGTACGCTACCAAGCCAGTTTCGTTACCCAGTAACGGGCCATTCATAGCTGTTTGAATTTCTGATAATGTTCTGGTTGTATTCCAAACCCTTACTTCATCAATTTTACCAATAAAAGGATAAAGATTTAATGGCGAATTATAACCAATATCTAATGGACTTGTGTTGGTTGTAATTGTTCCGGCAGCAGTTAGTGTTCCATCTAAAGTACCATCTACATATAATTTTAAAGTTGTGCCATCGTACGTAAATGCTGTATGATGCCATTCGTTATCATTAATGGCTAAAGTAGATGTAACAATTTGCTGTACCCCATTTATTAAAATACCAGCAGTTAGTTTTCCGGTAGTTTGTTGAACATACATACCGGGTGCTTCTTGTGTACCATTCCCTCCTTTGCCAACTATTCTTCTGTAACCTGCAACATTGGTACCTGGTTTTACCCATGCCTCGTAAGTAATATTTGTAGTACTATTAAATGCTGCATTGTGTGGTACTTGCACACCCTCATTTGCTGCACCACTAAGTGTAATACTACATGTTGGAGGATTAACAGTACAAGGAAATTTTACATAATTAACCGTAGTGCCATTTAATGCAGCACCAGTAGCTGTGGCATAATTTGTAATGGTTTGCCCAGAGCCATTTGTTGTGTTATCATTAAAACGATAATACGCCTGCAAGCCTGCTTCGTTGCCAACTAAAGAATCGGATGCCTTACTTATAAGCTGGGCTTGGGTACGTTCTACATTCCAATAACGTACTTCATCTAAAGTGCCATTGTAATACCGGCCACCATTGTAACCTGCTCCCAGTGTAAGCCTGGGTAATGTAGTTGGGTAATAAGTTAGCGGAGATGTAAATATTAACCTGCCATCTAAATAGCCTTTGTAAGTAAGTGTTGTTAAATCCCATGTTACTGCAACATGATAATTTCTATTGGCAGTTAAATTTCCAAAACTTGTATAAACCTCATTGTTTGCTGCATTACCAAAAGCTACTACTAATTGCCCAGTGGCATAAGTTTGAAAAATAATACCATCTACACTTGTAGTGCTAATTGGTTGTGTAGATAATGGAATTTGCCAATCAGTGTAGGATGGTTGGTTCATCCAAAATTCAATGGTGCCTTTATTGGGCATTGTACCAAGGCTGCCCACATCTACCCGACTGGTTGTGCCATTAAATTTTGCAGCACATATTGGTGAAACAAACGCAGGCAAAGTTGTATTTGGGCAATCGAATGTTGGTGTAGTTGAAGTGCCTGTTGTAAAACCATTTAAAACAGCACCTGTATTGGTGCAATTATTTGGCACCACCATTCCGCTTCCATTATAAATGCCTCCATTAAAATTATAATACGCTGCTAAACCAGTTTCGTTGCCTGCTAAACTGTTATTCATGGTTGCAGTTATTTGGCTAATGGTTCTTGCTACATTCCATATTCTTACTTCATCTATTTTACCAATAAAAGGATAATTACCTACGGAGTAATTATATCCAATGCCTAAAGGTGCGGTAGAGGCAAGTAAAGCACCTGTAGCTGCCAAAGTGTTTTCTAAAATACCATCAATATAAATTTTCATATTTGCACCATCGTAAGTGGTGGCAATATGATGCCATTGATTATCATTTACAGATGTTGTGCTGTAAAATACTTTTGCCACTGCACCAATATTAAAATCAACCCTTAGTTTACCAGGGTAAACATCTGTACTTGAAGCTACAAAAATACCCGGACTATAATTTGGATAACCATTTCTACTTATAATTGCCCTCCAGGTTGAAATATCGGTTGACGCTTTAATCCATGCTTCGTAAGTATAAGCTGTAGTTAAATTTATAGCAGCATTATTTGCCACCTGCACCCCTTCGCCTGCCACTCCGCTTAAATTTAAAGCACAAGTTGGTGGTATAGGTGTTACCGCACTTGCTAAAATATATTCTGTATTTTGCCCTGTTGCAGATATTGTTTTTGTAGTTGTATTTAAAGTTTGATTACTGGCTGCACTCCAGGCCGTAGCAGCATTATCGGTACGTTTAAATAATTTTAATGCAGGTTCATTAGAAGGAGTAACATCTGTGTTGTTTGTATAATTGTATGTTGCATTGTATGCTTCTGTACCATTACCATTTATTACAAATACTCCTGCATATTTATTGTTGCCAACAATGCTAGGGAAGTTTTGATTGTTGGGTAATTCGTTTACAGCATATACATGCACTCCTGCACTTGTACCTGTATTCATAGTGGCTGTAAAATTATCTGATGGTGTACCTATGTTTATGTTTGCAGTTCCAACATTTGCTGTATAATCATAAGCACTGTTATCGCCAATGGGTGCTCCACTGGTTGTTAATATACCTCCATTGCCGTATGCTTCTGTTACGCAATTATT
>JAVHOI010000223.1:0-6134 GCA_036169975.1 Ferruginibacter sp. | reverse complement strand
CTCCACTGGTTGTTAATATACCTCCATTGCCGTATGCTTCTGTTACGCAATTATTAATTTGATTTCCAAAAATCGTTCCACTGGTTTCGTCAAATTTATAATACCTGGTGAGTGATGCATGATTGGGATGCGATGCGGTTTCTTTTTTGCACATCCAGTTTCTGATAGTTGTTTGCGAAAGTGCAGTGTTCCAAATACGCAATTCCTCTAAGTTAGAATTATTACTTAATCCTGCAGGGTAATATCCCATTGCCATATAAGTTCTTGCTGCTACATTATTTACTGATGCACCTGGTGGAATAGTTGTAGTACCTTCTAATATTCCGTTTACATAAATTTTTAAATTATTGCCTTCTCTTACTGCTGCAATGTGGTACCATTTATTTAATATACAAGCTGTAGTAGCATTGGCTTGATAATAAGTAGTGCCAGATTCGAAAAAGAATGCAGGAATATTATCTGTTCCATTAGTAGATGTTGTAATTGCCCATTCGTTTGTACCAGGTGTTGAAATCGTATTCCATTTATTTACACATGCCGAATTAGATGTGCCGCTAGTAAATGCTCTTTTCATTGTCCAAAACTCTACTGTAAAATCATTGCTGCCAAAATCTATATCTGCATCATCTTGTGCAAAAGCACCGTAAGTACCCATTTGCAAACAATTACCACTGCCGGGTTGTGGCGTAGTTACATTGCAGGTAATATTATATTTTGTATTCAGGTAAGATTCTATTTGTGTTTTTTCGGCGGGAGTGAGCTTGCGATTGTACAAAATAATTTCGGCAATATCGCCACTTAATGGATATGCTAAATTAGCACCTCTATTACCAATATATAAAGGATAGTTAGCAAAATTGCCTGAGCCTGAGGCATAGTTTTGATCGTATAATGTGATGTCTTTACTATTTATACGCAGGTTAGTTTTTGCATTAACTGCTGCAGCTTTATCAAAACTGCTATTTACAATTTTAAACTCGTTTGTTTTAAATGGGTAGTTTTTTGTATTGTAGCCACCACCACTGCTACCTGTATATATACCAGTGTAAGGAACAGTTTGTGCATTTTCAAAAATATTAAACCCCACATAAGTATTAAAGTCGGCACCATGCTCTACCACACATTCCCAATTACTATTTGGTGCAACAGATTTATACACCACATACATATCTGTTTTATCGGTAGTGCTTAAATCAATATTAGGTGTTTGTAAAAAATGATTACTAAAACGCAAAACAGGCTGGCCATTTATAACATTGGTTACATAGGTTGGCCGGTAACCTGCTGGTGTACAAATAGCGTGGGCAGTGTTGCCACTTTGGTCGTTCCATTGAGCTGCAGTTTGCCCGTTGGTAGCAAGTACAGTGGCTGCGGCATCGTTATACACGGCAGCATCAGCTTTTAGCCAGAGTACATTGCCGGTTGCCGGTATTTGACTTGTTGCCACAAAATTTATTAGTGTAAAGATGAACAAGTAGAGTAAGCGCATGGATTAAGGTTTTAGTTGTAAAAAAAATTATTTTTTTAGAGCTCAAACATACCCGCTGCCGGGTATATTTGGCTTTAACTTTTTTAAGATGAAAATATGTTGTTGAAAATATTATTTTTAAATGCTGTACCGCATAAACATTTATCTTTCTTTTTGTTTAATTTGTGTAATCATAAAAAATATTATTTCAGGCTGTTGTGGTTAAAATTTAAATCCCTTCAATTCATCGGATTCACTTTTTTGAAAAATCATTCTGCCCAGCTCATCCAATTTATAATCCGGAGTTTTGTCTCCTAATAAAATACTTGCGATATTTTTTCCGTCAATCTTACTTACTATAACAGCTCCTGAATTTTTGGCTTCGTTATTTCCACCTAAAGCCGTAAGTACGGTCATAAAATCATTGGCTTGTATAGTAGCCTTGAAGCGTTTACCAATAGCTGCGAAACTGCTTGCCGCAGCACCTGCAAAAGCGGCGGAATTAGCCTGACTGTTTTTAATATCCCTGTCCAAAGCGGGGCTGGTACTGCCATAATAGCCTTTTGCATAACTTAATTGGGCATTGCGGCTAACTTCCGCGGCAGCCATCATAGCGGAGGCTAATCCTCCAAGGCCACTTAATACTTTACCCATACCTGTTTTTCCGGGGGCTTTGTTATAAGCGTGCCACATTATTTTTCCATCATTACTATAAAGAGTTGCATTTTGGTCGGAAGTCAACAACACGCCATTATCTCTTACCTGTAATGATGTAGGGTCTTCCTTACCATTAAAATCAACACCCTTAACCCACTCATTTAATTCTCCGTTTGTAAAATCAACTTTGTAAATAATATCATTGGCATACACATAGCCTGATTTATCGCTGGCATTATCTCCCACACAATTTTTTACCTTAAAACCTTTTTTCCACGATTTATCGCCGCTCTCAATATTTAAAATATTAATTTCTTCCGTGGTACGATAATACAATCCCTGGGGCACCACCTGCAAATCCCTGATTTCGCCTTTAATGGATAAGGCTTTTTTAGTTATGGATTTACCGGCATCAAGATCTATGATGCTGATATAATTATCACCATTATCTCTTGAGGTAGCCAAAATAAGTTTATTGCCAATCATTTTATAAGCACTAACATCTCCCTGCAAATCTATTTCATCGCCCCATTTATTTACGCCGGTTTCGGGGTCAATACATAATATGGAAGCCCTGTTTTTTCCTGATGCGGATTTACGTTTTATTTTTCCAATCAAGCCGCCACCACTGCCGCCCTGATTTGCCTGGTCTTTTTGTGTTTTTTCAGAAGTAGTAACCAGCATGCCATGGGTATCATACAAAATATAGGCCACCGGTGATTGTAGTTCCACCTCTTTTGTAACAGGCTTACCATCCGCATTGTTATAGGCAAGCAACACATCCTGATTCCAGAAATAAACTTTGTCTTTATTATTATTTCGTAAAAAAAACTGAGCGCTTGCTGAGGTGGCGTTGGCGCTTAAATCAATATGGGGCTGGGCTTTGCCAAATGCCATAGCGCCAAAAGCGCTACGTTTTTTTTCAGCCACCCGTTCTACCGGTTTCTCTGACTTCATTTCAACACTCCAAAGTACCTCGCCGGTTTGTTGACTGAGCTTATAGATGTTTTTTGTGGTAGCTATGTAAATGCCATCGTTGGTGGCAATTCCGTTTGACACGACCTCTTCACTGTTTTTATCAAATAGCTTTAACTGCTCCCATACTTTATGTCCATCGGCAAGGGAAATCATTGTCATTTCAGGTTTCCCTTTTGATCGGGAAAAGCCATAAAACATTATGCTGTTCAATTCCGGTATATGGATTCTTTTTACCACATTTAGCAGGTCAAGATCTTTGGTTGAAACCACCACTTTTCCGGTTACTATATCAATAATGGTATGCTCTGCACCCTTCATGAATTTATTTTTAATTATGGCGGCGTAAGGTGTGCCTTCAATGGGGTCGTAGTTTTCTTCTTTTACATCATCAAGGTTATCTACCTTCCAGGCTTCTGCTCCTGTATCCGGGTTAAGGCCATACAATGCATCGCCGGTACAAACAACCAATATGCCGGCATCGGATATTTGATACCATTTTACTTTGCCGGGGAATTTTTTTGTCCATTCTTTTGCTGGTTGCTGGGCAAAAATTATATTCACAACCAATAGGGTTAAAATCAGAGATAATATTTTTTTCATTTTTTAAATTTTTAGAATGGTAAATGTGCAACCATTTAAAAAATGAAACAATACCCATTGAAGGGTATTTTTTTGGAAAACCATTAGGGAAGTAGTGCCTGAAGTTATTGGCTTTGTAAAAATCAATAAACAAAGCGGGAAATATTTTACATGTTGTATTTAACCGTTCGTCAACTTTTAGAAATACCGCTTTGTTGGGTAATTTTTAAATTAATCAAAGAAAAGTTTCTTAGGGTGCATTTCTTATGGACATTAAGCGTTGTTTCTTTAAACAAAGTATTTTGCAGGTTGATTAAGCGTTTAACAGACCAAACCGAAATGATTTTAAATTAAGGCGCTTTTCTAATCCACATTTCAATGGAAATTAAACTGAAGGCCTTAAAATATGTATTCCCTGAATCGGGGTTTTTCATTTCTAAAAATCATGATTTAAAAATTGGCAACACAAAAATTTAAGCGAAGAGTTTCTCAAATTTCACCTTTTTATTTCAAATATTTATCAAATTATTCCAAACATCTTTCAAACCTGTCAACGA
This sequence comes from Ferruginibacter sp., assembly GCA_036169975.1. GTDB lineage: Bacteria > Bacteroidota > Bacteroidia > Chitinophagales > Chitinophagaceae > Ferruginibacter. The sequence goes on along the minus strand of JAVHOI010000223.1, from coordinate 1,895 downwards.
GGCAGGATGATTTGGTAATACCGTGAAACTTCCCCTGGTCAAAATATTGGTGCAGCGTTACTGATTTACAAAAAAAACAAAAGTCCCGGCATGTATTCCGGAACTTTTGTTCAATAATAAAATCAGATTATTTTTTCATTGCTTCCGCTATAGGAGTCCTGTCAAGATACATTATCACCCGGTCTATTTTTTCAGTGGCATCAAAGTGCATATCGGTATGGATCCACTGCGCCATTTTTTTTCCGGTTTTATATTTGGCATTTACCAGATACCAGCTCAATAGCCAAACACCGGGGGCTTCAACGCTTTGCGGTTTGTTTACTTTTACCGGAAGCCATACCGCATTGGTGAAAGTGATAGAGTCAATCACTTCCGTTCTTCTTTTTTTCCAGTATGCAGTAATGGCGGGTTTACCTGCAAGGCTGTCCCCGTTATTCCATACATAAACCGCATTGTCTGCATAACCAGCCAGCCAACCGTCAACATCACCGCTGGATAAAGCGGCAATAGCTTTTTTGCCTATATCAACATATTTGATATCAGCAAATTCGGCAGGGGCTATTTCTTTTGTTTCATTTAGTTTTGAGGCGGTTGTTTCTGTTTTTTGCTCAGCCGGCTTTTGGTTGTTGCAGGCAATAAACAGGACGGGGCATAAAATCCATACCATTAATTTTTTCATGATAAAAAGTTTAAGGTTAAAAAATAAAATGACCCCGATGTACAAGGAAATAAGAGTGCAGCCGGGGTATGAATATTTTGTGAAACTATAAACTTAAATATGTTTTTGCAACCTTTTTTCATGATTTTTTCAAAGTCATTTTATCATTATAAAAAGACTTTTGAATTGCCGGTGCAGCAACAAACCGTAATGCGACTTTTCATTATCATCGCAATATTTTTTGATGAACGAAATTTACCTTTCCTGGTGCTGAATCAATATTATTTTTTAGGAAGGCGGAACTGCCTGAAAAAAGAACTTCCACAGCTATAGGTTTTTCATAGCATGTGGAAGTAGCATTTTTTAAAACCAACCGAAGCGGGTTTTGTTGGGATCGGTCAATTTTTTTGAGGGGTTACCTCCCGGGAAAAACTTTTTTTTTAAAAAAATTGTTCCTGGTTTCAGTGTTTTTGGTCTTTTGCCATTATCGCTTTTTAAAGCATAGGCTTAGAATATTGGATACTGTTGGTTTTTTGAGTCATCATCGCTTTTTAAAGCATAGACCCGGACATTGGTTTTTTTAGTCTTCTTCAGGATTTTGGATTTTAACTTTAGAATCAGATTATCGTTAAAGTGTTAATCATTTTCTGATGTAAAGGTGCGTCAGTATTGATTCCCCAACAATAGCAATATCTCCCTTTTTATGTAGTAGCGTAAATACTGCTGATGTAGTAACAGTTCTATACATCTCCTGAAATAGTACGGTTACAGGTAACGGAATTTTACGAACAGGTGAAGAAGCAATATTTAAAGGAAGAAAGTTTGAACAAGTTAAAACAGTCTTAGGATTGAAATTCATAAAGACCAGCCTTCAACAAATGAGTTAAATACAGGAAGGACAACATTATTATGGTAATGAAACAGTATATATTAACGAAACAGTTACCAGATTGCAAACTAAAGGAGTTATTTAATTTTATACAGTAGGGTATGTAAAAAATGAATTTGGAAAAGGGTTTTGGATTTAGAAAATTTTAAGCAATAAAAACGAGTCAAAACATTCTGAATACCTTAAATAACGACGTGTATTTAATTATATCCGCAGGTCAAACTTTACACATAAATAATGTGATGATAAAATATGGGTGCAGTCCAAATTTTCGTAATAAAAATTCTTTGGCACAATAGCTATATATTTATAGCATTATTTATAACTACCTTTTTATCTGACAAAAAA
>JAVHOI010000222.1:0-2713 GCA_036169975.1 Ferruginibacter sp. | reverse complement strand
CAACAAGCGCAAGTGAGATTATCGCTACAGCCGTCTTCAGCGCGAATTCTTTACTGATGGACCAATAGCCCAGCACAATGAATGGAAAGTTTACCACCACCAGAAGAATGGATAATGATATACCGGAAACCTTTGAAAGGAGCAGGGAAATACCCACCGCTCCACCATCAATAAAATTATTGGGAAGTAAAAAACCTTTCAGCCCAAAACCAGCGGATAATACGCCTAAAGCTATCAAAAAAATATCGGCCAATAGCCGCTTTACCCTTACCCTTAGCTGCCTGAATTTTTTCGCTAATTCATAATTTGAAAATGTTTTATTTTTCCCATTGATTTGGTTTTTATCTTTGTTTTGCTGAATAATAACCTTCATTAAATGCCGGTTCATTTTATTTGCTTTAAATGATTATTATGGTCAATTGCGTATTATCCTTTTCAACGGGATAGTATGATTAGGTAAATCCTTAATCCATTTTTTTCTCCTACTTTTACAATATCCCCTTCCTTCCTTAATGATTCAAATTTACGCATAGCGATATGAATTTACGATTCATTTGCCAAAGCTTTTTTATTATCGCGAATAACTACTACGGCTTTTGCGGACTGAGAAATACGGTATGCGTATATTTTTACAGGAACGCAGCGGTTACGTGTAGCCTTGTGCCTTATTAATAAACGGCCGTTAAACCGGATAAAGCGGCAATCAGTTCTTTCTTTTGAAAAAATCACCTGCCCTATGCCACACCTTGTTTTACCTGGATTATAAAAACAATGACCCGCGGTTTTCAATAAGTGTAAAATGTTTTTTATTTTATTGAAGTATAGTTATAAAAATTGTGTTAGTTTTAATTATTGGATATAATTGCTATGAATGAGAAAACATCTTTAAACTCACTTGCCCTGAAGGAGCTTCAACAGCGCATTGCCGACTATGAGGATGAAGTATCTTATAAAAAATTATTCTTTCATTTCTTCCTCCCCCTTAAAAGTTTTTCTTTTTCCATCATCAAATCAAAAGAACTGGCGGAGGAGATCGTTTCTGATATCCTGATTGAAATTTGGGCGAAGCGAAAGCAACTAACCGAAATTGAGGATTTGAAAATGTACCTCTACGTAAGTGTAAGAAACGCCTCTTTGAGAAAATCGCGGCAAACCAAAAAGTCAATGGTCTTTTCATTGGATGAGGTAAATGTTGAGTTCACTTCTACTTATGAAAATGCGGAAAGCATCCTGCTTACTCGTGAACTGGCCGAAAAAATTGATGAGGCCATCCAACAATTACCACAGCGGTGTAAGCTTATTTTTAAATTGGCCAAAGAAGACAGGTTAAAATACAAGGAGATAGCGGTACTGCTAAATATAAGCGTAAAAACCATTGACCACCAGGTTTCTATCGCATTAAAAAGAATCGCCGAAGTATTACGTATTTCACTCAAAAAGCCATCTTCCCAATAAACTTTATCTATTATTTTTTATTTTTTAGGGGATTTAATTCAGTTTTGTCTCTTTATTAATACCTGAGTATGATGAATGACAGAATATGGACCCTGGTGTCCCGTAAGCTTTCCGGCGAAGCGACCGCTTCCGAACTGACTGAGTTAAATGATTTGATCAAAACACAGGCTAATGAAGGCCTATATATTCAGGCAATTGATGAATACTGGCAAATCCCTCCGGAAAAAGATGAAGAGTTTTTAGAAGCTACCTACCATTTACATTTAAACAGGTTAAAACAAAAAGGTTTTGACCTGGAAAAAGATAAGGAAAAGGAGGAAGCCCAATTTTCGTATTTTAATTACCGGCATGATTCCTCAGGTAAGACTTTCAGGAAAAAACCTTTCATCGCGATCTCCGTTCTTTCAGTGCTTGCCTTCCTGTTTTTTATTTTTTATAATTTTAAAAATTCAACTGTAGGCGCTACCAAAGATAAAATGAGGCAGAGTGAAGTAAGTACCAAAACCGGATCACGTACAAAAATCCAATTGCCGGATGGCACTTCGGTATGGCTGAATGGAAGCAGCAAACTGGTATATGACAACCTTCACTTTGGTGAAAAAATAAGGGAAGTAGAATTGACTGGCGAAGGTTATTTTGATGTAGTAAAAAATAAGGACAAACCCTTTATAATACATGCCAACAGGATCAATATAAAAGTGCTTGGCACCGCGTTTAATGTAAAGGCCTATCCCGGCGATAAAAATACGGAAACCAGTTTGATAAGGGGCAGCATTGAAGTTACCATGAATGACAGGAAGGGGAAAATAATGATGAAGCCGAATGATAAATTAATTATCAGTAACGAAGAAACGCCCGAAGATAATGGGAATGCAACTACTAAAAAAGCAGGAACAATAATTACGGATCCATATATGTCAATGGGTCATTTAACTCATGTTAAGGATGAAAATACCGTGATGGAAACGGCATGGGTAGAAAATAAATTAGTATTTGATAATGAAACTTTTGAAGATGTAGCGGTAAAGATGGAAAGGTGGTATGGCGTAAGTATCCACATTGCGGATGATCAGCTAAAAACTCAAAGGCTTACCGGCACATTTGAAAAGGAAACCGTAACGGAAGCATTAATGGCTTTACAAATTTCGACCCCGATATTTAAATACAAAATAAACAATCAAAGCATAAATATTTTTAAATAATAACCAGCCATGCCTGCATTAATAATATACAACTCTTCATGAATCCCTACATAAAA
>JAVHOI010000221.1:0-2715 GCA_036169975.1 Ferruginibacter sp. | reverse complement strand
TAACTAAGGTGAAATTGGGGATGTTCCCATCAGGCAGTTTCTTTTCAAATGCTACCATTATATTCCTTTGGGCATCCCCTGCAATTACCAGCGATACACCTTTGAATACATCCTGTATTATTCCGTTATTTGTGGTAAGTGAAGAAAAACGATACACTTTCGCCTCGCCACCATTTATAATTCCAAGCACTCGTTCTTTTCTTGGTATCCTTTTATCATCAGGATCAATACTGAATATAAGTGCATTGTTATTGGTTCTGTAATCTCCATAAGGGTAGCCGGCGTAATTTCTGTTAAACCCCGTATTGGTTGACAACACTTTTGAAGAAGGAAACATTTCTTTCCATGTTTTCCATTTGGTTTCAATTAGCTGCATGTTCGCGGCTTGTGTTCCCTTTAGTGAACCATTTACAGACTTCAGCAGCATCTGCGACCAGTTACTATTTGATCCCCTGTCGTAAGGTATTATATTGGTATTGTATAAAAGCCCCGATACGCCAAAGGTGGTTTCACCGGCAACTAACTTACGGTTCCATCCGGTAGCCGTTCCTGTTAGTGGACAATATACTACTGCCACCTTATCCCCGCTAACGTCATCATTGGCTATCTCGTGCCAATTAAGAATAGCATGGGAATAAGCCCTTATGTCATTGCCATTTTTATAGCCTATCACCAGGTCATCGTCAGATAAATAAGTAGCCTGCGATACATTAATAAAGGCAGGGTTGCTTAATGCGGGGATTCCATCTTTGCCAGGTCCGCCATCCACAACCCGGTCCTGGGGAATTAACCATTCAGGCGTTCCTGATCCCGGATTACCAACATTCCCCGGATTTGTATTTGTGCCTGTTGACGTTTTTTTACAGCCATCATTTATCAAAATAATGAAGGGCAATATTAACAAAGTGATTAACCATTTCATGATTTTATTATTTTATGGATTTATTAAAAAATGACTTTTTCCATGGTATTTCATAATAGAAACTCACATTGTACCTTACTGTAGGTGTAAGTTGCGTATCTCTTACCCAACTATATGCGGGTAGGTTCACATTACCGTTGATGGCAAATGTTTTGCCGGGTTTAAGCGTTACTCCGGGCCTTATAAAAATCCATCTACCTCCGGTACCAGGCGTATTTTCACCATCATTTCTATCCTGAAAAGCATACCGGTACATCGTTTGCAATGAAGCGCCCCACAAAAATTTCTTAGCCGCAAACTGATCCGCGATTCCTGCGATAGCTATCAATTCGTTTCCGAACTGATACACCTGGCTGCCGAGATAATTTTTATTTTTTCCTTTTAAGCTAAAGGATGCGGTAGCGGAATAAGTTAAGGTAGGCCTTACTTTACTGTTTTTTGTAACCTGCGACCATGTTACTAAATCCAATGAGCCACTGCCCGGTTGTAAATCAGCATTGAGCGCAATATCATTTTTATCCCTTCTGTCTGATTTACCTGTGGCAAATTTTGGGCCGGCGCCTATATACCAGTTAATTCCATTTGCCTTATTTATAATTAATTTATATTTCATCAGTAAAACGGCATCACCCAGGCCCTTAGCGGAAGTGGCGCTAATATTGCCAAACTGATTTATTCTCCTTTCCTGTCGTATCCACGACATAAAAAACTCCGCACTCCACCTTTTAGAAAATACATAACCGGTTTGAAATAATATGGAATGTGTAATTCTTCTTCTTGCTTCATCGTTCAATTTAGATGAGCCATCTTTTAATGTTTTTAAAATATTAAGGTCATAGCTTAATGCGAACTGAATGGTTTTTGCATCCAAGGCCGGGAGCCCAAGGTTATTTGAAATGGGCACTCCACCTGAACAACAGCTTTGTGAAAAAGCATTTGTAAAATACCCGGTTATAAAAACCATGATTAACATCAACCTTAAAATATAGTTGCTCATAATTAGGCGGCAATGAAAATAATTTAATGATCTACCGTACTGGAGACGCATTGATGGTAATAGCCTTACAAACCAATTGGTAAAAAATAAGTTACACTTCAGGCATATAAAGTCATCCACATTTTTTTATGGCTGAATAGTTACAAAGTTTGAATGGAGGCCCGGTTAAAATACGGGATAGACTGTGGCCACAAAAGCTAAATCAGGGATATTAATCTTTAACCAAAATCTTATTTTTCATTGTACTTTTGACCATATAAATTATTGACAAAATGAAACCAACTATCACCATTGAATATTGCCCCAAATGCAACTGGCTGTTAAGATCAGCCTACATGGCGCAGGAATTGCTGACCACTTTTGCTGATGACCTTAAAGCGGTAACATTGCAACCCAGCGAAGTAAGCGGCGATTTTCATATCACCATCAATGGCAAAAAAATATTCGACCGAAAAATTTATGGTGGCTTCCCGGAAATAAAAGAATTAAAACAAATGGTCCGGGATGTAGTAAACCCGGAGAAAAGTTTGGGACATTCTGATACAAAACCGCATCATGTTGATGATAGTAATTAATTTAAAACAGGAATATGATTGGCGTAATTTTATGTGGCGGGCAAAGTACAAGAATGGGCAGGGATAAAGGCATGATTAAATTGCATGCCAATACCTGGGCACAGTCTGCCGTGGACAAAATATCATCCCTTCATTTAACCGTGTTTTTATCCGTAAACGCAATTCAATATAACGACTATTTATCCGTATTTACGGAACCCCAATTAATTACCGACGACGAA
>JAVHOI010000220.1:0-12919 GCA_036169975.1 Ferruginibacter sp. | reverse complement strand
TAGTTTGAATTGGTTGGTCGTTGGTATTTGAAGTTGATTGTAGGAAGTTTAAATTATGGCTATTAATATTTTATGCTGTTAGTTTTGAATTATCCACTATAAACAAGCAACAATCCACCATCAACGAACAACCATCAACGAACAATAATCAACAATGATTGCAATAATAAAATATAATGCCGGTAACGTTCAAAGCGTTCAATACGCTTTGCAGCGGTTAGGTGTAGAGTCTGTCGTTACAGATGATGCCGCTTTAATACGCAATGCGGATAAAATTATTTTTCCGGGCGTAGGCCACGCCACCGCGGCCATGAAATATTTAAGGGAAAGGCAACTGGATAAACTCCTCCTTTCGTTGCGGCAGCCGGTATTGGGCATTTGCCTTGGGCTTCAGTTGATGTGCAAACATTCCGAAGAAGGCGATACGGATTGTCTTGGAATATTTGATGAGAAGGTGAAATTATTCCCTTCCACAAATGGAAATTTTAAAATACCCCAAATTGGCTGGAATAATATTTACGATTATAAATCCGTATTATTTAATGGCCTCGATGAAAATGCGTTTGTCTATACTGTCCACAGCTATTTTGCGGCTTTGGGCAATGAAACTATCGCGGCGACAGATTATATTTTACCGTACAGCGCCGCATTGGAAAAAGATAATTTTTATGCCGTACAGTTTCACCCCGAAAAATCAGGAAAGGTGGGGGAATTAATTTTAAAAAACTTTATTAATATAACATGATCATCATCCCGGCCATAGACATCATCAATGGGAAGTGCGTGCGGCTTACCAAAGGGGATTATACCCAACAGATAGTTTATAATGACAATCCGGTAGAAGTAGCGAAACAGTTTGCTGGCGCCGGGATAAAAAGATTGCATATCGTTGATCTGGATGGCGCGAAAGCAGGCAGTATCATAAATTTGAAGGTATTGGAAAACATCGCGGCTGCCACCGGGTTAGTGATAGATTTTGGGGGTGGAGTTAAAACCATCACGGATGTTGGTAATATATTCAATGCCGGTGCGGCAATGGTTACCATTGGCAGCCTCGCCGTTAAGCATCCGGAGCTGTTGGAAGAATGGCTGATGGAATTTGGAACGGATCAGTTTTTAATCGGGGCGGATGTGTTGGATGGTAAAATAAAAATAAGCGGCTGGCTCGAAGATGGGGGCATCCATATTTTTGATTTTATAGGAAGGATGCTTGGCCTTGGGGTTACCAATATTTTTTGTACCGATATTTCAAAAGATGGGGTTATGGAAGGGCCTTCTGTTGACCTGTATAAAAAAATAATGGCGGAGCATCCTGAAGTGAATTTAATTGCAAGTGGCGGTGTTAGTAATATCAATGATGTAATCGTGTTGAACGAAATTGGATGTAAAGGCGCTATTATCGGTAAAGCGATATATGAGGGAAAAGTGCCCCTGAACCCATTGAAGGAAATATCCGATGGGTATATATATTTTAATTGATTTTTTAAGCATCCATTTCTCCGATATAAAATGAATAGGAACTTGACTAATAGTGAACTGTTGCCGGATCCCTTTTTGGGGGATGTGGGGAAAAGCCGCGGGCTTACAAAAAGAATCATTCCCTGCCTGGATATTAAAGAGGGCAGAACCGTTAAAGGCGTTAATTTTGAAGACATCCGTGATGCCGGCGATCCGGTAGAGCTGGCAATAATTTATTCTGGCAAGGGTGCTGATGAATTGGTTTTTTTAGATATCACGGCTACCATTGAAAAAAGAAAAACATTAGTTGAACTGGTGAAACGTATTGCCGCCAATATCAACATTCCTTTTACTGTTGGTGGTGGTATCAGTTCGGTTGAAGATGTGGCGGTGCTGCTGCAAAATGGCGCTGATAAGGTTTCTGTAAATACTTCGGCTTTTAAAAATCCCGAATTGATAAAACAATTGAGCAATCAATTCGGCAGCCAATGCGTGGTATTGGCCATTGATACCAAAAAGGAAAATGATGGCGAATGGTACGTTTATCTTAATGGCGGCAGAACAAAAACGGAAATGAAAACAACTGATTGGGCAAAGCAGGCGGTAGATCTGGGAGCCGGAGAAATATTGCTGACGTCAATGAACAATGATGGGACTAAAAATGGTTTTGCCCTTGACATTACCGCAATGCTTTCCAATACATTATCCGTTCCGGTAATTGCATCCGGCGGCGCTGGTAATATGGAACACTTCAAGGAAGTATTCGAAACCGGGAATGCCGATGCGGCATTGGCCGCCAGTATTTTTCATTACAAGGAAATAGAAATACCCGCTTTAAAAAAGTATTTGACCGGACAAAATATCAGGGTAAGGTTATAGGAATTTGGAATAGCATGGAAATAGCGGCATGGCTATTGCCGTTGAAATAAAATAATTCACCAACAGAAAAAATTACAAAAGATGAAAGTTGATTTTAGTAAATATACAGATGGGCTTGTACCTGCGATAATACAGGATGATGTAACTGGAAAAGTATTGATGCTTGGTTTTATGAATGAAGCAGCGCTTGCTAAAACAAAGGAACTTCAAAAAGTCACTTTTTTTAGCAGGAGTAAAAACAGGTTATGGACGAAGGGGGAGGAGAGCGGTAATTTTCTATTGCTTAAAGATATCAAAACAGATTGTGATAATGACTCGTTGTTGATAAAAGCGGATCCGGTTGGCCCGGTTTGCCATACGGGTGCTGATACCTGCTGGAATGAAAAGAATACCAATTATAATTTTTTGTATCAATTGGAAGAAATAATCAGGGATAGAAAAAATAATCCTTCAGAAAAATCATATACCAGTTCCTTATTTGCGAAAGGCATTAATAAAATCGCTCAAAAGGTGGGAGAAGAAGCGGTGGAATTGGTAATTGAAGCCAAAGATAATAATGAAAACCTTTTCATAAATGAAGCAGCGGATTTGTTGTTTCATTATTTAATCCTGTTACAGGCCAAAGACCATTCATTAAATGAAATACAGGATGTATTAATTAGTAGGGGCAACCCTCGCGGTTGCCCTACCGGTGGTTAATCACGTCATCGGGGCAACCACAACGGTTGCCCCTACATCATTAATTTATTTTTTTGTGAAATATATTCTTCCTGTGTAATAGCGCCCTTCTGCAGCAATTCAAATAATTTATTCAATTCATCGGCAATCATTTGTTGCGTTGGCGCTGATGGAATATTCGTGGCGGCGATTGCTTTCGCTAATTGTGCCGCCTGATTGTTGATTTGATTTTTTTTATATTCTTCCTGGGCATGGGTAATGGTATCCTTTAATAATTTGGGATGATGGATCAGTTCATAAGTCGTTTCGCCCAACTCCGCGGCGGTTTGTATATCCACATTGCCATAGCCGAATATCCTGCCCCAGATACTTTGATCATATTCCACATTGTTTATTTTATCCAACGGGCTTTCTTTTGAGTAACGGCCGAAAAAACCACTTTCATCTACTACCCTCAGATTGGTTACACACCATAAATTGCTTTTATAATTAAGGTATTCAATGATGGGATATAATGCAGCCACCAGTGTAATGATAAATCCTGTCGTCTTCGCCAGCCAAATTAAAAGTGTGGCAGCCACCATCCATACAAATACCGGCAACACCAGTCTGATCCAGTGCTGCCGCGTTATTAATAGTATCTTTTCATCTTTTTTTAATGCTGTTCTCATGTCATTTTATATTATTCAGTTTCCTCTAATTAATGTTAAGTTAAGCATGAATAGTCAACAAACAATTATCGGATTTTAAATGCGACTCAATTATCAATTAGTTTTCACTATCAACTTTTTTTACCAGATATTCACCCTTAAACTATCGGGGATATAAATTTTATCTGTTGGTTTAATTCCAAAGGAAGTATAAAATTCCGGTACATTTACAAAAGGCCCGTTCACCCTGTATTTGGCTGGTGAATGCACATCGGTCATTAATTGATTTTTCAAAAATTGTTCTGTCGGATAGCTCATCCACCCCAGCGCATACCCTAAGAAATAACGTTGCAAAGGAGTAAGCCCGGCAATCTTTTCCTCCTGCTTATACTGTGCGGTTTTTTTAAAGGCATCCAGGCCAATCAGTATTCCGCCAAGGTCAGCTATATTTTCACCAAGGGTAGCCTTTCCATTAATATGGCTGCCTGCCAAAGGCTCGAATTTATTGAATTGATTAACGATCACTTCAGTACGTTTTTTAAATTCCGATTCGTCCGTTTTAGTCCACCAGCTTTTCAGGTTTCCCTTTTCATCAAACTGCCTGCCTTCATCATCAAATCCATGGGTAATTTCGTGCCCGATGGTGCTTGCCCCACCATAGCCATACACGGTTGCATCATCTAATTCTTCATCTTTATAACCAGGCACAGTAAAAATTCCTGCCGGTAAAACGATTTCGTTATTGCCGGGATTATAATAGGCGTTGTAGGTTTGTGGGGTCATATCCCAATCATTTCTGTCAACAGGTTTATCCAGCTTATTCATTTCATAATGATGCCACCATTTTGTTGCATTCACTGTATTTTGAAAATAACCTTCTTTGCCAATTTCCATTGCCGAAAAATCCTTCCATTTATCAGGATAGCCCACCTTCTTTTTTACGGAAGCTAATTTTATTAATGCCTTCTGTTTGGTGCTGTCACTCATCCATGAAAGTTTTTTTATTCTTTCGCCGTAAGCGTCTTTCACTGCATCCGCCATATCTTCATAACGCTGCTTTGCGGCTTCGTTAAAAAATTCCTTTACATACAATTGACCAAGCAATTCACCCATCGCATTCTCCTCTGCTATTATAACCCTTTTCCAGCGGGGCTTTCGTTCTTTTGCTCCGGTAAATAATTTACTAAACGCAAAAGCGTTTTCCCCAAATTTATCCGGCAATACTTCCGCGAATCTTTTTACCAAACGGTAGCGCATCATACTTATCCAGGTATTGATGGTGGCGCTTTGCAATACATTATTCAATTCCTTATAATATTCCGGCTGGCCTACTATAACAGAATCCGTTTTGCCAATACCATTTGCCTGCATGTAACTGATCCAGTCAACTAAAGGAGCAAGTTTTGAAAGATTGCCAATAGCAATTTTATTATAATTGGCGTATGGGTCTCTCAGGTCTTCCAGCCTGCGGTGAATTTTGGCCAACCTTGTTTCAACCGTTAATATATTGTCGGCTGCTTTTTTAGCTTTAGCGCTATCATCACCAATCATTACTAATGTATTGATAATATTTTTCAAATATGCCGTACGGATATTCATGGTGGAAGAGTCGCTTTTAAAATAATATTCCCTTTCGGGCAATCCAATACCTGTTTGCCACATTTGAAGCGAATTCAATTCACTGTTCTTAGCATCCTGCCCCACTCCAAAATTTACAGGACCTTTTACACCTATTTGATCAAGCTCCGCAAATACGGCCAGTATTGATTTTGTATCCTTAACCGCCGAAATCTTATCTAAATAGGGTTGAAGTGGTTTTATCCCTTCTTTTTCAATCTTAATGGTATCCATCGCAGTAAGCCAGAAGTCGCCTATCTTTTGAGAGGCGGATCCTTTAGCGGCATTTTCTGTTGCCGCTCTTTCACTGATCTCCTTCAATCGCCTTGTATTTTCTTCAACTACAAGGTTGCTGATGCCCCACTGGCTTTCTTCGGCAGGAATAAGGTTCGCCTTTATCCATCCGCCATTGGCATACATGAAAATATCCTCACCGGGCTTTACGGTTGTATCCAAATTAACAGCAAGTACATCAGCTTTTTTTGTTATTGTATTGGTGTTATTGCAGGCAATAAAAAAGCTGATACTAATTAATAATGAGATAAGTAGTTTCATTTAATAATAATTTATTTTTAAAAGTAAGCAATGATTCGGGTATTGAATAAAGATACTTAAAATAGAAAAATTGAATCTTCATTGTTTTGGTAATTGAAGCGATGGTTTATTTTTTAGCCATCTAATATTTATGATTAAGCCTCACCTGATAACGCCAGGAGTGGATGCGCCTGATAATATTTAGTTCATCTAAAAAACTCACCTGCATTGCAGGTGGTAATGTCCTTTTGGCTTTGCCTTTAAAATTGTCTTTTGCATTTTTATGTGCAAAGCAGTATTTAAAAAGCCCTTTGGGCACTGTTTTCAATCCACCTTCTTAGAGGGTGGTTGTTTATTTTTAACCACTTCGGCGCATTTAGTATTTTATTTAAACCCACTGATTACAATCACCAGCCTTACTATCCACCGTCATTTGCCAGCTATCTGTGTATAAATAATTTCACATTTAAATAAGTCCTTCAATTAAAATAATAAATATTTTTTTATGAAAAAGATTATCCTTGCATTTGACGGAACTAATTTCTCCGAAGGCGCTTTTGAATTTGCACGCAAGCTGAATGAACTACAACCTATATTACTTACCGGTGTTTTTTTACCTCAGGCTGAGGTGGCTAATTTATGGAGTTTTGCAAATGCCGCTGGTGGTTCTTTTATCCCAATGACCGAAAGTGGCGAATCCGAACTGGTACAGAAAAATATCGCACATTTTGAAAAACTTTGCCGGGGTAATGGGATTGATTACCGGGTGCATAAAGATATTTATGATTTCGCATTGCCCGAATTACAAAAAGAAAGCTGCTATGCCGATCTGCTTATTCTGGGCAGTGAGGTTTTTTTTGAAAAAGCGGGAACCCATTCAATTAATAATTATTTACAGGATGCCCTGCATGATGTTGCCTGCCCTGTTTTGCTGGTGCCCGAAAAATTTGATTTTCCTGAAAGTATTATCCTGGCTTATGATGGCAGTAAAGGTGCCGTATATGCCATTAAACAATTCGCTTACCTGTTTCCGCAGTTAACCGGCCGGAAAACAATGCTTGTATATGCCAATGATGCTGAAGAAGATTTTCCTGATAAAATACAAATGGAAGAGCTGGTAGCTCGGCACTTCAGTGATCTTACTCTTTTTAAGCTGGATGTAAATCCCAAAAAACACTTCAGCACATGGATCCTGGAAAAGAAATCCGCATTGCTGGTGTGTGGTTCTTATGGCCGTTCCGGTTTGTCTCAGCTTTTTAAAAATAGTTTCATTAAAGATATAATTGCAAGTCACCGGTTACCTGTTTTTATTGCGCATAAATAATTTTCTCTGTAAACTCAGGATGGTTTTGTTTTCAATGGACCGGATCGTACCGGCTCATTGTTTGCCAATATAGTCACCTTCATCATTTAAAAAAATTGCCTTAATTTTTTATCGGCTGTCCGTCCTGGTAATAGGTGAGTGCGTGCCTGCAAAAGTTTTACTATTCCGGTTACCAACCGAAAGCCTTCGGATCAGATTGCATTTCGCCGTTAATATTTATTTTACTTTTAAAAAGCCTGATTGAAATTTTTCGGCAGCGATTAGCTCAAAGCAAATACCTTCTCAAATCTCCTGATCTTTTAATGAGGATAATCAAAGTTTTTGGTGATGGCTGTCAGTGTTTTCATAACTGGTTAAAAGTAGTTTTGCTGATTAAACAGGTTGCCATGATCAAAGTTTTGACACCGGAATTACGGGAATTAATAGAAGCCGTGCAATACCGGCCTGCCATATCAATCATTATGCCCTTTGAACCAAAAATGAGTTTGAAAACGGAGATAATTCATTCATTGAAAGTTGCAGGCGATAAGGTAGAAAGGGAATTACAGGAAAATTATCCTGACGAGATGGGCAGGCTGGTACTGCACAGGCTTAGGGATATTTTTAGCCATCTCAATTTTAATACGCATAAAAAAAGTATCGCTATTTATGTATCGCCTGTATTTGAAAAAGTGTTGTATCTTGATATTGCGGTGAAAGAAAAAATTATCGTGGATGAGTCGTTTGAAATACGCGACCTGGTTTACAGTAAAAAACAATTGCACAAATACCTCGTGCTGCTGTTGAGTGGTAAGGAAAGCCGGATGTATCTTGGTAATTCAGCCACATTGGTAAGGATTGTATCCAATACACCCGAATCGGTTGCGGCTTATGTAAATGATGCGCCTGAAAGAGTAGCGAATTTTTCGGATATGCAGGATAGGAAAGAAATAGTGGTGGATAAATTTTTGCACCACATTGATAATTCATTAGACATAATTCTAAATGCGTATCAATTACCTCTTTTTGTTTTAGGAACCGAAAAAATAATGGGTCGTTTTAAAAGCCTCTCCAGGCATACAGGAGCCATTATTGATTATGTGCCGGGCAATTATGAAGAAGCAGGCGCTGACCAACTTATAGAAATACTGAAGCCTTACATAATGGATTGGAAAAAGGTAAAGCAAAAAGATTTGCTGAATCAATTTGAAGAGGCTGCCGGTAAGAAAAAACTGGCGGTTGGTATGCGGGATGTATGGCGTGAAGCGATGAGGCTTAAAGGCCGCCTGCTGGTGGTGGAAAAAAATTACATGTATGCCGCACAGCGGGGAAGCAGTGAGGAGGTGATATACAAAGTGGCTGAGCCCTACAACAGATTTTCTTATATCAAGGATGCCGTTGATGATGTAATTGAAAAGGTGCTGGAAAATGGCGGTGATGTGGAATTTGTGGATGAAGGCGTACTGAAGGACTATCAGCATATCGCATTGATACAATATTATTAAATCAAAAAAAAGTTTTTTATGAAAACAATATTAATCGCAACCGACTTTTCCCCTGCTGCTTTCAATGCGGCTAATTACGCGGCCGACATGGCTATGGCCATTAATGCGGATATGCTGTTGCTGCATGTATATCAAATGCCGGTTATTTACCTTGAAGTTCCGGCATCAGTAACTGATGAGGATATGAGGCAGGATGCTGAAAAGGAAATGCTTGATATTAAGAAGGCGTTGATCCTAAAAAAAGGAGAATCATTAAACATCGGAACTGAAGTCAGGATGGGGGTTTTCTTTCCGGAATTAAAAAAAGTTTGCGAACGCATAAAGCCATATACCGTAGTAATGGGCAGCCAGGGTACAACAGCGGCGGAACGCATTTTATTTGGTGGCCACACCGTTTATGCCATGAAACATTTAATGTGGCCATTAATTACGGTGCCACCGGAAGCTATCTTTTCATCAGTAAAAAAAATAGGGCTGGCCTGCGACTTTGATAAAGTGGTTGACACTACACCCATACATGAAATTAAAATGCTGGTGAATGACTTTAATGCGGAACTGCATGTACTCAATACCGGTAAGCAGGAAGTATTTGATGCGGAGGTTGTTTTTGAATCGGGCCTGCTACAGGAAATGCTGGCGCCAATGATACCCCAATATCATTTCATCACCAACAAAAACACGGATGAAGGTATTTTGGATTTTGCCGAAAAGAATCAAATTGATTTACTGGTGGTATTGCCAAAGCGGCATGGCTTGCTTGATAACCTGATTCACAAAAGCCATACAAGGCAATTGGTTTTGCATAGCCATGTTCCGGTAATTGCGCTTCATCAGTAGCATTACCTGATTTAATAAAAAAAATAAAAAACAATTGCAGGAAAGAGGATAGCGATTGTATTTATCGGTTCATACTTTGAAAAAAAATAATTATTTATGGTGGTGATTGTTTTTGGATTACCAGGTTCAGGTAAGAGTTATTTCGCTTTAAGGCTGGCCAACCTGATCAATGCGGAATACATAAACAGCGACCTTTTGCGAAAGCAATTGTTTAAAAAAAGAACGTATTCCCTAAATGAAAAATTATTGGTGTATGAGGAGATGCTGGTAAAAATGAAGGAATGCCTGAAACAGAAAAAGAGCCTTGTATTGGATGCCACATTTTACAAAAATGATATCAGGAAAAAATTCATGGATGCAGCCGTTAAGAAAGGTGGGATCAGGTTTATTGAAGTTACAGCCGGAGAATCCCTAATCAGGAAAAGATTAAAAACACCGCGGCTGGTTAGTGATGCCGATTTTGAAATTTATAAACTGATAAAAGAACAATGGGAGCCGATGCGGGAGCCTCATTTAATATTGCGGTCAACTAATGATAACATTACGGAGATGTTACAAAAAACCGCGGATTACCTGCATTTGAAAGATGACAAAAGAACAGATAAATGACCTGCTGCTAAAAGGGCAATTCGGGGAATACCAGGGCCTGCCGGATATGATAGAAACACATATATCCTGGGTATTCTTATGCGATCAGTTGGTATATAAAATTAAGAAGCCCTTACACTATTCCTTTTTAGATTTTTCCAGCATGGAAAGGCGAAAATATTTTTGCTACCGGGAGATAGAACTAAATAAGCGGCTAACAGAAGGGATATACCTTGATGTGCAACCGGTAAGAACAATATCGGGCCGCTATTTCATTGGTGGCAATATGGGGGAGGTAATTGATTACGCGGTGAGGATGAAAAGAATGGATAGCCAAAAGCAAATGGATGTGCTTTTGATGAACAATAAAGTAACCGGTTCGCATATTCGTAAGTTAGCGGAACGGATTGCGATATTCCATAAAAAGACGGACGTCATTTTCCAAAAAGATATTATGGATGTACAAAAAAAATTCAATGATTTGAGAGATGAAAGCGATTTTTTGGGTGAACACCTTAATAATAATTGCGGGAACATAATCAGCAGCGCTGTTGCAGCCTCTGGTGCATTTGTGCAAAAGAATAAAGCGCTTTTAGGGGCCAGGCTCAAAGCGGGTTTTTTCAGGGATTGTCATGGCGATTTACATTCGAGGAATATTTTTTTATTGCCATACCCTCAGCCTTTTGATTGTATAGAATTTAACGATGATTACCGTCAGATAGATGTATTGAACGAGATTGCTTTTCTATGTATGGACCTTGATGCTTTTGGCAGGGAGGATTTGAGCGAATTATTTCTCAACTGTTACAATAACCTTTTTCCTTCCATGAAAACGGAGGAGGATCGTAAGCTCTTTGTATATTATAAAAGTTATCGTTCCAATATCCGTGCAAAAGTCAATAGTCTCAGGGCACGGAGCGCCATTGATGATGCACAAAGAATACCGGCGTTAAAAGAAGCAAACAAATATCTTCATTTAATGGATGGATATATGAAAATGTTGCGGATTTAATTGCGGTAAGATTGACCGAAGACTCTGTTTTTTGAAGTCCAAATTCATATAAATATGGTGGATACATTTCAATCCGACAGCTATTGAAATGCGCCCTGTATTTTGTCAGGTGCGGTATTTTATAGAAGGTTTGCTATAACAATTCCAACTATTGTTTCTTCAGATAATTATAAATAAACCGCTTTACCAATTCCGCACAGAAAAGGTAAACGATTACCAGGCCAACAATGTAAATAATGATGCGCAATGGCAATGATTCAAAGCCGATCTTTTCAGCGAAAGGCAGGTAAGGCAACAGCCAGCCAATAAACAGGCATAGCAGCGTACTAAAAATAAGTTTTCCCGAAGGTTTGCTTTTAAAGAAGGGGGTGTGTTGCGTGCGGATTATGAACACCACAAGTATCTGCGTGGCCAGTGATTCCATGAACCATCCGGTTTGGAACTGTGCTTCATTAACCGCGAAATATTTATATAAAAGCCAGAAAGTAAACAGGTCAAAGACCGAACTTGTAATTCCAAAAATGAACATGTAGCGGTAGATCATTTTAAAGTTCCAGCGTTGCGGTCGTTTGATATAAGTATTATCAACATTATCGGATGGTATGGCCACCTGCGAAGTGTCATACAAAAAATTATTCATCAGTATCTGTACCGGCAGCATGGGCAAAAAGGGCAAAAACAATGTAGCGGCGGCTACCGAAAACATATTGCCAAAATTTGAACTTAAGCCCATCAGGACATATTTCATGGTATTGCCAAAAGTTTTTCTTCCTTCCAATATCCCTTCTTTAAGTACCAGTAAATCTTTTTCCGTAAGAATAATATCGGCAGAATCCTTTGCAACATCGGTGGCGCTGTTTACTGAAATACCAATATCAGCGGCTCTCAATGAAGGGGCATCATTAATGCCATCCCCCATATAACCTACAGCCCGGTGGTTGGCTTTTAGCGCTTCAATGATACGGTTTTTTTGATCGGGTGAAAAGCGGGTGAATATGGTGGTGTTGAGCACTCTTTTTCTCAGCGCATCATCCGTAACGGTATCCATTTCATAGCCCTGCATTACGCCTTTAATGTGCAGGCCGATTTCGCTGCAAATTTTTTGTGTTACCAGGTGATTATCGCCGGTTATTATTTTTACTTCCACACCAATTGAAGACAATGCCCGGATTACGTCATCCGCATCTTCTTTGGGCGGATCAAGAAATGCCACGAAACCTTCAAAGGAAAGCCGCGTTTCATCCTGCTTTGAAAACTTTTTCTGATCAGTTATTTTTTTGGTGGCAATGGCCACCACACGAAAGCCATCAGCGCTCAGAAGTTCATATTGTTTTAAAGCCGCTGCTATAAAATCGTTATCCTGCGTGCATACTTTCAGCATTTCTTCAGGCGCCCCTTTGCATATAAGTGTTGTCTGATCCTGTTTTCGTACCACTACACTCATCCGCTTGCGGTAAAAATCAAATGGGATTTCATCGGTTTTTTGGTACGATGTAATACCCGGTTTTTTATGCGCAAGGATCGCATCATCCAGCGGGTTTTTAATACCGGTTTGATAAAAACTGTTGAGATAGGCCAATTGAAAAATAGTATCGGAATCAGTGCCGGTTATATCCACGCATTTTATCAGCTTTATTTTATCTTCCGTTAATGTTCCGGTTTTATCGGTACATAAAACTTCCATGCTGCCGAAATTTGGAATGGCTGATAAATGTTTTACGATAACACCTTTTTTCGCCATTTGCAAAGAACCCTTCGACATGGTAAGTGACATAATCATGGGAAGCAACTCGGGTGTAAGCCCAACGGCAATGGCAATGGCAAACATGAATGATTCCAACACGTTTTGTTTCATCAA
>JAVHOI010000219.1:0-2735 GCA_036169975.1 Ferruginibacter sp. | reverse complement strand
ATGAAAAGTATATTAAAAAATCGGATCATCAATTGTGGTATAAATGAAAAGGATTTATATTCTTGCAGCCGGTATTTTTTTGGTGAATATTTTATATGCACAGGCCCGGGCTGTTACCAATTTTAATAAAGGCTGGAAATTTTATTTGGGAAATGACAGTACTGCAAGTCAAACAAATTTTAATGATACCCGCTGGAGAATTTTAAACCTTCCACACGATTGGAGCATTGAATTACCATTTGATGAAAAGGCTCCGGCTACCACACAAGGTGGTGCATTACCCGGGGGAGTTGGCTGGTACCGAAAAGATTTTACCCTTCCTTCATCTTCAAAAAATAAAAATATATTTATTGAGTTTGACGGTGTGTATTGCAACAGTGAAGTTTGGATCAACGGGCATTATTTGGGCAAGCGGGCTAACGGCTATATTTCTTTCAGGTATGATTTAACACCCTATTTAAAATTTGGCACTGAGAAAAATATTGTCGCTGTTAAGGTAGATAATTCGCAGCAGCCAAATTCAAGATGGTACAGCGGTTCGGGCATTTATCGCAATGTAAGATTGGTGGCGACAAATCCAATCGCGGTAGCGCAATGGGGTACCTTTATTACAACCGAAGCCATCAATGAAAAACAGGCGGTGATTCAGCTTCGTACAGTTCTTAACAGTTCATTGAAGGAAAGGGATCCTTGTTTTATTTATACGGACATATATGATGCATCCGGAAAATTAATTCATAAGGACAACAGGCAAACAAATGATACGCTATTGATTTATGACAGTTGGTTGCGGCAGTACAAAACAATTAATATTCCTGCTCCGAAGCTATGGTCAGTTGACAGGCCTTATTTATACAAAGCCGTCACAACGGTTATCAGCAAAGGAAAAATAACAGATGAATACAGTACTGTTTTTGGCATACGATCTTTTTATTTTGACAGGGAAAAGGGATTTTTCCTCAATAATAGGTCTTTAAAAATAAAAGGTGTTTGCATGCACCACGACCTGGGTGCATTGGGTTCAGCCTTCAATATTGCCGCCGCAAAAAGGCAATTGATTATTTTGAAAGATATGGGTTGCAATGCCATCCGCACATCACATAACCCGCCTGCCCCTGAATTGCTTGATCTGTGCGATCAAATGGGATTTTTGGTAATGGAGGAAGCTTTTGATATGTGGAAGAAAAAGAAAAATAAATTCGATTATTATTCAGACTTTGAAGCATGGCATAAAACCGACCTCGAAGATATGGTGAAGCGGGACAGAAACCATCCTTCCGTTTTAATGTGGAGCATCGGCAATGAGATCAGGGAGCAGTTTGACAGTACCGGCATTGCCATTACAAAGGAACTTGTTTCGATCGTCAAAAATTTAGATAACACAAGACCGGTTACATCGGCACTAACGGAAATAGATACCCTAAAAAATTATATTTACCAGGCAAGGGCACTAGATGTGGTAGGTTGGAACTATAATGAGACACTGTACCCGGAGTTTTTAAAAAAATATCCCGGGCAAAAATTCATCGCTTCGGAGACAACATCTGCCATTGCAACCCGCGGGCACTACGATATGTCTTCCGATAGTGTAAGGATATGGCCCGAAAAAGGACAAAAGGAATTCAAAAATGGAAATGTTGATTATACCGTATCGGCTTACGATAACGCAAAAGCATATTGGGGCAGCACCCACGAAGCAACCTGGAAGATCATAAAAAAATATGATTTCCTTTCCGGCTTATTTGTATGGACGGGCTTTGATTACCTGGGTGAACCAACTCCATATCCATGGCCTGCCCGCAGTTCTTATTTCGGCATTTTAGATTTGGCTGGGTTTCCAAAAGATATTTATTACATGTATCAAAGCGAGTGGATCAGCAAACCGGTACTGCATCTTTTTCCACATTGGAATTGGCAGCCTGGGAAAATAGTTGATGTATGGGCATACTATAACAATGCCGATGAAGTGGAACTCTTTTTAAATGGAAGATCATTGGGTATAAAGAAAAAAATAAATGAAGGCCTGCATGTAATGTGGCGGGTAATTTATGAACCCGGCACGCTGAAAGCCATCTCCCGTAAAAATGGAAAGAAGGTGCTTGCCCGTGCTATCAACACTACGGGAAAGCCCGCTAAAATAAGGCTGGTGGCAGACCGGCAGGCGATTCATGCAAATGGAAATGACCTGTCGTTTGTAACTGTGCAGATAATTGATGACAAGGATAACGTTGTGCCGGATGCAGGAATCCTGGTTGATTTCGGAATTACCGGCAATGGCTTTATTGCCGGCGTTGACAATGGGTTACAAACCAGCCTCGAATCATTTAAAGCCAGTCGCAGGAATGCTTTTAACGGCTTGTGCCTGGCCATTGTGCAATCGAATAACAAGGCCGGTACTATTGTGTTGAAAGCAAGCTCCAGAGGATTGAAACCTGGCAGTATTGTTATTGTTGCAAAATAATAACAAGTGGGTTGCATCAGTGCAGAGACCATATCCTAAGGTTTAAGCTGCCATGAAAAACAAATGTCGAACGGAGCGTCGCCAATGTCGTTGCCATGAAAACTGATGCCCGTTAACAAAAAAATATAGAGGACTGCCACTGTAAAACAAAATCAGAATTAGAGGATTAGAGAATGAGCAGAATTAGAGAATAATAGAATGAACAGAATTAGAGAATTCTATAATAAACGACATATATAATTGCGGATGAAATTAAATTAGCTTCATATCTTTG
>JAVHOI010000218.1:2157-12997 GCA_036169975.1 Ferruginibacter sp. | reverse complement strand
GTGAATAGCATTTTTACCCGTTTCACCCAATTCCAGGGAGTATTCATTTACGTATAAATTAATGTGTTGCCGCATAACACCTTCGCTCATTTCCTGCGCATGGCTGCGTATATAATCATTCAATGCCGGGTAATTTGAAAAAGCGTATTCAATGCTTTTTTTAATAAGCCGGTCTATCTTTCGCTGAATTAAAACATCAGTTTGTTTTTTGATGACAATACCGCCTAATGGAACCGCATTTCCGGTTTCCCGCTCCCAGTAATCACCAAGATCAATGATTTTTTTTAGTCCTTTGCCTTCGTAGGTAAAACGGTTTTCATGAATGATTACACCCAGGCCTTTGTTAGCTAATACAAAATTTTCAATTTCATCATAGCGGAGAAATATTTTATTTTTAGCCCTGGGATAAGCCATTGAAAAAAGCAGGTGTGCGGTAGTGTTTTCGCCGGGTATCGCTATGTTGCAATCTTCCACATTCTTCACTTCCACTGTTTCATTGGTTATTAACAACGGACCAACACCTTTTCCCAAAGCGCTCCCACTGTTCAGTACAATATACTTATCCAATACCAGGGGAAGCACACCATAACTAAGTTTTGTAATATCCAGTTTAGCTTCTATGGCCCACTGGTTCAATGTTTGTACATCTTCGAGCATTACTTCAAAACCTATTCCTTCCGTATCAATTTTTTTATTTACCAATGCATCAAAAATAAATGTGTCGTTGGGACAGGGGGAGAAGCCAAGGGTTAGTTTCATATTAATATCTTAATTGGTTGATGGTTGAAACCTTTTGCCTTTTGTTCATTGCCAATTGCCTATTGCCCATTCACGTTTAGCTTAATACTAATTCAATCAACTTATGTTGTTCCCTATTCAAATTCGTTATGGCATCTTTCATGTTCCATTTGCTTTTATCTCTTTCACCAATATAATTTGATATACTTCTTATCTGGATAAAGGGAACATGTTCCTGCATGCAAACATAATGCAATGCCGCGCCTTCCATGCTTTCTATATCCGGGTCAAAGCTTTTTATCATTTGTTGTTTTTGTAAAAGTCTGTCGCTTACCTTGTTTACGGTTATCGCTTTTACGGCAGGTAATAATGAATGGTTGAAAATGTCGCTATCATTGATCAGCCATCCATCGCTGAAAGGGAAGGCGTCTTTATCAGCGAATCCGGAATTGAAAATACTGATGAAGTTATTTTTTTCTTCCATTCCAATATCGGCAAAGGTATCCTGCTTCACCAATACCACTTCGCCCAAAGCCATATTGTAATTAAAGCTCCCTGCAATACCTGCCTGTATTACAAGGCCGGTTTTATTTTGTTGTAATTTTTTTTGTAAATGATACAGGGTTGCCGGAACACCTACTCCTGTAATGAATACTTCAACCCTTTTATTGCTGGTTGCAAAAGATCCAATTTCGGATTTGGTAGCGGCTATCAATAAAATTCGCATCCGGCAAATTTCGTATTTACGCTCCATATTTTGGTATTTTGCGGTTACCTTTGCCAAAATTTTCAGCATAGCCAATGGTTTACATTACACGTATAGAACATTTTAATGCAGCCCACCGCCTTTTTAATCCAAAGTGGACTAAGGAGAAGAATGAGGAAGTGTTTGGAAAATGTGCGAATGAAAACTGGCATGGCCATAATTTTGAACTTCATGTTACCATAAAAGGTGACCCGGATGTGGATACGGGGTTTGTATATGATGTAAAGAAATTAAGCATCATAGTAAATGATCAGGTGATCGAAAAACTGGATCATAAAAACCTGAACCTGGATGTTGATTTTATGGAAGGTAAGTTATGTTCCATAGAAAACCTTGTGATGGGTATGTGGAAACAATTAGTGCCGCATTTGCCCCAGGGTGTGCAATTGCATTGTCTTAAATTGTATGAAACCCCCCGTATTTTTGTAGAATACTACGGTAATTAATTATTTGTAAATCCCTATTTTTTCTGATGTGAAGGTAAACAAACAGTAATTTTAAACGTTGTTGGATACTGGGGTTGAGGTGTTTGAACAGCAAACTTCCGTTATAACTTTCAGCAAAAAATGTTCAGGGCATTTTGGTGTTATTTTAAGTAAGAAAAATCAAATAGATTGCCATAGTCTTTAATTAAATGTCGAGGCTATTGTTTTAACTATTTCTGATTTCAAATGTTTAAACGTTATGAAAAATAAAGTAGCGGTATTCCGCAGGGAACATTTCAATGCAGCCCACCGGTTGAACAATCCCGCCTGGGACGAGGCTACCAATATAACCGTATTTGGAAAATGTAATAATCCTCATTATCATGGGCACAATTATGACCTGGAAGTAAAAGTTACCGGTGTGCCCGATGAGGCTACCGGTTATGTGTATGACATGAAATTGTTAAGCGGGCTGATTCATGATAATGTCCTTGAACGTTTTGATCATAAGAACCTGAATGAAGATACGGCTGAGTTTAAAAACCTGAACCCAAGCGCTGAAAATATAGCGGTAGTAATCTATAATATTTTAAGAGAAAAAATTGATACAAAATTCGATGTGCAAATCAGGCTGTATGAAACTGACAGGAATTTTGTGGAATATCCTGCTAACTAAACAGAAATAAAAATAATGGCTTACGAAAAAATTGATCAATACGACAAGGATGTAACTGAAGCGTTGTTAAAAAATTTCAGGGAAACATTAGGTTTATTAGGCGAAGACCCTACCAGAGAAGGCCTTCAGAAAACGCCGGAAAGAGTTGCGAAGTCAATGCAGTTTTTAACGCAGGGCTATCAGCAGGATGCCAATGCGATTTTGAACTCGGCGAAATTTCATGAAGAAGTGAGCGAGATGATAATCGTTAAGGATATAGAGCTTTATAGTATGTGTGAGCACCACATACTGCCCTTTTATGGCAAGGCCCATGTGGCGTATATACCTAATGGCTGGATCACGGGGTTGAGCAAGATTGCCAAAGTGGTGGATGTGTACAGCAGGCGCCTGCAGGTGCAGGAAAGACTGACACATCAAATATTAAATTCAATAAAGGAAACGCTGAATCCCTTAGGTGTAGCTGTTGTTATAGAAGCATCGCATTTATGTATGATGATGAGGGGAGTGCAAAAACAAAATTCCGTAACCACCACTTCCGCCTTTTGGGGCGAATTTGAAAAGAATGAAACAAGGGGTGAATTCGTAAAACTGATCAGCGCGAAATTACATTGATTGCCAAAGGTTGAAAACTTCAAAATCTTTAGCGCATTCAGGGGTTAATTGAAATTTAGTATCATTTTTTGGAATATATTTTCTATTCAATAATTCAATAACTTCAACTGATTTATTTTCCGTATCGGAGATAAGATAATATTTAACGCCCTGCATTTCGTATAAATTGTACTTTATATTTCTATCCCTCAATTTAGTTTTCCTTAATGTAATTTCTACGATTAGTGTTGGGGGAAAAGTTAAAAAGTCCTCCGTAAAATTACGGCATACAATCATGCAATCGGGCCTTACCACTGAATGGTCATCAATTATCCAATCTAATTCACTTTAGGTATGGCAATTTCATTTTAATGAAGTTTTGTCAAATTCATTATTGGCATGTTGAATAAATTTACCTGAAAACCATTGATGGTTCCTTATTGGCGATGGCGCCATTGAATATGGATATCCAGCTCCCGGTTCCCTTTCCAAAGCAGATAATCCTGGTAAATATATCGTTTCGGTTTAAATAGTTGATCCGGCAACTTCATAATAAATTTTATTGTTCAATTTTAAAAATTATTTTTGAATCAAATTTTTATTTATGGCGAATGCATTTATATTCCCCGGGCAGGGTTCACAGTTTAGTGGGATGGCGAAAAATTTATTTGAATCAAATCCATTCGTTAAGAATTTATTTGAGCAGGCCAATGACATTTTGGGGTTTCGTATTTCTGATATCATGTTCACCGGGAGCGACGAGGATTTAAAACAGACCAATGTAACGCAGCCCGCTATATTCCTGCATTCTGTTGCCGCGTTTAAAACATTGCAGGATGCAAAACCCGATATGGTGGCAGGCCATTCATTGGGTGAGTTTTCTGCATTGGTGGCCAATCGTGTGTTGAGTTTTGAAGATGCATTGAAACTGGTGTTTATCAGGGCTAATGCCATGCAGAAAGCCTGCGAAAAAAGTCCTTCCACCATGGCCGCGGTATTGGCTTTGGCGGACGACAAGGTAGAGGAAGTATGTGCTGTTGTACAGGCCGAAACCGGTGAAGTGGTAGTGCCTGCGAATTATAATTGCCCTGGCCAAATCGTGATCAGCGGTTCATTAAAAGGCATAGAAATCGCCTGCGAACGTATGAAGGCGGCAGGCGCTAAAAGGGCGCTGGTATTGCCGGTGGGCGGGGCGTTTCACTCACCCCTGATGTTGCCCGCAAAAGAAGAACTGGCAGCCGCTATTGAACTAACAACTTTTTATCAACCCTCTTGCCCTGTTTATCAAAATGTAATCGCCAGGGCCGTTACGGATACATCGGAAATAAAAAAGAATTTAATTGACCAGTTGACCGGCGCCGTAAAGTGGACGCAAAGTGTGCAGTCCATGATTGACCACGGCGCTACACATTTTACCGAGGTAGGCCCGGGCAAAGTATTACAGGGTTTAGTACTTAAAATAAATAAAGAAATGGTGGTGAATGGAGTGAGTTGAAGCGCTTGTTTTGTGCTATTTTAATTTATTTAAATAAAAAAATATACCGGGAATAAAACAGGGCGCCGCAGGCACCCTGTAATTGATATTGTGAGAAAAGACAAATTGAAAAACTTATGTTGAATGGAGCGTCGCCACTACAGTTCAATCATTGCTCAAATGCCGGTTAAAAAAAATTAAACATTTAATGTACCCAATACGCTGTTCATATTTCTTACCGCAACCGCACTCTTGTTAAAGGCAGCCTGTTCTTCTTCATTTAATTTGAAATCAATGATTTTTTCCCAGCCATTTCTTCCAATGATTACAGGTACACCGATGCAAATATCTTTTTGTCCGTACTCCCCATCAAGGCTTACGCAGCAGGTAAATAATTTTTTCTCATCCCTTACGATACTTTCTACCAATGCGCCACAGGATGCGCCAGGCGCATACCAGGCGGAAGTGCCTAACAGCCCGGTTAAAGTAGCACCACCAACCATGGTATCCGCAGCTACTTTTTTCAAAGTTTCCGCATCCAGGTAATTGCTTACCGGTGTGCCCTGGTAAGTTGCCAGCCTTGTCAGGGGGATCATGGTGGTATCGCCATGCCCACCAACTACCACGCCCTGTAAATCATTAGGGGTGCAGCCAATAGCGGCAGATAAATAATATTTAAAACGGTTGCTGTCTAAAATGCCCCCCATTCCTATTATCCTGTTCTTGGGCAAACCGCTTGATTGCAAAGCAAGATAGGTCATAGTGTCCATCGGGTTGCTGATGATAATGATGATGGCATCCGGTGAATATTTTAAAATATTTTGTGTTACGCCTTTTACTATCCCGGCATTGATGCCGATCAGGTCTTCCCTCGTCATGCCCGGCTTCCGTGGAATGCCGGATGTAATGACGGCTACATTGGTGCCCGCGGTTTTTGCATAGTCATTCGTGCTGCCGGTTATCCTGGTATCAAAACCTAAAAGTGCGGCAGTCTGCATCATATCCATAGCCTTGCCTTCGGCTATACCTTCTTTAATATCCAATAATACTAATTCGTCACACAATTCTTTTCGGGCAATATTGTCGGCACAGGTAGCGCCTACGGCACCGGCACCTACTACAGTAATTTTCATGATAAAAATTTTTAATTATTTTAAAAAATTTATTTGCGATGCAAAGTTAAGGGCATTGCCGCCTCAATGCGAAAAGAATGTAAGGCAGAATGTATTTCATGCGTAAAATCATATAATACCCTGATGAATCAACAGGAAAGATTTTCACGGCAATAAATTATGGGGTTTATTTTACGGCATCCAAAATGGCTGGTACACCTATGTTTCCTACAAAAGCTTTGGCAAGGTTACCATTATTATCGTAAACAAAAACAGAAGGGTAGGTCCTCAATTTATAAATACTTCCTAATTTTAAATTTACATCCTGGCCAAGCCTGGCATTGGGCATGGAGGATAATTGAAAAGTTTCATAAAAATCTTTTATCTCCCGGTACGATGCGATGGATACCATTAATATTTGAATGCCTTTCAACTCTTCTTTGTAAGCAAGCAATTCCTTTGTTTCTCTCTGGCAATGTTCGCAATCGGGGCTAAAGAACATAAGCATAAAGGGCGCATTCTTTTTTAAATTTTCATTGGAATATAAAGCGCTGTCCGGCACAATATTTATTTTAAATGCAGGAATAGTTTCAAAACGCTTTACATAATTGTCCGAAGTATCTTTTTGGGCGAACAACACAAATGTGGTTTCCGTTAAAAGTAAAAAGAATAATAATTTTTTCAATTTATAAATTTTGGCGAAGATAATTTTTTAACCTGAACATGGCATGTTAAAGCTATATGCGGGTTGTTTTATACTTCTGATTTTCTATTTAGATTTACTATACCTACTTTTGCAACCCAATAATTTTTGTAACCCGTTTGGTTGCCGGCTATTGGAAATACAGGTTTCGTATTCTACAAACAGAAAACTGTAAACATGAAACAAAAACACTAAACAAAAATATAATCATGGCAACTACAGCAGACATGCGTTCAGGGCTAATCATCAAAGTGGATGGTAGTTTATACACCGTAATTGAATTTGGACAAAATAAAACAGCCCGTGCCGGGGCGAAAATATGGGCAAAGCTAAAAGGGGTTGATAACACCCGTACCATCGAGATTACCTGGAACAGCGGAGAAACCATTTTTCCGGTTCGTGTAGAAAAGAAGCCTTATCAATATTTATATAAGGACGATACAGGGTATAGTTTTATGGATGTTGAAAATTTTGAGCAAATCACTGTTCCGGAATCAATGGTGGACGCACCCCGGTTTTTAAAGGATGGCCAAGAAGTTTCTGTATTGATAAATGGCGAAACTGAACTGCCAATGGGAGTGGAGTTGCCGGATAAAATTGTATTGTTGGTAACCTACAGCGAACCCGGAATGAGAGGCGATACCGCTACAAAAACATTAAAACCAGCAACCGTTGAAACGGGCGCCACTGTGAATGTGCCTTTGTTTGTGAATGAAGGGGAACTGATAAGGGTAAATACAAAAACAGGTGAGTATGTAGAAAGAGTAAAGGAATAAGTACGTTTTAATTGGTGAAAAATGATTTGGATAAAATTTGATTTTTATTTTACGACCTGGTATTGACCTAAAAAAATGATCCCGGGCTTACTCAATTTTTCTTATAAACCGCAAACAAAAAAACTTCATGAACTTTAATAAAAAAAGCTCCATTCAAAAAGTGGGCTTTTTTTATTTTACCCCGTTTTGATTCTATTTTGTTCCTTTTTTATTTAATTTTCCCCATTATTCAATAAGATTTAGCCGGTTTTCGAAATTTCATTCTTTTTAAAAAGTTGGAATATTAATAAATCATTACCTACCTTAGCCGCCCGTTTCTTTAAACAAAAACCATTTAAAATCTCAATATGGACATCAAACAAATTCAGGAGCTGGTAAAGCTCATTAATAAAACCAATATTGGTGAAATTACTATTGAAGAAGAAGGTGTTAAAATAACCATTAAACAGAAGAAAGATGCGGTTCAACATATCATTACCGGAGGGCAATCGGCTCCGGTGTATGCCACGCCACCACCTGCTCCACAAATCGCACCTGTTGCACTTCCTGCCCCGGCACCAGTTGCCGAGACTCCCAAAGCAGATAATTATATCACTATAAAAAGTCCGATGATCGGCACATTCTACCGGCAGTCCGGACCGGGCAAACCCATTTTCGTAAATGTGGGCGATGAAGTTACCCCCGGCAAAGTAGTATGTATCATCGAAGCCATGAAGCTCTTCAACGAAATTGAAAGCGAAGTAAAAGGAAAAATAGTGAAGGTATTGGTGGAAGATGCAAGCCCGGTAGAATATGACCAGCCGTTGTTTTTGGTGGATCCCAGTTAATTAAAAAATTACTCAATTGCTCAATGTGAAAATTTCGTGTTGATGTAGTTTATTATTTCTCCTTCTGCTTTTTAATTTAATATTTGAAAATGAAAAAAGAATTATTTTATAGCAACCCTATTTTAAAATTAAGTTTTGATTTATCATTAATGATCATTGAGTATTGTGAAAAATTGGAAAGTGAAAAGAAATATATTTTAGCAAGGCAATTGTTCAGGTCTGGTACTTCTATTGGGGCTAATGCTATGGAAGCACAGAATGCTGAAAGTAAAGCAGATTTTATCCATAAAATGAAAATATCCGCGAAAGAGGCCGAGGAATCACAATACTGGCTTTGGCTTTGTCAATATTCAACTAATTATCCTGATTGTACTTTACACCAGGCTAAGCTGGAAGAAGTAAATAAAGTCCTGGGTAAAATATTATCTACCTCTAAAAAAAAATCACCATTTAGTTATTTTTTAAGTTTCTTTATTTTTTGAATTTGAATCATTTTCACAATGAGCTTTTTCACAATGAGTCATTGAACCATTGAGTCATTTTCAAATTTTCAAATTTGCCATTATGTTCAAAAAAATATTGATTGCCAACCGCGGTGAAATCGCTTTACGCATTATACGCACCTGCAAGGAGATGGGTATTAAAACAGTAGCGGTTTATTCTACCGCTGATAAGGATAGTTTGCACGTAAAGTTTGCTGATGAGGCCGTATGTATCGGCAAGCCCAGCAGCATGGATTCTTACCTCAACGTATTGCATATTATGGCTGCTGCGGAAATTACCAATGCGGATGCCATTCATCCCGGTTATGGATTTCTTGCGGAGAATGCGAAGTTTGCACAGATATGTACCGACCATGGCATTAAATTTATTGGCCCCACACCATGCATGATCAATGCCATGGGCGATAAGATAACAGCCAAAGAAACGATGATAAAGGCCGGGGTGCCGGTAGTGCCGGGTAGCGGTGGATTATTGGAAAGTGTGGAACAGGCTAAGGAAATAGCAGCCAATGTGGTTGGCTATCCGGTAATATTAAAAGCGACTGCCGGTGGCGGTGGTAAAGGTATGCGGGTAGTATGGCAGGAAAGTGAACTTGAAAAGGCGTATGAAAATGCCAAAACAGAAGCCGCCGCATCTTTTAAAAACGATGGTATTTATATGGAGAAATTCGTGGAAGAACCACGCCATATTGAAATACAAATTGCAGGCGACCAGTTTGGCAATGTTTGCCATTTAAGCGAAAGGGATTGCTCCATCCAGCGCCGTCATCAGAAGCTGGTGGAAGAATCACCCTCACCATTTATGACGCCGGAGTTAAGGGAACTAATGGGTGATGCCGCGATAAAAGCAGCCAGCGCCATCAATTACGAAAGTGTTGGCACCATCGAGTTCCTGGTGGACAAGAACCGCAACTTTTACTTTATGGAAATGAATACCCGTATCCAGGTAGAGCATTGCGTAACGGAAGAAGTGGTGAATTACGATCTAATAAAAGAACAAATTAAAATCGCGGCGGGGCACAAGGTAAGTGGTAATAATTATTACCCGCAGATGCACGCCATCGAATGCCGGATAAATGCGGAAGACCCGTACAATGATTTCAGGCCAAGCCCAGGAAAGATAACGACATTGCATACACCTGGCGGGCATGGCGTAAGGGTAGATAGCCACGTATATGCAGGCTATGTAATCCCGCCCTATTACGATAGCATGATTGGTAAATTAATTACCGTGGCGCAATCCAGGGAAGAGGCCATTGATACCATGCACCGGGCATTGAGTGAATATGTAATAGAAGGCATTAAAACCACCATCCCTTTTCATATACAATTGATGAAGAATAAGGATTTCAGGAGTGGGAATTTCACGACCAAGTTTTTAGAAACGTTTAAGATGGAGTGATTTTTTTGTAGCAGGCTTTGGTTTTAAGCATAGCTGAAGTATCATTTAAACATTGTCTCATCTTAGCCGATATCCAAAGGTTATGTATTATTATCACCTTATGGATTGCAACTTATTAATATATTCATTGCTTCTTTATTGCCGTTTAGTGGAATATTATAATGTGATTAATGAACTTTAGTAAATCATGGAAGCCCCTCTTCTAATACATTCTGCAATAAGTATATTTCTTCAGTTTGTTGTTTCAATTACGCCATTTTTAAACCATATTCCAATCTAATGGTAATTTCCCTTCCTGGTATTATTTGTATTATGATAAAATTTTCATCCCTCAAAATCCCCCTTTAAACAATATTCATTTTGTTATCTTTGCCATTCAACATTAACTGACGGGAATGGCACTGATAAAAAGCATATCCGGTATCCGCGGCACGATAGGCGGAAAAACCGGTGATAACCTTACACCTCTTGATATTGTAAAATTTACCGCGGCCTACGGCACGCTGTTAATGCAGGAAGGCGCCAACAAAAAGATCATCGTTGGCAGGGATGGAAGGATAAGCGGGGCGATGGTAAAAGATTTGGTGATCAGCACATTAAACGCCCTGGGATTAGATGTGATTGACCTGGATTACAGCACCACGCCAACAGTAGAAATGGCGGTGGTGTTTGAAAATGCCGGCGGCGGAATCATACTAACGGCAAGCCATAACCCAAAAGAATGGAACGCTTTAAAATTACTCAACGGCAAAGGTGAATTCATTAATAATGAGCAGGGAAAAAAAGTATTGGATATCGCCGAAAGGGAAGATTTTATTTTCGCCCCGGTTGATAAATTAGGAACTTC
>JAVHOI010000218.1:0-2057 GCA_036169975.1 Ferruginibacter sp. | reverse complement strand
GGCGCCAGCCTTGGCATAGCAATAGACCCGGATGTGGACAGGCTTTGTTTTGTATGCGAAGACGGAACCATGTTTGGGGAAGAATACACATTGGTAGCGGTGGCGGATTACGTGCTGGGCAACCGTGTGGGAAATACCGTATCAAATATGTCATCTACCCGTGCGCTTAAAGATATCACCATGAAGCATGGAGGCGAATATTTTTCGAGTGCGGTAGGTGAGGTGAACGTAGTAAATAAAATGAAGGAAGTAAACGCGGTGATTGGCGGCGAGGGCAACGGAGGGATCATACTTCCTGATTTGCATTATGGAAGGGATGCCCTAATTGGGATAGCTTTGTTTTTAACCCACCTGGCAAAATCAAAAAAAACAGCCAAACAGTTACGCAATTCATTCCCCGGTTATTTTATCAGCAAAAATAAAATCAAGCTCGAAAACGGGGTTGATGTGAAAACGGTTTTCGAAAAGATAAAGGACAAGTATAAAAACCAGCCCATCAATATTGAAGATGGTTTGAAAATAGAGTTCGATAAAGACTGGGTGCATTTACGCACCAGCAATACAGAACCAATCATCCGCATTTATGCGGAAAGTACTTTTGAAACAACCGCCGATAATATCGCTAAGCGGTTGATGAAAGATATCAGTGAAGTGATGTAAAGCCATGCTTACGCTGGTTTGTGGATAATTTTGAAAAGAATGGAATTTACAAATCTTTTTATCAATTCAATTTTTTGCGGTTACGCTTAACCTTTTAATTATTTAAAAATTAAAGACCCCGCTAACCAGCGGGTTGGGGATATGAACAGAATTTACTTCGACAATGCGGCTACTACTTCTCTTGACCCACAGGTATTTGAAGCGATGATGCCTTTCCTTACGGAAAAATTTGGCAACCCCTCTTCCATTTATTCTTATGGCAGGGAAACAAGGATGGCCGTTGAGCAGGCAAGAAAAAGCGTAGCTAAAATTTTAAATGCGCATCCGGCGGAAATATTTTTTACAAGTGGTGGCAGCGAAAGCGACAATACCGCTATCTTATCGGCGGTAAGGGATTTGGGATGCAAACATATTATCACCTCTTCAATAGAACATCATGCGGTATCCCATACGGTATCGTATTTGATTAATGCGGACCGGGCTAAAGTTAGCTATGTAAAACTTTTACCAGACGGGCATATTGACCTGGAAGACCTTGAAAAATTATTGGCTTCCACGGAAGAGAAAACATTGGTAACGCTGATGCATGCCAATAACGAGATTGGCAATATCCTGGATATACATG
The DNA here is from genome assembly GCA_036169975.1 of Ferruginibacter sp. Taxonomy (GTDB): domain Bacteria; phylum Bacteroidota; class Bacteroidia; order Chitinophagales; family Chitinophagaceae; genus Ferruginibacter. Next base: position 772 of record JAVHOI010000218.1, on the reverse strand, counting down.
CGGTGGGTAATTTATGCAAATTGTACAATGCCATTTTTCATAGTGATACGGTGCAAACGGTTGGCCATTTCCCTTTTGATTTAAGAAATACCCCGGTACATTTTATTACCGCTGCGGCACATAAATTTCATGGGCCAAAAGGAGTGGGCATGTTATATATCAACGAAAATGTGCAAATACAGCCATTTATACATGGCGGTAGCCAGGAACGGAACATGAGGGCTGGTACCGAAAATATCTATGGGATAGTGGGGCTTGCAAAAGCCCTGGAAATAGCCACCGCCGGGTTTGAAGAAGACAGCGCTTTTATAGGCACTTTAAAATTTTACATGTACCAGGAATTGAAAAAGAATATTCCGGGAGTAGCTTTTAACGGTGATGTTTTTGGTAACAGCTTATATACGGTATTGAACGCCAGTTTTCCAAAATCAGAAAAATCAGAGATGCTTTTATTCAATCTTGATATCAATAACATTTGCGCAAGTGGCGGCAGCGCCTGCACATCAGGGGTAGAACATGGAAGCCATGTTATCCGTGCCATCAATAATAATCCCAACCAGGTTGCGGTGCGTTTTAGTTTTTGTAAACACAATACAAAGGATGAGGTAGATGTGGTAGTTAATAATTTAAAAAAACTTATATAATAATTTTTTTAACCAGGTTATTTTTCAAAACGGGCAACCTTTTTTTGGATTTTAGAGAATATTTACACCGGAAACCTGACCTTAGAATTGATAGCACTTGTAATTAATTATAGTGCTCTTTATAAATT
>JAVHOI010000217.1:0-2755 GCA_036169975.1 Ferruginibacter sp. | reverse complement strand
ATGCACGTAAAGGGTTCTGGAACCTTATCAATAGAAACCTATACGGTAAAGGGGTGGATGCCTGGTGGTTAGATGCCACGGAACCTGACATTCACAGCAACCTGCCCGTTGAAAAGCGGAAACAATTAATGGGACCCAATGCCCTGGGTTCATCTGCCAAATATTTTAATGCCTTCCCGCTTCAAAATTCAAGAGGTGTTTACGAAGGCCAAAGAGAAACCAATCCTGCCAAAAGAGTATTTATTTTAACCCGGTCCGCTTACGCAGGCTCACAGCGTTTTGCTTCCGCGATATGGAGCGGCGACATTGGATCCCGCTGGGAAGATTTTAAAAACCAGATTCCCGCCGGGATCAACTTTTCCATGTCGGGCCTGCCCTACTGGACTACCGATATAGGAGGCTTCGCGGTAGAAAAGCGTTATGAAAATGCGCAGGGAAAAGTATTGGAAGAGTGGCGGGAACAAATGACACGCTGGTACCAGTTTGGCGCTTTTTGTCCCTTGTTCAGGGTTCATGGCCAATACCCGTTCAGGGAAATTTATAATACTGCCCCGGAAGAGCATGATGCCTACAAAAGCATGTTGTATTACGACAGGCTACGGTACAGGCTGATGCCTTATATTTATTCGCTGGCTGGCGAAATCTATCATAACAATTATACGATGATGCGTGCGCTCGTGATGGATTTTGGTTATGATACTATCGTGAAAAATATAGGCAATCAGTTTATGTTTGGCCCGGCCATACTGGTAAATCCTGTTACTGATTTTTTAGCGCGTAGCCGTACCGTTTATTTACCCGCAAAAACCGGGTGGTACAATTTGTATGATGGAAAATTTATGGAAGGCGGGCAAACCATTATTGCTGATGCGCCACTGCAAAGGATACCGCTATTTGTAAAGGAAGGTTCCATTATCGCCTTCGGGCCGGAAATGGAATACACGGGCGAAAAACCTGCAAACCCCATCACACTATATGTTTACACAGGTAAGGATGCCAGGTTCACCCTGTATGAAGATGAGAACATCAACTACAATTATGAAACCGGTAAGTATGCCACTATACAATTCAATTATAAAGAGGCTACAAAAACCCTGACCATTGAAGACAGAAAAGGAAGCTTTAACGGAATGATATTGAAACGCACTTTTAATATCACCGTTGTTTCAAGAGTGAATGCGTTGCCATTTGATTTAAAAAGTATAAAACCCAAAGCGGTACTGAAATATTCAGGAAAAAAGATGACTATAAATCTTCAGGAATAAAAAATGTTTTTTTAAATTTTCAAACGAAAAATAATTTCTTAAAAATAATATCATCCATTTATTTTGCTCATAACTACTTTACCTGATGGTTGTGATAAACATTGATTATAAAAAAATAATTTCAAAACACATGAAAAAAATGATTTGCAGCTTGCTGGCAGTAGTTGCGGTATTCAACAATGTATCGGCACAGTCAGTTGAAAGAAATACAGAAAATTTTAATAAAAACTGGAAATTCATTTTAAACCGCACAAATGATTTTAGTCAGTTATCTGTAAATGTTAATAGCTGGCGTACTTTGAATTTGCCACACGACTGGAGCATTGAATTGCCTTTTGATTCCACAAGCCCTACGGGTACGGGTGGTGGCGCATTGCGCGGGGGCATTGGCTGGTACCGGAAAATATTTGCAATGCCTGCTTCGGCAAAGCATAAAAATGTAAGTATTGATTTTGATGGGGTTTATCTCAACAGTGAAGTCTGGATCAATGGGCATTATCTTGGTTTGCGGCCTTATGGCTTTAGTTCATTCAGGTACAACCTTACGCCTTACCTTAAATATGGCGCTGAAAAAAATGTGATCGCCGTTAAGGTTGATAATTCAAAGCAGCCAAACTCCCGCTGGTATTCAGGTTCGGGTATTTATCGAAATGTATGGCTGGTTACAACCAATAAAATATTTATTGATCATTGGGGTACCTTTATTACAACACCTGTAATTAATGAAAAGTCCGCGGCTATTCATATTAATACCAATATCCGTAACACCACCCATCAGAATAAAAATATTTCGCTTGTCACCATCATCTATGATGCAAATGGCAAAGAAGCTGCAAGGAAAATTACTCCGGGTATTTCTTTAAATGATTCTGTAACCGTTGTTACGCAGGAACTGAATGTTCCGTTTCCAAAATTATGGTCAGTTACAAAACCATATTTGTATAAAGCCGTAAGCCGCGTAATAATTGATGGAAAAGTAACGGATGATTATACTACACCATTGGGTATCCGCAGTTTTGCATTTGATGTTGACCGGGGCTTTTTGCTAAATGGAAAACAGGTTAAGATAAATGGCGTTTGTGATCATCACGATTTGGGGTGCCTGGGAACCGCCATTAATACAAGGGCGCTCGAACGGCAGTTGGAAATTTTAAAAGCGATGGGTTGCAATGGCATCCGTACCTCGCACAACCCGCCTGCACCGGAACTTTTAGACCTTTGCGACAGGATGGGTTTTATCGTAATGGATGAAGCGTTTGATATGTGGAAGAAAAAAAAGAACCCATTCGATTATCATTTGTATTGGGACGAATGGCACAGGCGGGATTTGGAGGATTTAATAAAGAGGGACCGTAACCACCCATCTGTTTTCATCTGGAGCATCGGCAACGAAATACCGGAGCAGGGGGATAGCAGTGGCATAACCATCGCAAAAGAATTAAACGATAATGTTCATTCGCTGGATACAACAAGGCCCATTACATCCGCCA
>JAVHOI010000216.1:0-2765 GCA_036169975.1 Ferruginibacter sp. | reverse complement strand
GTTGAAGTAACAGGCCATCAGTTTGGCTGGGAATTCCGTTATCCCGGGCCTGATAAAATACTGGGAAAGAAGAATTACAAATTAACCAAAGGCGCCAACACGCTTGGCGTGGATTTTAATGATCCTGCCAGCCATGATGATATGCATGTGCCTGCCACCGTACATATACCCGTGGGCCGGCCGGTAAAATTTATTATCAATTCTCAGGATGTGATTCATGATGTAGGCTTACCTCATTTTAGAATGAAAATGGATGCAGTGCCCGGAATCCCAACCACTATATGGTTTACACCACTATATACTACCGAAGAGATGAAAAAAAGATCAGGAAATCCGAATTTTGTATATGAAATCAGTTGCGATCAAATGTGCGGTAAAGGGCATTTCACCATGAGGGGCGTAATTGTGGTGGAAAGTGAAGAAGCTTACCGGATGTACCTTGCAACGCTTGAACCCGATTACTGGACTGTGTTTCCGGATAAAAAGCCAAAGCCCGCAAATCCGTCAACAGTAACAGATAGTACAAAGATAAAAACGCCGCTTGCAGGTATAATGCCCGCAGGTAAATAAAATGGTTTTTGAAAAAAATTAATAAAATGAGTACAGCCACATTACACGAAGCCGATGTTCATGGAGCACACGATGCCCCTCATGAGCATCACCATCATGAAACATTTGTCAGTAAATATATTTTTAGTCAGGATCATAAAATGATTGCCAGGCAGTTTTTAATTACTGGTATCATCTGGGCAATTATAGGCGGTTTTTTTTCCGTATTGTTTCGATTGCAATTAGGGTATCCCGATTCTACTTTTCCATGGCTGGAAGATTTATTGGGTCATTGGGCAAAAGGTGGAAAAATTCAACCTGAATTTTATTACGCCCTTGTTACTATGCATGGTACTATATTGGTATTTTTCGTTTTAACCGCGGGCCTTAGCGGGACATTCGCGAATTTTTTGATTCCATTACAAATTGGTGCAAGGGATATGGCATCGCCGCTGCTGAATATGCTGAGCTATTGGTTTTTCTTTTTCGCTTCCATTATCATGTTGTCTTCCTTGTTTGTACAAACCGGACCTGCAAGTGGTGGCTGGACGGTTTATCCTCCGTTAAGCGCTTTAGGAGACGCATCAAGTGGTTCTAAAATAGGTATGGATCTTTGGTTATTCAGTATGGCTATGTTTATTGTCAGTTCATTATTAGGGGGGTTAAATTATATTTCTACCATTCTTAATATGCGTACAAAGGGAATGAGTATGACGCGGTTGCCATTAACCATCTGGGCTTTATTCTTTACAGCAGTATTAGGTGTATTATCATTCCCTGTATTATTATCAGGAGCTATTTTATTATTATTCGACAGGAACCTGGGCACAAGTTTTTTCCTTAGCGATATTGTAGTTAATGGTAAAATATTACCAAACGAAGGTGGTAGCGCTATTCTGTTCCAGCATCTATTCTGGTTCCTTGGCCATCCGGAAGTTTATATCATAGTATTACCTGCAATGGGTATTGCTTCTGAAGTAATGTCTGTTAATACACGTAAGCCCATTTTTGGTTACATGGCAATGGTCGGCTCAATGTTTGCTATTGCGATACTTGCCTTTTTGGTTTGGGCACACCACATGTTTGTTACTGGCCTTAACCCTTTCCTTGGTGCATTCTTTGTGTTGCTTACTTTACTCATTGCGGTACCCTCCGCTATCAAAGTATTTAACTGGCTTACCACGCTTTGGCGCGCCAACATAAGGTTTACGCCCGGCTTGTTATTTTCCGTTGGTTTTGTAAGTATGTTTATTTCAGGTGGGTTAACAGGTATTTTTCTTGGAAATTCATCACTTGATATTCATTTACATGACACCTATTTTGTAATCGCCCACTTTCACATTGTAATGGGGGTTGCGGGTTTCTTTGGAATGTTTGCCGGGGTATATCATTGGTTTCCTAAAATGTATGGGCGGTTTTTAAATAATACACTGGCATATATTCATTTTTGGATTACACTGGTAGGGGCTTATCTGATTTTCTGGCCAATGCACTACGAAGGCCTGGCAGGTATGCCACGTCGTTATTACGACTTTTCCGGATGGGAATCATTTAAAATGTTCGCTGGCTTAAATGAGTTTATCAGTTTCGTATCCATTATAGTTTTCGCGGCTCAATTGCTGTTTGTATTTAATTTTTTCTATAGCATTTTTAAAGGCAGGAAAGTTACTTCCAAAAATCCATGGAATGGCAATACATTGGAATGGACAGCACCTATCCGGCCCGGACATGGTAACTGGCCCGGAGAGATTCCTGAAGTTTATCGTGGCGCTTATGATTATGGAAAAGATGGCAGGGACTTTATTCCACAAACAGAACCGGTGGGTGAAAATGAAGGCCAGCACTAAATAATTTGAAAATTTGAAAATGGGAAAATGGAAAAATGGGGAGAGTCGCAATTGTGGAAATGATTTTGTAGAGATAATAAATTAAAGATTTTTGAAAAGGATGCCGCAGAATAAAACTACCATAACCAATTCAGCTTCTTTTGCATTGGCCTCAATAGTGAAAGATTATTTTCAACTGATCAAATTCACGCTGAGTTTTATGGTGGTATTCAGTACGGTAATCAGCTATATGTTGGCCACTGATTATCGCAATCCTTTGGATGTGCTGTTGCTTTTTTTTGCAGGGATGCTGATTACGGGTTCGGCCAATACTATTAATCAGATTGCGGAAAAAGATACGGATGCCCTGATGAAACGGACAGCCACCCG
>JAVHOI010000215.1:3846-13096 GCA_036169975.1 Ferruginibacter sp. | reverse complement strand
CCAAAACTTAATAAACAACTAAGCACAAAAGTTTTTAAAGATAGTGTCGCTTTTTTAAAAAGCCATGAAATAGACATACGTGCATTCATACTTTTAAATCCTCCCTTTCTTACCGATGAACAGGAAAATATACAATGGACGCTGAAAACTGTTCAGTTTGCTTTCGATTGTGGAGTAGGTACTTGTTCTATTATCCCGACAAGAGCGGGCAATGGCATAATGGAAGTGCTTGCCCATCAGGGTAAATATATTCCGCCTTCAATAAACGCATTGGAAGATGTTTTTGAAAAAGCCCTGGAATTAAGGCAGGGTCGGGTATTCGTGGATAGCTGGGATATTGATTTCATGTCCACCTGTTCTTACTGTTTTAAAGCCAGGAAACTCCGTCTGGAACAAATGAATATTACTCAAAAATATCAACAGCGGATAGCCTGTACCTATCCTCCCATTCATGCCTAACACCAATAGTAATCCTTATGACATTTTAGTAGCAGGTGCAGGTTTTGCGGGCTCGCTTACTGCACTCATTTTGCATAATCTTGGCTTTAAAGTTTGCCTGATTGAAAAGAGCCAACATCCACGTTTTGCAGTTGGGGAATCATCCACACCAGTTGCCGATTTGATATTGCGCAAACTTTCAACAAAATATAATTTACCCTGGTTGCATGATTTCTCGAGGTATGGAAGCTGGCAGCAATCGCATCCTGAAATTGTTTGTGGTATCAAAAGAGGATTCAGCTATTTCAAGCACTATCCAGGAAAAAAATTTACGACAGACGAAGATCATAAAAATGAACTTCTCGTAGCTGCAAGTAACAGCGATATGCAATCAGACACTAATTGGCTGCGTGCTGATTTTGATGCTTTTTTGGTAAACAAAGTAAAAGAGTATGGGATAGATTATTTTGAGCTAACTGATATTATTACTGCAAAAAGGAATGCACAATGGGAATTTCATATTAACCGTTTTAATGAACGCGACATTATCCATGCTTCTTTTTTTATTGATGCCACCGGCAGCAGTGGTTTACTGGAAAAGCTGCTGGGAATTGAATCCTCATCTGATGGTTTTCTGACAAATTCATTTGCCCTTTTTTCTCATTTCAATCATGTTCCGAAATGGACAGAGATGCTGCAAAAAGATAATATCCCTACTGATGATTATCCATATAATCCGGATAATTCGGCTTTGCACCAAATACTGGATGAAGGCTGGTTGTGGATGTTACGATTTAATGATCAACGTACCAGTTTGGGTTTCGTACTTGATGGCACCAATGCATTTTACGGGAATTTACCAACAGATAAAATATGGAATGATTTATTGAAAAAATATCCTTCCATCAATAGCATCATAATGGATACTTCACTGGCAACCCAGCCAGGAAAAATAATACATTCGGCCAGGTTGCAAAGAAAGATAAATCATTGCTTTGGTCCCGGATGGGTGGCACTTCCGCATACGACTGGTTTTGTAGATCCCTTGTTTAGTTCCGGCATCGCTCATTCACTTTCAGGGATAGAAAAAGTGATCAATTGTATCAGCCAGAACTGGGGTAATGAAATATTGACAGAACAAAATCTTGCAAAATATGAGATAGCAGTTTTTGAGGAATTGAAATTAACTGATTGCCTGGTGGCCGGGTGTTATAAAACCATGGCTCATTTTGAATTATTTAATGCATGGTCTATGCTCTATTTTGCCGCAACGATTGCACATGAACAGCGACGGATAAAACATCAATCACCGGGATATTTCCTGAATGCTGATGACCCGGCTATCAGGGATATGGTACAAAAATCTTATGCCGATTTATTAAAAATACTTTCTCATCAACCGCTAACCCGTGAGGATATTGAATGGTTTACAAGCCTTATAAGGGAAAGGATACTCCCATTCAATACCGCTGGGCTGATGGAACCTTCCTCCAAAAATATGTATCGCCATACGGCAGCAGTATTATAAATTGCTCAGTTTTTATTTTGAATCTGAAGCAATTTAATTAGATGCATTTTCAAAAATGCCTGATCTTATTGCATTTTTGAATTCATCAGTAGTTACTTTCCGGGTATTGTACTTTTGCTGATATTCCCTGTGGGTCTTATCATTAGGATATGTAATATTTTTACCGTAAGGATAATATGGCATGGCATGAAAAGGCAGTGGCGCCACTGTTTGCCCGGATGCGGTATTCAAATCCCCATCTTTCACCCATCCCTCGCTGTAAACCAGGAAGTCCCGTTTCCAGCCTTCGGGTAATGGTGTTAAATGCATGGCATCAAAATTAATGGTTACTTCATCTCCCCCGTCTGCAATAATATACTGGTCATCCGCCTTCTGCAAAAGGGGCAACACATTACCGTAACGGGTGTAATATCCCGTAAGATCCCTCCATTTTTGGCCTTTGGTTACACGATCATAATCAAACCACTGAGGGCCATAAGGTCCACCTTTATTGTAGGAAGCTGAATAGCCGCGGTAATTTAATTGTGCCCCTGCCATTTTCAAATCCTGCATTCTTACAGGGGCATTTACCTTTCCGGCGGAGAAAAATATATGGTCCCAATAAATTTGCATGTTGGTTTGTATTCTCACCCTCCTGTCATTTGCCGTAAGAAATTTACCAGAAAGATTTACGATGACCATTTTATCCCTTCCCAAGGGGTAACCAATATTTTTTATGACGGTTTCCCATTTGCCTTTTTTATTGATTACCTGCAAAGAAGGTGGTTGGGGCTGGTATTTTTTAGTTTGGGTAAGTTCTGTATTGATGCTGGCATCCGTTGGAAAAATCCATCCCTTCAGAAACAGGAACAGGCTGTCTCCATTTGCATTTTTCCCAAGGTCTAAAATCAAATCATGTTCTTTTGCAATTCCCTGGAATTTATCCAAAGAAAAATTTGATACATATTGAAAATCATACCTGCTGATTTTAGGCAGTAAATTATTTCCGTTGCCATCTATAGCAGAAACAGGTAAGTGCTGATGGGATACCACATAAAGTTTTTTGCCCGGATACGGCGGGGCAACAAACCGCTCATCAACAAATGCATCAACAGAATCAGGATGATCCACTGCTACGAGAGCGGCTTTATCAAAATAAACGGCTTCCCATAATTCTTCAGTAATCTTAAGCGTATAAAGGCCATTTTGAGGTTTTAATTTTTCCCCCGGAATAAGTAGATATTCCTTTGAAGGATTGGAATAAGCAAAAGTGGTGTCCTTACCATGAATGGCCACAGGTAAGCCAAGTGCGCTTCTCCACAACATGTCTTTAACGAATTCATATTTCTTACCGTTCCAGGTGAAAAGCAAAGGACAGGAGCCTTTTAATTTTGCCTCCTCCAGTAATCTTTCCTTACGTGTTGGATCGGTAATCGTTTGAGGAACGCCATTTGGCCATATAATGCGTAACCCATCTAGTTTGGTCCTTGTACCAACGCCAAACTCGGTGAGTGGCCCTTTGACTATTTTTAGTTGATATAAATCACCAGATTTTAACTCTACCTGTGCCCCAATTCCCAATCGGTTATTTTTACTATTGCCAAATGAAAGGCCAGTGAGCTGAACCTGGACATAATTGTTGTTGCCACCGTCATTCCGCGCCAGCCTTACACCTGATGGCCCGGAGAAAAAAATGTCCCTATCGCCATCAAAATTAAAGTCGGCAATGGCAATCCGGAAGGCTTGCTTCACATTTTCAGGCAACAGCGTACTAACATCACTAAATCCTTTTGTGCCATTATTGTGAAATAACCTTGTCCCTTTTTTGGAGCTATCCCCGTTAACACCAGCCACCACTAAATCCTGGTAGCCATCATTATCATAATCCACAAACATAACATCATATACCCGGATCCCTTTCAGTGAACTGCTTATTTGGTTTGACACTTTATCATCAACGACAAAATGCCCTTCCTCATTTCTAAGCAATAAACATTTTCCATCAGGTCCTCCTGCAATAAATATATCCTGAGTACCATCATTGTTATAATCTCCTAAAGCAACAGCAGTGCCTGCGAATTTCGAATTTTTAAGGCCGGCAGCATCACTGATATCCGAGAAATTTGAATGCCTGTTATTGTTAAATAATTTGATGGCTCCATCTTCTCCAAGGCCTATAATATCTACGTCCCCATCATTATCCAAATCGCCGAAATCCATATTCATTGTACTTAACTTATCCCCTGCGAGCCCCATGGTAGCGGCATTTTCAGTAAAAGTACCATCTCCATTATTGCGGAAAAACCTGTTTCCTCCTTTCCGGGCAACATACATATCAAGGTCACCATCCTGGTCAAAATCCGCAAAAAGGATTTTACTTATATTGGATGAGTTAAGCAGCCCAATATCTTCCGTTACTTTTGAAAAAGTACCATCTCCCTTGTTTTTGTAAACGATAATCCCATTTGTAGTCGCAATAAAAAGATCCTGGTAACCATCATTGTCGTAATCCGCAAAGGTGGCATTTAAATCCTGCCCCTTATGGTCAATCCCCCCGGTAACCGGGCATTCTTTGAAGGTGCCCATTTGCATTACCGACAAATAAGATTTGGAATCAACAGCACCCGGCATTAAATAGCTTGAATACAAATACATATTCCCTTCAGCATTATAATCAGCAACCGCTAATACCGCATTATCAGCTTTAGGGCTGTTTCCAATCGTGTATCCGGGTATTTCCGAAAAATCTTTAAACTTTAAAGAAGCCGCAGATAAACTATTTTCATTAGCATGGGATAGCGCAGGATTGCCAAAAGCGGAAACAGGTATATTGGTTTCGAAATCAAAAAACCCGGCAATCATTTTCGGTATTTCAATTTCATCACTTCCTGATGCATATTCAGGAGTTATTTTCATCAGGCCATGAAATCGTTTTATATAAACCAGGGCAACGGCAGCCTGGTTGGCATGCAATAATGAAGCGGCTTTTTGATAGGCTATTTCCGCCGCATCAGAAAAACCGGGCGCAATTTTTTTTATGCTTTGCAGGTAAAACAGGGAAGAGTCAGTTTCTCCTTTGCCGGCAAAAAGCTCCGCTAATTGAAGGCGTGGTACAATATTGGCAGGCACCAGGCTTTGAACTTTCAGTAAATAGTATTTTCTTAATCCTTCGTTTGGCCTGGAGGTATCCAGCCCGGCTAATTTATAATAAGCATTTACGTTCTTTGGGTCTTTTTCAAGTATATCTTTCAATTCTCTTACAGCTTTTTCTTTTTCATTTTTCAGATCATATATTTCAGCTAAAAGCAATTTTAAATCTACATTATCCGGTTTTATTTTCAATCCTGTCTTATCCAGATTTTCAGCAGCATCATAATTTTTTTTCATTAAATAAAGCCGGGTCAAACCAATATAGCTGGAGATGTCGTCCGGCTTCATTTTTATAGCCTGAAGAAAAGCCACTTCAGCTTCATCAAGATGGTTCTGAGAAAGAAATTCCATTGCCATATCTTTTGGATCCCCATTAGCTGTTTTGCTATTATCTTTTGTCTTTGGGCCACAACCTGCTAACCCCTGTAGCAGGGCGAGTATAACAAAATAAGTAAAAAAATTTTTTAAATAATTTTTCCGGAAATTTAATAAAGCAAACATTTTAGATATTAAAGTGAGATAATTGTAAATATAGGCAGTGAAATTAATGATAATCTTCTTTCACCTGCTTTAAAATCCAATTTAATTTTTACCTTGCTGTTGTTTTAAAATCATTTTTTTGACAAATCTATTAATTCGTACTGAACAAAAATAATCTATGAACGGTTGCTCTTATTATGATTATGAATTGGAGAAAAAAAATTCCTAAAAAAATAACGATAATAATTTTTGCAGGATTGTTGATAGGAACCGCCATTCCATCAAGGAAAAAATTACTTCACCCTGGTGAAGCCAGGCAAAAAGAACTAGCCTTAAAGAATTATGGCTTTTACCTGGAACCGGTTAACAGTGCATCTGGTATAAATTTTCAGCACTTGTGTCCACAACTTGATACTAAATTGAAAAACATTGAAGCACAAATAGCTTCAATGGGGGCTTCAGTTTCCATTGTTGATTATGATAAAGATGGATGGGCTGATATCTATTTTACAAACAGCCGTACAGGAAGCCAGAATGCACTTTTCCATAATATGCATGATGGGAAATTTGAAAACGTGGCCGCCCAAATGGGAGTGGCCAACCTGAATAAAGATGGAACGGGTGTTTCAATGGGAGCCGTATGGGCCGATTATGACAATGATGGTTACCAGGATTTGTTTTTGTATAAATGGGGCCAACCTGAATTATTCCATAATGTTGGCGGTAAGCATTTTTTAAATGTAACAGCCGGAAGCGGATTGCCAAAGTGGGTTAACGCCAATAGCGCTATATGGTTTGATTTTAATAATGACGGATTGCTTGATCTTTTTACAGGTGGGTATTACAAAGAAGGATTTGACTTGAGCCATCTTAGTACGACGAAAATAATGCCTGAAAGTTTCAGATATGCCAACAATGGTGGTAGAAATTACCTTTTAGAAAACATGGGTAATGGCAAGTTCAAAGATGTAACTGAAGGGTGTGGTTTAAATTCTACCAAGTGGACCCTTGCAGCGGCAGCAGCCGATTTTAACGGAGATGGCTACCCTGACTTATTTATAGCGAACGACTATAATGTAAATGAATTATACATAAATGACAAGGGGAAAAAATTTACTGAAATCGGCAGGCAGTCGGGAATCGGAAATATGCCCAAGAGTGGCATGAGTGTATCTTTTGGTGATATTAATAATACCGGGATTCTTGGCATTTATAATACAACTATTACTGAAAAAGGAATTTTAATTCAGGATAATAATTATTGGCAACCCGAAAGCCAACAAACAGGTAATCCATACCCAAGGTTTGTAAATATGGCCCGATTGGCAGGAATTAATAATGCAGGATGGAGCTATGGCGCCCAGTTTGGAGATTTAAATAATGATGGAAATATGGACCTTTATGTAGCAAATGGATTCATCTCTGCGAAAAAGGGAACCTCATACTGGTATGATTATTCAAAAGTTACCGGCGGCAATAGTTCAATAATAGAGGATGCGGTAAACTGGCCTGATATGAAAGGGAAAAGCCAATCGGGATACGAACAAAACAAAATATGGCTAAACAAGGGCGATGGTTTATTCGAAGATATCTCTAATGACGTGTGCCCTTATGTAACCTTCGACAGCAGGGCGGTAGCAACGGCAGACCTTTGGAATAATGGGGCTTTGGATATTATTGTGGCCAATCAAAATAATATCCCTCTCGTTTATAAAAATGATCTTCAAAATCCTAACCATTGGATTGAATTTGATCTACAGGGTACATTGAGCAATGCCGATGCCGTAGGAGCGAAGGTATTGGTGGAATGGAATGGCAAAAAGCAAATTCAGGTAGTCACAGGTGGTATGGGATTTTCTTCTCAAAACCAGCACAGGCTTCATTTTGGATTAGGTAACAATAGCAAGGTGGATCAAGTGGCAATTTTCTGGCCTTCCGGCCAAAAAACTTCTCTTGCTAATCCTCAAATTGACAAGCTCAATATTATAAAAGAAAGTAAAACAAAAGAATAGCCTTTTGAAGAAGGCCAAAACTAAAAATCCTTCAAAAATTCAGATGAATTTTAAATAAAACTACTTAAAAAAATAGCTGTTGTTATCGTCTTACAGCTAAATAATTTTAAGAATACCAAACCTCTAAATCATTTACACTATGCCATGGCTTTTTAAACGCACAACAGGATATTTTCAATACATACCACCAGCATTCATTACACTACTACTATTGGTAGGCCAGATAAGTTTTGGCATGCTGGACGGATATGGAAATCTGTTGGCATCTATTAGTACGGCTATGGTTACGGAGATCCTATTAGCCAGATTTCTGTTGGGAACATGGAAGAATCTTTCCAGTGCCTATATTTCGGGAATAAGCGTTGGCATTTTAATTCGGTCAACTATGGTTTGGCCATACATTATTACAGCAGCACTTTCAATCATGTCGAAATACCTGTTAAGATATAAAGGAAAACATTTATGGAACCCTTCTAATTTCGGTGTTTCCTGGATGCTGTTTATGGCTCCACTGGATGTGGCGGGTTTGAGCATTCAATGGGGAAGCAATTTTTTGTCGCTGGCCGTTATATGGATATTGGGTTTAGTGATTGTTTTCCAGGCAAAAAGGCTTCATGTTACCCTGACCTATGTTATAAGCTTTGTAATCCTGGCTTATGTTCGAAGCCTTATTGCCGGGGATACTTTTCTTGCAGAGGTTTCACCCTTAACCGGGCCGATGTATCAGCTTTTTGTATTCTTTATGTTGACAGATCCGCCCACATCAGTATCTACTAAAAAAGGGCAAACGCTGGTTGCCTTTCTTATAGCTTTTGTGGAATTTATTCTGCGCCTGTTTAGTTTTATTTATGCACCTTTTTATGCGCTCTTCCTTGTTGGGCCAATTGCCAAATTTATTGACCTGAAAATACACGCACAAAAAGCGATTAATCCGATAGCATGAAACAAAGCAAAATTGTTGAAGCATCAACAGGTTCCTCTGGAAATAATAAGCTATTGTTTAAAAAATCCAGACGGATATTGATATTTGTATTACCTGTTGCCGCCACTTATGGCATTTGGACTATTTACATGTTTTCGACAAATAGCTGGAGACTTTTTTACCATTATTTTTATATGAGCATTACCATGGTATTTGGCTCTTTTGTTGCTGGAGCAAGTTCTGAAGGTGGGGGTTCTGTAGCGTTTCCTGTAATGACACTTATTTTCAAAATTCATCCTACAGAAGCCAGAAATTTTAGCCTTGCTATTCAAAGTATTGGTATGACCGCTGCAACTTTGTGGATCATAGCCCGGAAAATTAAAATAGAGAAAACTTACCTGAAGCTGGCCGTTATAGGAGGAAGTGTTGGAATTATCTTTGGCAGCTATTTCATTGCCCCTTACACTGCCCCTGCATACGCTAAAATGTTGTTTGTATCATTTTGGTTAAGCTTTGGAATAACTTTATATGTTGTAAATAAATATCGCCGGCGTAATGTGCATGATCAGCTTTCTAAGCTAAATAATTTTCAGATGGGCGAGCTCATCTTTATAGGTTTTATAGGAGGCATTCTGAGCGCTGTCCTTGGAAGCGGCATTGATATTTGCACATTTGCCTTCGTTACTATGAAATATAATTTATCTGAAAAAGTAGCTACGCCCACCTCTGTAATCCTGATGG
>JAVHOI010000215.1:0-3746 GCA_036169975.1 Ferruginibacter sp. | reverse complement strand
ATGAAATATAATTTATCTGAAAAAGTAGCTACGCCCACCTCTGTAATCCTGATGGCTTCTAATGCAATTATAGGTTTTTTGCTGCATCAATTTCTTATGGCGGATATTGCTCCGGTTGTTTATAATTATTGGTTGGTGTGTATCCCTGTTGTTATGGTAGGCGCCCCCCTTGGAGCATACGTAGTAAACAAGTTGAATCGCATGCTGATAGTAAATTTTCTTTGCATTATTATATTGGTTCAATTTTTAGGCGCCATCTTTATCATTAATCCTACAGGTAGATTATTGCTTTTTTCGATAGCCGGTTTTTTGGCCGGAATTGTAATATTCTTTCTCCTTACTGCCCAAAGTAAAAATGCCAACACCCAATAGAAGGGAAATGGTAATATTAAGCCAACTTAAGGTTATTGTAACTTTAACTGCCAATGTAAATGGAGTATTTATATTTTAGGAAGCGTTAATTAGGAGGGCTTTAAAATAATGCCAATGCAAAATTGCCAAACATGATCAGGCAATTGCGAATCAATCAAATCGTTTTACCAAAATTTAAACCCCGGAAATCCGGATAGCAGGCGCTGAGTGTTATTCCCATCTTCAGAAAGATTATACTTTATAATGATCAACCAGGAACGGGCGACTGTCGTTACTTATGGATGTACTATTGCAAAAAAGATTTATATATCGATGTGAAACAGGAAAACTTTTATTTGTACTGTTTCAAAGATGTTATAAATTTGTTTTACAATTAAAGATAAATGAGTCTTTTATTTTAAATCAAAACAAAAAAATTGCTTATGGAATCGCATAAAGAAAAATGGCATAGCCGGTTAATGATTTGGGTAGTGGGTATTTTGTTTTTCGAACTGATTTCCGGGTTAGTAATATACCTGGTATCCTTCAGTTTAACTTCCCAGGCCCTTGTGGTAATTCATACAGCTCTTGGGCTGGTCATTGTAATACCATATATTATTTATCAAATCCGGCATTGGTTATCCTACCGCAAAAACAACCTTACCCAACATAAGCTACTTGGTTATATTGCTATGGTTACCGCGGCCGGAGCGGCTTTAACCGGTATTCTGTTAACTTACCAAGCCGTATTTTTAACCCGAATAAATTATATAGCGGATCAGATTCATATTGTTGCAACATTTGCCTTCCTGTTATCAGTCGTACCCCATATTGGATTATTAATTATCCGTGATTTTAAAGCTAATAAGGATAAAAAAGAAAACGCACTCCTAAAGGCGGAAATAGCCTTTCCATTCCGGGCCCTGTCTGTAATGGCTTTACTAATTGCTTTCGTGGGGCTTTTTATTTATGCTTATACCCCGGTTGAATATCATAATAATTTTCCTGCGGATTACCAGTTTACCTACGGGAAAAATAAGCCATTTGAGCCCAGCCTTGCCTCCACAAGTAATGGGAACGCTATTGATGCTCAACTTATGGGTAATTCGAAATCCTGCATGAGTAGCGGTTGTCATACCAATATTGGCCATGAATGGGAAGCCAATGCGCATCGCTATGCTGCCATGGATCCGGCATTTCGTGTCGTACAACACGCCATGGCTGTTGAAAAAGGGTCGGCATCTACGAGATATTGCGGCGGCTGCCACGATCCTATTTCCCTATTATCCGGTTCCAAAAACCTGGATGATACTAAACTTACCAATCCGATGGGGCTGGATGAAGGTATATCCTGTGTAAGTTGCCATTCCATGACGAAAGTGGATGTTAAAGGAAATGCCCAGTACCAGATTACAAAACGGGTTCCCTATATGTACGAACTACAAAAAGGAAAACCCGCCAAGTTTTTGAGCGATTTTATCATACGTGCTTATCCCAAACACCATGTTGAGGGCTTCAACAAAACAATTTTGAAGACACCTGAATTCTGTGGTTCATGTCATAAACAATTTATTGATAAAGAAGTAAATGGTGTGGGGGCGGTTCAGTTGCAAAACCAATATGACAGTTGGCGAAAAAGTCACTGGAACCATCCCGGTGAGGCTACAAAAACCATTGAGTGCCGCGAATGCCACATGCAGTTAGATTCTGCGTATGATCCGGCCAACGGAGATTTAACGGATTATAACAGATCAAGGTATGATAATAAGCACCGAAGCCATCGGTTTCTTGGAGGCAATCAGTTAATGCCAACTTTGTTGAAACTTCCGGGTGGTGATAAGCAGGTAGCATTGATACAAAAATGGATAAAGGGAGAAATACAGATTCCGGAAATTAAAAATAAATGGCATAATGGCCCGGTTCTTCCTATTCAATTAGGAACTCCTGAAACGATTAGTGCCGGACAAGAAGTAGGGATAGATGTAACCGTCACAAACAATAAATCCGGGCATCATTTTCCTACCGGCCCACTCGATTTGATACAAGCGTGGATTAAGCTGACTGTAACAGATGGTTATGGTAATGTAATTTATTCTTCAGGTGTTCTGGATGAGCATCACTTCATTCCACCGGGATCAGTTATTTATCGTGCCCAGCCTGTGGATCAGTTCGGGAGCGATGTTGACAATCATCATTTGTGGAACCTGGTCGGCATAAAATTTAGCCGGGCACTTTATCCCGGATTCAGTGATCAGGTAAAGTATAATTTCAATTATAAGCCTAAAATACAAGGTCATACGGCTACTAACGATACACTGTATGTTAATACTGAATTGTGTTACCGGAAATTTAACCAGTTTGTGCTTAACACTTTTTTTTCTGATAATGGTAAAATTGATATCACAGCTCCGGTTACTGTTTTATCCAGTGATAGTAAGAAGATAATTGTCAATAAATCAAAACCTACCCACTCCTAATATTTATGTCTATTTCCAGAAGAAAACGTTCCATATATGTTACAAGTTTGATAGCAACTGTATTTGCATTGGTATTAATTCTCCTCTTTTTCTGGAAGAAAAAAGAAAGGGAGTATAATCCCGGAGAATCTGTAAATGGTGTTACAGCAGAACTATATAAGCCCGTTCCGAAAAATCATCCGGATGTAGCCTTTACTGATATTACCAAGGTTGCGGGCATTCAATTCACACACTTTTATGGACAACGAACCGTACAATTGCCTGAAGATATGGGATCGGGTGCGGCATGGGTTGATTATGACCAGGATGGCAATGATGATTTATTAATAGTGAATGAAGCCGGTCCTTTAACAATGACTCCTGAACAGATTAGCAAATCACCTGCGCATTGTGAGCTTTATCATAATAATGGGATCGGGACATTTACTAATGTCACTAAAAAATCCGGAATAAATTTTCATGGATGCGGAATGGGCGTTGCTGTTGGGGATATGGATAATGATGGTTATCCGGATATATTTATCACGGCTTATGGTAAGAATGTATTTTATCATAACAATGGAAACGGCACTTTTTCTGACGATACCAGAAAAGCAGGTTTTGATGGAAAGGAAGGATTTTGGACAGGTGCCAGTTGGGCCGATTATGATAGGGACGGCTATTTGGATTTGTATGTTTGTGGCTATGTAAAGTACAGTCAATTGAATAAGCAACCTGTATTGCAAAGGGAAAATAATGAAGAACCAGCAGGTATTAATCCATTGTCCTTTCCTCCGCAACGTAACTTATTATACCACAACAACAAAAATGGAACATTCACTGAATTAGCCATTCCTGCTGGGGTTGACGATCCAACAGGGAAAAGCCTCTCTGCATCC
The DNA here is from genome assembly GCA_036169975.1 of Ferruginibacter sp. Taxonomy (GTDB): domain Bacteria; phylum Bacteroidota; class Bacteroidia; order Chitinophagales; family Chitinophagaceae; genus Ferruginibacter. Next base: position 40 of record JAVHOI010000215.1, on the reverse strand, counting down.
TGGTGTGATTTTAATAATGATGGCTGGCCTGATTTGTATG
>JAVHOI010000214.1:0-2775 GCA_036169975.1 Ferruginibacter sp. | reverse complement strand
CTATACAAACGCCTGAATTTTTGTGGATCGGCTGCAGCGATAGCCGTGTGCCGGCCAATGAAATTACAGGAACGGCTCCCGGCGAAATTTTTGTACACCGCAATATTGCCAATTTGGTAATCCATACGGATACCAATCTGTTTAGCGTGCTTGATTACGCGGTTACCCACCTTGAAGTAAAGCACATTATAATTTGCGGGCATTATGGATGTGGCGGGGTGAAGGCCGCTATGAGCAATCACGATTACAACCAGATATTAAATATGTGGCTAAGAAATATTAAGGATGTGTACCGGCTATATCAAAAAGAGCTTGATGCTATCGGGGATGATGAAGCAAAGTACAACCGCCTTACGGAACTGAATGTAAAAGAACAGGTAATACATCTTGCTAAAACCTCCGTGGTACAAAAGGCCTGGAAAAAAAGGCAGGGGCCCGATCTTCACGGCTGGGTTTACGGCTTGAAAGACGGTATAATAAATCCTGTATTTGAAATGAAGGCAAATGCTGATATAGACCCCTTGTATAAATATGATAATTTGTAAGAAGCGATAAGCAGCGATAAGGCCATTAAAGTAAAATGGCTTTATCGCTTTCTTTTAAAAAAAACGAATGCCACAAAATGAATGTGGCAAATGTTGAATAAGGTTTTTATCGGGAGGCAATTGTTTCTATTGTTTCCTTTGAAATTTCATTAAAATTATTTTCACCAAAAGTTTGGATTCTGCTTATTTATTTAACAGGTGCCCTTATGGCTTTTCTTTATTTCTTTACCTTAAATTTTTCTATCGCTTTTTTGGTGAATTCGCTTAATACCAGCCGCCCGCTTATTGCCGCCCTTTCTTTTAATAATTCATCCCAATGACCGGTTTCCTTCCAAAACATTTTTTTCATTTCGGCCATTGCATCCGGGTTGCTTCGTGACAGCGCTGTTGCCAGCCGGCGAATGGATTCATCCATATTTTCCAGGTTTTCATGTAATTCAGCGAATAAGCCTTTTCGTTTGGCCCAATCACTGTTTCGCCACATATTGGCATCTATGGCCAAAGCGCTAAAGGCGGCTGCTCCTATCTTTCTTTCTATTGCCGGGCCTACCACAAAAGGGCCAATGCCTGTTTCCAGTTCGCTTAGTTTTATATCGGCTTTAGTGAAAGCGATGGCGTAATCAACAGCGGCAGCCAGCCCTACCCCGCCACCTACGCATTTTCCATGTATCCTGCCAATAATGAATTTGGGGCATCTGCGCATAGCATTGATAACATTAGCGAAGCCGCTAAAAAAATGTAACCCTTCAGCGGCTGTTTTTATTGACAGCAACTCATCAAATGAAGCGCCGGAACAGAATGTGGTGTCTCCTTCACTTTTTAAAATGATTACCCTGGTATCATCATGTGTACCGGCAAAATGAATTTCTTTAGCCAGCGATTCTAAAATTTTACCAGGAAGTGAATTTCGTTTGGGATGATAAAATTCAATGGTGGTGATACCCTGGTGGTTTTCGGTTTTTACATACCCTTCGTTTATTTGTTGGATCATATTGTATTTTATTTTGGAATAGCGCGATAAAGATATTAAGTATAATGGTGATTATTCCACCTGTTTAATAAAAAAGAGGAATTACAATATCATTATTGCCAATTCCACTAATAAGCAGCACTTACATCCGGCTCAAAAAGAACCACGTCACTTTATTAATCAATATGTGGGATGAAATTAAAATCCAGTCAATGAAGCTTCAATTAAAAAGGCTTTTATTTCTTCATCGGGAACTTCACAACCTGGCATATATTCTACTTCTTCGGTGTAATTAATATCATCAAAATAACATAATTGCTTTTTAAAAAGTATGGGGTTAAACACATCATTAAACAGGGCCTTTGCTTTACTGCAAATATCTTTTACCGAATAATGATCCCTTATGATAAAATACAGATCAACATAATCTTTCCACTTACCACGCCCACCAAGAGCGAAGGCTTTCATAGCGGCAAGGGTCAGTAAATCAGGCATCTTAAAATACTCTTTAAACAGGCTAACAGATTTTATTTCAAAAGGGAATTCAAAAAAAGTGATTTTTACCCCGTTGACAATAAAGTGTATTTGATCTGGCAAAGAGACGATTACGGTTGATTTAAAGCCAGATTCCGATACTTGTTTTTTAATGCTTGTACTGTTAATTTTTCCAAAGGAGAATAAATCAAAATCAATAGAACTTCTGTGACCAATATGTAACCCTATGGCCGTACCACCAACCAAAAAATATTTCTTTTTATATTTTTTTATAAATGGAAGTAACTCAGTCTGGTTACTGCTTAAAATTTCATCATGCATATTTAGCAAAATAAAGTTTAAAAAAATTTCTTGCTAAACCATTGTAATTATTAGCGGCTCTTTCAGAAGTATTTAATTGTTTTGAAAAAATAGCGCTGACTTTTTTCAATCCGACAATTTTAAAAAGCTCCTTTAAACTATCTTCATCCGCATAGTTCAAAAAAAATTCCACCACTACCGGCAGTGGCAGATTCTCTTTCCCGCTATCTTTTGAATACCAGAATAAGTGTGCGTTTTTCCTAATCAAAGCCTTTAATTCAGGGGAATTTTCCATACTCAAATATACTGATTTTAAGGGTATCTAATCTGTCCTGGGTGCATTTCAAATTTTCGCTGGCTGGTGGGGACACCAGCCAGGGCAGCCCGCCGTGGGCGGTGTCCTCACAGCCCACAGCCACATATGGAAAGCGACAATTTGAAATGCACCCTGAATTTGTCCTAAAA
>JAVHOI010000213.1:0-13153 GCA_036169975.1 Ferruginibacter sp. | reverse complement strand
CTTGAACCAAGTTGCGGTGATGGTGTTTTTTTGGAACAACTTGGAAAACAAAAATTAAAGTACAAATCAATAACCGCGGTTGAACTCGATGAAAAAGAAGTTGCAAAAGCGGAAAAAATAAATTTGAAGAATAAGCAAATTATCAACGCTGATTTTCATACCTATTGTAACAATACGTTAAAGCGCTTTGATTTAATTGTTGGTAATCCACCGTACATACGCTACCAATTTTTTGACAGGAAACAACAAGTGGAAGCTGAAGATATTTTTATAAAAGCAGGTTTGACTTATTCAAAACTTACTAATGCCTGGGTTTCGTTTGTTGTTGGTTCTTCATTGCTATTAAAAGATAAAGGCGGAAGGATTGGTTTTGTTTTACCAGCAGAGGTTTTACAGGTTTCGTATGCCCTGCAATTAAGGAAATTTCTTGCGCATTTTTATAACAAAATCAATATCATTTCATTTGAAAAATTGGTTTTCCCGGACATTCAACAAGAAGTTGTTCTTTTGCTTTGTGAAAAGAATGAAACCAAAAATCATAACATTGAACACATTGAATTAAGAGATGCAAGTGACCTGCAAAAATTGGACGTTGCTGTATTAAAAAGCCCAAAAAAGAAAATTGATTTTAAATCCAACAAATGGACTTTCTACTTTTTAGAGCAGGAAGAAATTGATTTTTTAGAAAATATTGCGAAGAAGCGCAATATCTCCACTCTTGGAAAATTCGCGAATGTCGAAGTTGGAATAACAACAGGTTCTAATGATTTTTTCACCGTTCCATTAACAACAATTGAAGAATTTGATTTACAGGATTATGCCAGACCAATGGTGGGCAGAAGCGTTCAGGTAAACAGCGTAATTTTCACAGAAAAGGATTGGAAAAACAATAAATTTTCAAAAGCAAAAGCACATCTTTTAGTTTTCCCTGAAACCAAAAATTTGAATAAAAAGAATGGTGCAATAAAATATATTGCACTGGGAGAAAGTTTAGGGATACACAAGGGTTACAAAACAGGGATCCGCAATGATTGGTTTGTGGTACCTTCACTCAAAATTTCCGATGCCTTGTTTATCAGGCGTAACAACCTTTATCCGAAGCTAATTATTAATGAGGCGGAAGCATATACGACAGACACCATGCACCGTGTTTTTGTAAAGCCTGACATTGATATTAAAGCATTGACAGCAAGCTATTACAACTCCCTTTCACTTGCATTTACGGAAGTTTCGGGGCGAAGCCACGGAGGCGGAGTTTTAGAACTAATGCCAAACGAAGCTGAACGGGTATTGCTTCCATACCACAAGGAAAATGCTTTATTACTTCCTGAAATTGACAAGCTAATACGTAACAAAACAAACATTGAAGAAGTTTTAAAAATCACTAACCAAATAATTTTAAAGCAACATTTTGGTCTTACACAAAAAGAAATCAAATTGACTCATAGCATTTGGAAAAAACTGTCTTCAAGAAGATTAAACAGAGGCAAGTAGTTTCACGAATTAATACCTTGCAACAACTCACTGAGAAGGTTTTGCAGCTAATATGCCTGCGATTTATTAACCGGTTTAAGAAAGGCAACCCTTTAACCAAATGACCGGCATATTGGTTTTAATATTAACGTAAATAACAAACATCAAACAATAAAACATCAAACGAACATGTACGTACTACACCCCTGGCATGGCGCCCATTTTGGAAAGCAATCACCAAAAATTGTAAATGCCCTGATAGAGATTCCACAGGGATCAAGGGCCAAATATGAAATTGATAAGGCCACCGGGTTACTGATATTGGACCGGGTCATCCATTCCTCCTTTCACTACCCTATCAACTACGGCTTTATTCCACAAACGCTGGGGCTTGATCATGACCCACTGGATATCCTGGTAATGTGCAGTGAAAGCATACAACCTTTATGCCTGGTAGAAGCGACCGTAATTGGAAATATGCAGATGATTGATAACGGTGAAAAGGATGATAAAATAATCGCGGTAGCCACAAATGACCCCACCGTAAATCATTTTACCAGCCTGAATGATTTGCCCAAACATTTTATCGCGGTGCTAAGGAATTATTTTGAAAATTATAAGGTACTGGAAAATAAAGTAGTGGAGATAGATGAATTTCAGGATAAGGAAACAGCTTATGGAATTATTAATGATGCCATTGAACTTTATAAAATAAAGTATCCAAAAAACGGATGATTAAAAGAAAGAAAAATATGGATACACAAACTATTTTGATTGTGGTACTGATTGGTATCGCAGCCGGTATGTTGAGTGGGTTGGTAGGTGTAGGTGGCGGGCTAATCATTGTACCGGCATTGATTTATTTTCTGGGGATGTCGCAACTTTCAGCGCAGGGTACCTCCCTTGGCCTGATACTTTTACCCGTAGGTATTTTGGCCGTATTGGCCTATTATAAACAGGGCCATGTAGATGTAAAAGTGGTATTGATACTCGCAACAGGATTTGTAGCCGGCAGCTATTGGGGCAGTAAAATTTCCCTCAGCCTTTCACAGGAAACGGTGAGGAAAATTTTTGCCGTATTGATGATTCTTGTCGCGGTTAAAATGTTATTTTTTGATACAAATAAATCAGGTAAAACTAATCCTGTTATTGGCCTTCAAAAAAATGGATAGCGTAAAGTACAAACAAGTTATACTTTTGAAAACAATTGTTTTGATTATTTTTTAAAGTCAATTCCCAAATTTTTTGAATTACAAAAATCAGGAGTAGCTTTTTTTAAATTATTGTCAGGGTTAAGATACTATATGTTGCATTTCCCCCTTTACGAAATGTTATACAGGGCGGAGAACACCCTCTTGAAACGGATTTTTTTTATGGCACATTTAATTACAATACCTGCCTTTGCCCAAAAAACTCATTAAAGTTTACCGCATTGTTTCTCCACCTGTTAAAGTCCAAAGCAATTATATCTTTCGCTGCCAATCTGACATAATAACAACATAATCCCTTATTTTTGCCAATTAAATTTAATGATGGATACTTTATTAACCAACGGTATAAAAACCCACGATGAAGCAAGGCAGGGTGAGGCTTTTGCCCCATTATTTGTAGATAATTTTCAGCTCAAAAAACGGTTTTATATTGAAAGCTATGGATGCGCCATGAATTTCGCCGATAGCGAAGTGGTAGCCTCCATATTGCAAAGCAATGGCTATATCGCTACGAAATATTGTGAGGAAGCCGACCTTATTTTTATAAATACCTGCTCTATCCGCGAAAAAGCCGAAGCCACAGTCCGCAAAAGATTAACTGAATTCCGTAAACTGAAAAAATCCAAACCAGGGATGCTGGTTGGCGTGTTGGGGTGCATGGCGGAACGGCTGAAAGAAAAATTTATACAGGAAGAAAAATTAGTTGACCTGGTGGTAGGCCCAGATGGCTACCGCACATTACCCGGTTTAATTGAAGAAGCGGAAACAGGTCAGAAAGCGGTAAACGTATTATTAAGCAGGGAAGAAACATATTCGGATATTTCACCAATACGATTAAACAGCAACGGTGTAAATGCATTCGTCAGCATTATGAGGGGCTGCAATAATATGTGCTCATTTTGCGTAGTCCCTTTTACAAGGGGTAGGGAAAGAAGCAGGGATGTGCATAGTATAATCAATGAATGTAAAGACCTGTTTGAAAATGGTTACCGCGAAGTGACTTTGCTGGGGCAAAATGTTGATAGCTATAACTGGCAATCCTCCCCCAACCTCCCGAATGAAAGTGAAGGATTTGAGGAGGCAATAACTTTCGCCAGGCTCCTTGAAAAAGTCGCACTCATCAACCCGTTACTTCGGGTTCGCTTTTCAACATCACATCCAAAAGATATTACAGATGAGGTATTGTTTACTATTGCGAAGTATGCTAACATTTGTAATTACGTCCATCTTCCGGTGCAGAGTGGCAGCAACAGGGTATTGCAGTTGATGAACCGCACCTATACAAGGGAATGGTACATTGCCAAAGTAAACCGAATCCGTGAACTCATCCCCGATTGTGGTTTATCTACCGATATGATAACCGGATTTTGTACCGAAACTGAAGAAGACCATCAGCAATCACTCAGCCTGATGGCATATTGCAGGTACGACCTGGCCTATATGTATTTTTATAGCGAGCGCCCCGGAACGCTTGCTGCACGCAGGTTTAAAGATAACATACCGGAAGAAGTTAAGAAAAGAAGGTTGCAGGAAATGGTAGATCTGCACCGCATACATTCTTTACAAAGCATGCAAAGAGATATAGGCAAAACCTTTAAGGTGCTGGTAGAAGGGTTTTCAAAAAAAACGGAGAAAGAACTACAGGGAAGAAATGACCAGAATAAAGTGGTAGTGTTTCCAAAAGGTGATTTCCAAAAAGGGGATTATGTCATGGTGAAAATAGACAATTGTACAGCCGGTACGCTGATTGGAACACCTCTCCCCTTACACCCGTAAAAAGGGGAACAGACATGTGATTATCGTTGCATTATAAAAAACCGAATAATTTATTTTTTTATAAAAAAGGTTTTAGCATATTCGTTTTAAAACAAATGGAATAACAAATAAACTCTTGCAGTTTTACAAATAATTGAAAACAATTTTTATAATTAGTCATTCAGTTCTCCCGTCAGGAATAGAATTGATAAAATTTAAACTTCGACCTGGTTTCCGCTAATTGGCGAAATGAAGGGGCAACATTATGGAATTACAATCAATAAAAAACCGTTTCGGAATAATTGGCAATTCATCCGGCCTCAATTACGCTTTGAATGTAGCAGCGCAGGTAGCCAATACAGATCTTAGCGTACTTATTAATGGGGAGAGTGGCGTGGGTAAAGAAATTTTTTCACAAATCATTCATTCACTTAGCTCCAGAAAACATAACCCGTTTATCGCCGTTAACTGCGGCGCTATTCCGGAAGGCACCATTGACTCCGAATTATTCGGCCACGAAAAAGGTTCCTTTACCGGCGCATTGGATAGCCGCAAGGGATATTTTGAAACAGTGAATGGCGGTACTATTTTCCTGGATGAAATTGGGGAGCTTCCTTTGGGGACCCAGGCTCGTTTATTACGAGTGTTGGAAGCGGGGGAATATATAAGGGTAGGCAGCAGTAAGGTACAAAAAACGGATGTCAGGGTAATTGCAGCCACCAACAAGGAGCTGCTCGAAAGCACCCAGTCCGGCAGGTTCCGGGAAGACCTTTACTACCGCTTAAACACAGTGCCCATAAGGGTTCCGTCTTTAAGGGACCGGAAAGAGGATATTCCACTGCTATTCAGAAAATTCGCGGCGGATTTTTCGGATCGGTACAAAGGCGCCCCCATCCAGTTGGAAGAAGACGCGAAAGCTTTATTAATGAGCTATACCTGGCCGGGCAATGTGCGGGAATTGAAGAACATCGCGGAGCAGATATCCGTATTATCCAAAGAAAAAAACATTTCAGCCAAAGAATTAAAACACTTTTTACCCGAAAATAATTTTAACCGGTTGCCCGTGTTAGTTGGTGGCAAATCAGCGCTTAGTCAGCAGGAATTTGCCAACGAAAGGGAGATATTGTACAAATTGTTTTTTGATATGAAGAAGGATGTGAATGAACTGAAAAAAATATTCTTCGAAATTTTACAAAACCCCGGCATGACACAAGGTATCCCGATGTACAATAACAATAATGATGGCCTGATGCCGGATCATAAGCCATCCGTTTCCGTTACTAATTTTGGACATGCCGGGCAACCGGTTTTTATTAATCAAAAGGGAGAAGACATCCATCACCAGGAAGCAATTGAAGAATCGCTGAGTATAATGGATAAAGAAAAAGAACTGATCATTAAAGCCTTAAAAAAACACAGGGGCAAGCGAAAAGATGCTTCTTCCGATCTTGGCATAAGCGAAAGGACATTGTACAGAAAACTGAAAGAATATGATATTGAAGACTAATATTAAAACCATGAGGCAAAAGATAAAAAGCAAAGGGCAACCCGAAATGGGGGATTGCAAATGGGCAATGAGCAATGGGCTGCCATCCAGAAGCCGGGCCTTCCTATTACCAGTTTGGGTATTGCTGGTTTCGGTTTTTACTTTTGCTACCTGTAAATATTCCTTTAAAGATACCTCCCCCATTCCGGAAGAGGTAAAAACTTTCCGGGTAAATTACTTTGAAAATAAAGCCCGTTACGTAAATCCGCAATTAGGCCCGCAATTAACGGAAAAAATGAAACAAAAGGTGATTGGTAATACCCGCCTTCGCCAAACCAATGATGATAACGCCCATTATGATATCAGCGGGTATGTATCTGAATACAATGTAACTACAAGTGGTATTTCCGGCAATAATGCCAGTACCAACCGGTTATCAGTTTCATTTCACCTGGTATTTAAAAATAATTTGGATGAAAAGAAAAATTTTGAAACTGACTTATCCAATAATTTTGATTTCCCAGCTACCCAAAGCCTGGAACAGGCACAGGCGGCCTTATTCCCGGATATTATTAAAAATATAGTGGATGGGATATTTAATAAAATATTTTCTAACTGGTAATTTTGTTATTACGAGTCTGGAATCTGATCAGGCAATAATTCGTGTATTAAAACAACATTAGTATTGTAGCATTTATAATTTTATCTTCGGCGTATGGGTAATCTCAATTTACTTTTTGAATCAATATTTAAACGAAAGTTATCAGCGCTTGATAACCTGGAATACCTTACTCAAATAACAAATGAATATCCCTATTTTTCCGCAGCCCAATTCTTTTTATTGCTAAAGACCGGGAAGGAAACAACCGATTACCAACAACAGGCGGCCAAAACCTCCATCCTGTTTAATAACCCCTACTGGTTGCAATTTCAAATGCAGGAAATAGGACAAGATGCAAGCGGGATAAACAATACCGGTTTTGCGGATAATAATCAATCGTTACCTGTACCAACCCTTGAAAATAATTTACCGGACATGACGGAACTCAATGGTTCCGGAGATAATAATGAAACAGGCAATATCAATAATCCGGAAACAGAAGAAGGCATTTCAAATGAGGATGCCTCAATTAATAATAATGATGAACTTCCCTCACAACCGAAGGAAACCGCTATTGACATTTTGGAAGGAAATGAATCAGGATCAACCATTAATGAATCCGTTATTTTACATCCTGCTGAAACAACAGAAGATATAGTTTCAGAAAACACGACTGGCCTCATTACTAATGAGAACATTATTTTGGATCAGGAAATTAATGTTGCAGAAATCAAACCGGGAACAGAAGCGGCGCCTATTACAGAATATGAATTCAATGCCGTTAATAGTGAACCTATCGTTTCACATGAACCGGAAATTGGAGGTGAAATAATTGACACCATTCCATCCGGGCATTTCAATAACGAAAGTAGTCCGCTTGAAAATGAGGCCGAAACTGAAGACGAAACAATAAATGAACAGGAAATTGAGCCATTGAATTTCAAATTAAATATTGGGCTCGTTAATACAACTGAAGATAAAATTACATACGAGCCATTGCACACCTCGGATTATTTTGCCAGCCTTGGAATTAAATTGAGCGGAGAAATACAGCCAACGGATAAATTGGGTATCCAATTAAAAAGCTTTACCGAATGGCTGAAAACCATGAAAAAAATTCACGGCAATCAACTACCACAGCAAAGCGGCCTGGCGGATATATCCATTCAAAAATTAGCCGAACAATCTAATAAAGAAGATGCGGTAGTAACCGAGGCGATGGCAGATGTATTGTTACAGCAGGGTAAGGCTGAAAAAGCCATTGAAGTATTTAAAAAATTAAGTTTGCTCAATCCCTCCAAAAGCGCTTACTTTGCAGCCAAAATTGATCAACTAAAAGAACCTTAATATGTTAATTTTATTCGGAATCTTAGTTATAATCGCCTCTATCATATTGGGTTTGATTGTATTGGTACAAAATCCCAAAGGTGGCGGTTTGTCTGGCAGCCTCGGTGGTTTCAGCAACCAACTAATGGGTGTAAAACAAACCACCGATGTACTTGAAAAAGGCACCTGGATCTTCGCGGCAATTGTTGGTGTTTTATGTATTATTTCGCCGGTATTTATCCCAAAAAGTTCAGGCGGTTCCTCAAGAAATGATGACCTCATCAACAAAGCGCCATCCAGTGCACCCCAGCAGCAAAATACGGTTACATTACCCGGTAGTGTTCCGGCTCCTTTGGATACTACTAAAAAGCCTTAAATCATTTTATAATAAAATTGTAAACCCCGTCAGTATATGACGGGGTTTTTTGATTTACTTTTATCAATCATTGAACCGAATAAAAAAAATCAATCGTGAAAAAAAATACAGGAATATTATTGCTTATTGTATTGGTAGCCGTTGCTATTACGGCATGGCGCTTATTTGGCAGCAACACTAATTTTAATGAGGCGAAAAAAAGTTTTTATATAAAAACAGGCAGCGGGTTTAATGAGGTGATTGATGGCCTTACGAAACAGGGCATCCTGAAAAACCCCGGTACTTTTAAATGGGTGGCAAAAAAACTGGATTATGATAAAAAAGTAAAAGCCGGGAAATATGTAATCGAAAAAGGTTCCAGCATTTATACCATTATAAAAAAACTTCGATCAGGAAGGCAAACAGCCGTTAACCTGGTGATCAATAAACTACGTACAAAAGAAGACCTCGCAAAAAAAATCAGCGCCAATTTTGAATGCGATTCAATCACCTTTAACCATGTGCTGAATGATACGGATTCATTAAAAAAATACGGCCTTGATACCAACACCGTAATGACTGCCATCATACCAAATACCTATAGTATTTTATGGAACACATCCGCATGGTCAATTTTTAAAAAATTATATGAAGAACAGGAAAAATTCTGGAATGATGAACGTAAGAAAAAGGCCGCGGGACTAAACCTTACTCCCCCGCAGGCCTATACGCTGGCAAGCATTGTAGAGGAAGAAACGAATAAGGAAGAAGACAAAGGAAAGATCGCCAGTGTTTACCTCAACCGCCTGGAAACCGGTATGAAACTGGCCGCTGACCCTACGGTTAAATTCGCCATGAGGAATTTCGATTTAAAAAGGATCTATTTTAAACACCTGCAATACCCTTCACCTTATAATACTTACCAGCATGCCGGCCTGCCGCCAGGCCCCATCTGCACCCCTTCCACAAAAACCATTGATGCCGTGTTGAATTCACCAAGCACATCGTACCTGTTTTTTGTAGCGAAGCCCGAGCTTAATGGGTTTTCAAATTTTGCGACTACATTTGAGGAACATGCCCGCTTTGCAAAAGCGTACCAGTTGGCTTTAGATAGTTTAATGAAAGCAAAGGAAGCCAATTGATCCGTTAAATTGTAGATTTGATTTTAGTTTGGCCTTCAATGAATATATAAAAATAAACATAAAACAGCCATATCCAAAAGCTAAAGGCATAAAGCTTCTTCATGACAAAACTGGAACGAATCATATTAACCCAAACGCCCGTTGCATTTATTTTGCGTAAAAGCAAGCACTGGTACCTGCCAGGCTTTGAAGGCGTTCCTTTATACGATGTGATACAATTTTTTTTCAAACAGGTTAAAACGGTTGGCCTTACGGAAAGGGCTTCGGCGATAGCCTATAACTTTATCATGGCCATTCCGCCTTCGTTTTTATTTTTATTTACACTTATCCCCCACCTGCCCTATATTTCAAAAAGAAGTATCAAGATGGAGCTCCATAATTTAATACTGGATATTATTCCCGCTAAGGTCCATAATGAATTTCTTATAAAATTTGTTGACTCTTTCCTTGATGATTCAAAGATCGGGTTATTGTCTTTTGGTTTGATACTGGCATTATATTTTGCTTCCAATGCGATGATGGGGCTTATGCGTTCATTCAATAAAAATTATATCGGCTTTGCGAAAAGAAAGGACCTGCATAACCGGTGGACGGCTATTAAATTAACTTCCCTTATTTTTCTATTGGTATTGGGTTGCCTGATTTTACTCATTACACAGGGTGCGGTACTAAAATGGATTGGCATTAAAAGCGCGACACTCCGGGAGATTATTTTTTATGTTCGATGGATATTTATTGTAGCCCTTGTTTACTATTCCATCGCCTTTATTTACAAGTATGCGCCTGCCGTAGAGAAACGCTGGAAACTGATTTCTCCCGGAACCATATTGGGCGCATTTTTAAGCATTTTAGCCACATCCGGATTTTCGTTTTTTGTAAATAATTTTGGAAAGTATAATGCCCTGTACGGATCAATCGGAACAATCATTGTCTTTATGGCGCTCATCTATATTAACTCGCTGGTGCTATTGATCGGCTTCGAATTAAATGTGAGTATAAAATCACTCAGGTCAATTGCTGAAAAACGGGAGATAGAAGAAAAGGAAAAAGTAATAAATTGAAAAAGATAAAAACAGGTTGGGGGAAAATTTAAAATTTGGCAAATCCTGTTTTTTTATTTTAAACTTTGAATAAATGGGGTTTAAATAAGCTTTTGGCTAATCCCCTGTTTCAGACTAATTTTGCTCACTCATTAAATGTTAATCGAATGCGGCTGAAGCTGCGATTAACAAAATAACAAATCATCAAATCATTAAATAAATAAAATCATGGCATACGATGTAATTGTGTTAGGTAGCGGCCCGGGCGGGTATCCGGCGGCAATCAGGGCAAGTCAGTTAGGTAAAAAAGTAGCAATCATAGAAAAAGAAAGCCTGGGAGGTATATGCCTCAACTGGGGTTGTATCCCAACAAAAGCTTTACTTAAAAGTGCCCAGGTATTTGAATATGCAAAACATGCGGCGGATTATGGAATCAATATTTCCGATCCTACAACTAATTTTGAAGGTGTTATCAAACGAAGCCGTGGCGTGGCGGATAAAATGAGTAAGGGCGTTCAGTTCCTTATGAAAAAAAATAAGATTGATGTCATTATGGGCTTTGGCAAATTAGTGGCGCCGGGCAAACTGGAAGTGACCGCCGCGGATGGCACCAAACAAATTCAGGAAGCAAAGAATATCATTATAGCTACCGGTGGCAGGGCTCGTGAATTGCCCAGTATGCCCATCAATGACGAAAAAATAATTGGATACCGTAAAGCCATGGTATTGCCGGCTCAGCCAAAAACAATGATCGTTTGTGGTAGTGGCGCCATCGGGTCGGAATTCGCCTATTTCTACAACACACTTGGAACAAAAGTTACCATCGTAGAATTTATGCCACGCATGGTACCGGTAGAGGATGAAGATATCAGTAAAGAACTGGAAAAGCAATTTAAAAGACAAGGGATAACCATAATGACTAATAGTGAGGTATTGAGTGTGGACACAAGTGGAGCAGGTGTAAAAGCAAAAGTAAAAACACCGAACGGCGAAGTTATTTTAGAAGCAGATATTATATTAAGTGCGGTAGGTGTGGTAGCCAATATTGAAAACATCGGATTGGAAACATTGGGTATCAAAACGGAAAAAGGAAAAATAATAGTTGATGCCAACGGACAAACAAATGTACCAGGCATATACGCTATTGGTGATTGCACACCCGGACAGGCGCTTGCACACGTCGCCTCAAAGGAAGGCATCAATGCCGCGGAGCATATAAGCGGCCATCATCCAGAGCCAATTGATTATAATAATATACCGGGCTGTACTTATTGCTCTCCCGAAATCGCTTCGGTTGGCTATACTGAAAAAGCGGCTAAGGATGCAGGTTATGAAATTAAGGTAGGTAAGTTTCCCTTTATGGCAAGTGGTAAAGCAAGTGCGGCCGGCGCTACAGAAGGATTTGTAAAAGTAATATACGATGCCAAATATGGTGAATTCCTGGGATGCCACATGATAGGTATGAACGTAACGGAAAATATTGCTGAAGCTGTCGCTGCCCGTAAATTAGAAACTACCGGACATGAAATTTTAAATACTGTTCACCCTCACCCCACAATGAGCGAAGGGCTGAAGGAAGCAACCGCTGTCGCTTATGGCGAAGCAATTGATATTTAAAATTTGAATATAATTTTTAAACGGGGATCGTAAGGAAACTTATGATCCTTTTCTTTTTTTACATTTATATGTAATCCATTCATACCTGCGGGTACAATACCGGGTTGCGCCGTTTTGTTAATGCTATTAATTTTCTTATTATAAAGGAAATATCCTATTGCCCAATATAGACGGATTGCCAATACATTTTTTTATAAAATGATAACAGGGCTACAATAATTTTATTTGCCAGAAAGGGCTATCGCAATAAATAAAAGTAAATGAATAAAATAATCAGGAAAGAATGAAGTAAAGGTAACTACCGTTTAGCTACATGCCATTTAATGAAGTATGAATATCCCTTTATGAATAAAGCGCTCTGATTCTTTTTAACCGGTCCGTATTATTTTTATTCAAAAGCTCTCTAACCCGGCTAATCTTTTTTAATACCATTTCAATATTTTTAACGTCATTTTCACCCTTTACAAAATAATCAAAGGCGCCATATTTTAAAGACTGAATCACGGTTTCCACATCATCAGGCCCGCAGATAAATATCATATAAATATCCGGATTATGCCTTTTAATCATTTTCAACACTTCCAGGCCTTTTAAAAAATCAACCCCATTATCATAGAAAATAATATCAGGTGGTGGATTCAGATTTTCAAAACATGCTACCGGATCACTGAATGTTGAAATATCGGTGTAACCAAAATTAACCAGATGCTGCTGAAATATATTCATATAAAATTTGTCGTCATCAAGCAAATAAATTTTATAATCATTTTTCAATTGCATATTTTGAAATTTTATAAACAATACCACTAATAATGCCAAAACACAATTAGGTGATTATGAGCCTGCTACTTTGATACCTGCGAAAATTACTTTCTCATTTCAGGATTTTATATCCAGAATATAGAATGACTGAAACAAGGATTTCGCACTCTGCCATGAATAGTTTTTTTTCGAAAGTGCATTTTTTAAAATCAGGTTACGGCATAGCAGTAACACACGAATATTTCTATAAATTACATAGCAAAATTTGATTGATTGTTTTTTAATAACAAAAAGGTATTCCTGCTTTTTGATGATCAACTCAACAAAAAAAAAGTAAGTTGCTTTTATATAAAAACAAAATTCAGGCAATGGAAATATCAACTTT
>JAVHOI010000212.1:0-13183 GCA_036169975.1 Ferruginibacter sp. | reverse complement strand
GGAAGTTTTGTTTCCGTATCATAATAAATCACTTTCATTCCAAGCCCTTCGGCCAGTACACTAAGCTGGCTGCCGATATTGCCGTAGCCAATAATGCCCAGTGTTTTGCCACGCAGTTCATAACTGCCGGTGGCTTCCTTTAGCCAGATGCCTTCATGCGCCGCTTTGTTTTTATCCAGTATCCTTCTTATCAGCATGATGGATGACCCAATTACCAGTTCAGCCACACTTCTTGTATTGCTGTAAGGAGCGTTAAATACGGCCACACCTTTTTTGGTAGCAGCTTTCAGGTCCACCTGGTTCACCCCTATGCAGAAGCAACCTATAGCCTGCAATTTTTCAGCGGCGGCAAGTACTTTGGCGGTCAGTTGCGTTTTGCTCCTGATGCCAACAAGGTGAACATTTTTTATTTCCTTTATCAGTTGTTCTTCACTTAACGCGCCATTTAATTTTTTTACATTCACATAACCGGCGGCATTAAAAAACTTTACCGCCACATCGCTGATGTTTTCTAAAAATAAAATATTGATTTTGTCTTTCGGATAACTTGTTAATTTTTTGTCTGCCATGATTTTTACGCCTTATTTTGCACAAATATATTCCATCTAAGTCTTAATATTTTTATGAGTCAATTTTTTTGTTCTTTATTCCGCACTATTGCGCCGGCGAATCCCGATAGCCGGGGCGTATCGGGACACACTTGTACTGCATATCACTATGCGGCTTTGCTTACGTTTATTATTTTAAGCGCCTGCAATTCCACACCTGCCAGCAGGAAAATAATTCCGGGAACAAAGACTATTCAAATTGTATTACCAACCCCCACGCCCCTCCCGAAGGCTGAAAGTGAGCGCCTGCGCTTAGCCTGCGAGGCCTGGTATAATTCCGCATTGAAATCGAAAGGTTTTAACGGTGGCATTGTTGTCGCGAAAAATGGCAATATCGTTTTTGAAGCATACAATGGCAGCGGCCATCCGGGAGGTACGGATATCATTACAGACAGTACCTCATTTCATATCGCTTCCGTTTCTAAAACCATTACCGCCATGGCTGTATTAAAACTATGGCAGGATGGTAAACTCTTTAGCCTGGATGATGATTTCAGTAAATATTTTCCCTCCTTCAATTATCCTGGTGTTACCATCCGAAACTTACTTAGTCACCGGAGCGGACTGCCCAACTATGTTCATTTTATGGAGAATATGGGATGGGATAAAAAAGTGAATATCACCAATGAGGATGTGCTTAATTTTTTAATAACCCGCAAGGCGGAACTGGAAAATATCGGAACTCCCAACAGGGGCTTTGTTTACTGCAATACCAATTTCGCTTTATTGGCATTGCTGATTGAAAAAGTGAGTGGCAAAAAATATGGGGATTATTTACAACAAACCTTTTTTACCCCATTGCAAATGAAACACACCTTTGTTTATGACAACAATAAAGATTCCGGCAAAGTAACATTGAGTTATGATGGGAGAAGCAGGCCAATCCCCTTAAATTTTCTGGACATGGTGTACGGCGATAAAAATATATACAGCACCCCGCATGACCTGCTTACCTGGGACAGGGCCTTAACAAGCGGTATTTTATTTACCCAAAAAACATTGGCGGAAGCCTATACTCCTTATAGTAATGAAAGGCCGGGGATTCGCAACTACGGCCTCGGCTGGCGAATGAATAATTTTCCTTCCGGAAAAAAAATGATCTATCACAATGGCTGGTGGCATGGCAACAATGCAGCGTTTATAAGGTTGCTGGAGGATTCCGCCACTATTGTAGTGTTGGGCAATAAAGAAAACCATGGGATTTATCACGCAAAAAAACTGGCGAATCTATTTGGAAATTATTTTGGAGATGCGGGAGAAGACGAATCGGAAGCTGCTAAACTTATTGATCCGGTTATAAAAACCTCAACCTCACTCACCATAAAACACAAGCCTTCAAAAGAAAAAAAGCGTTTACAAAAAATACCTTCCACAAAAGCACCCACTAAACAAAAAGTAAAGGCAACTGCCAAAAAGAACAGACAGTAAATTATATTTATCAAAATTATTTTGCTGGTATATTGCACTAAAAATGCAAATTTTGCGACTTTTTGCGCAAAATTTTATTTTTAAGTCATAAAAATTGCATTTTATTGCAACATTCTCTCTATCTTTAGTTATCAATTCGTTAATTTATTTTTAAAGAAAAAAAATGCATACCGGAATATCACCGGATGAGATGGCTTTTCAAACAGTTAAAGATGAAACGGATTATTGGCTACTATTGAAGTGATTTTATTTCCTGCTATCAAATAGCTAACAATACAAAATTTATTTTTTAACCAAAACAACAAAACAGTTCAATATGAGAAAATTTCTGCTATTAATGCTCTTCCTAGTTAGCCTGGCCTTGTACACCAAGCCGCTAACCGCACAGGAAAAAACAGTAACGGGAACCGTTATTGGAGAAAACAATACCCCATTGAGGGATGCTACCGTGTTAATTAAAGGCACCCGCATTGCTACAAAAACTGACCAGAACGGTTCGTTTTCTATTAAAGCTACTGATAAGCAAACGCTGGTCATTACTTCGGTAAATTATCAGAAACAGGAAATAACCGTTGGTTCAAAAAACAACATTATTAAAATGACCTTATTGCAACAGCAATTGGATGAAGTGGTCGTTACGGCAATGGATATAAAAAGGAACCCGAGAGAATTAGGGTACTCCGTGCAAACCGTAATTGGAAAAGATATCCAGCAAACACAAAGGGAAAACTTTGTAAACGGGTTGCAGGGAAGGGTTGCAGGCCTTACCGTTACGCCAACTTCAGGCGCAGCAGGGGCTTCTACCGGAATTGTACTAAGGGGCTTTAATACGATTTCTGGTACTAATCAGCCTTTATTTATTGTTGATGGAATTATTATTGATAATCAAACCCTGAATTCAAACTCACAAAGCGGCAGTGGTATTGGCCTGGCATCAGATGGTAACAACAGGAACAATGATAACACAAACCGTATTGCAGACATTAATCCAGGTGATATAGAATCAGTAACTGTATTGAAGGGACCGGAAGCAACGGCATTATATGGCAGCCAGGCAAGTTCGGGTGCCATTGTAATTACCACAAAAAAAGCAAAAGGCACCAATGGTAAAATACTTATTAACTATGATAATAATTTCCGTTTGCAAAAGATCACCCGTTTTGCTCAGGTAAATAATGATTTTGGGCCAGGTATTAGCGATAATACACCTTCCGCACCACCAACATCCGGGTTTCAATCATTTGGACCGGTTTGGAAACCCGGTACTACTTTTTTCGACAATCTTCATCACTTTTATAAGACTGGTTTTGCTCAAACCCATAATTTAGGATTGGAATTTGGAACAGATAAAGTTGGTTTCAGGGTATCGGGTCAATACTTTGATAACACAGGCGTAGTACCAAATAATACCTATACAAAATATAATTTTAAAATTTCCAATACTACTAAAATTGGTAAATACATCAGCTTTACCCCTACCATTTCATACATAAAAGCGGATAACTTAAGGCCATTAAAAAGTTCTTCTTCCACCTCCGGTTCAGGGGGATACCTTGTAGAACTATATGAATGGCCGGCCAATAAGGACATCAGAAATTACCTGGATGATCAAAACCATAAACTTATACTTTTTAATCCGAACAGGAATTCCGATTTTGACAATCCATTGTGGAGTGCCAAAAACAACAGAAGCGGCGATAAACTTGAACGGGTAGTTTCTACTCTTGGAATTGACATTAACCCATTGCCATGGTTGTCACTGGCAGGAAGGTTTGGTTATGATACATATAAAAACGATGGCTATGTATTTACACATCCGGAATCCTTTATGCTAACTTCAGCAATAGGAGGAAGCCTTGATAATTATTACAGGACTTATACAGGATATAACCATACCATTACCGCTACCGCGAAGAAAAAGTTTGGTGACTTTACCACAAGGCTTTTAGTTGGTACCATGTGGCAGGATTTTGAAACAAAACAATTTGCCATATATGGTACCAATCTGATTGACTCCACAAGTACCGATAGTAGCAACACTAAACTTAATACAAGAAGACGTTTACTGAGAAACAACAATGGGTTACCCAATGAAAATATTTTCCGGGAACTTGCCTATTTTGGCGAGGTATCAGTAGGCTATAAAAACGTGGCATTCCTTACTTATTCCCACCGCTTCGAATCTGCTTCTCCAATTCCTTCAAACAACAGGAATTATAATTATCCGGGTGCAAGTTTAAGTGTTATTCTTTCCGATATTTTTCCTGTAATAAAAAAAGGGGATATTTTAAATTATGCCAAGCTGCGGGGTTCACTGGCAAATACAGCACGATTGAATGACCCTTATTCTAATCAATCTTTTTTTGTAAACAATTTCAGCAGTACTGCATTACCTGTAACATACACTTATGGTTTTACAAATGCCAATCCTAATCTGAAACCTGAAAATCAACAAACCTATGAATTAGGTATGGAACTGAGGTTCCTTAATAGTTCAATATCGCTGGAAGCTGCTTATTATAACACACTTGCTACAAACCAAATAGCCCAGGGTTATAGGGCCAGTTATGCAACGGGGGCTATTTTGAATACACAAAATGCCGCTTCCCTGCGAAATCAAGGAATAGAATTAACCCTGATTGCAAAACCTATTCACCAACAGGATTTTGACTGGACAATTAATTTCAACTTCAGTCACATGTGGAGCAAGGTATTATCACTGCCAGCATCAATAGGCATTTTAAATGACTTCTATAACTCTGATACTTATATTTCAAATGTAAGAGGTGGTTTAATCAGGGCTTTTTCTACAGGTACAATTACCGGCTCAAAATATACCAGAAATGATGCCGGGCAAATACTCATCAACCCTACAACAGGCATTCCGGTTGTTACAGGAGGCAATGCGCTGATAGCGGACAGAACACCAAAATTTACATTGGGAACACTTAATTCTTTCAGATATAAAAACTGGAGCTTAAGCTTTCTATGGGATTTAAGAGTAGGAGGAGATATTTATAATGGAACAGATCAGCTTCTTACCCGCCTGGGTAAAAGCGTAAGAACAGCTAACCGTAGCACACCCATTCTTATAAAAGGAGTGTTGAATGATGCACTTAAGAACACAGCAACCCCAACTGTAAATACACTGACAATTATACCTCAGTATTTGAGCAATTATTATTCGTTATTACCAGATGAGGAATTTATCCAGAAAGATGTAAACTGGTTTAGGTTAAGGGATTTGACTTTAAGTTATATGTTTACTGAAAAAACTATTAAACGCCTGAAAGGATTTAAAGGATTAAGTATTTTTTTAACAGGAAGCGACCTGTTGCTCTTTACCAATTATTATGGCGCCGATCCGGCAGTAAATGCGAATAACCCGGGTACCGGTGGTATTGGTGGTTATGGTATGGATCTTGGAAGTGCCCCTACCCCATTGGGCGTAAGTTTTGGATTAAGGGCCAATTTCTAATTATTATTCATTTCTGTTCAAAATAAAAATATTTATATGCAAAACAAATTTTTAAAACAATGGCTTTTTCTTGGCGCCTTTTGCTTTTTTGGAATGGCATCCTGCAAGAAAAAAATTGATGATGCTTATCAAAATCCAAACGCTCCTGTAGTAGTTCCAATAGAGGCTTTATTACCTGGGGTAATTGGCGGGCTCACCGCTTTTAATTCGGCTGCTGGTTCAAACTACGGAGTTCAGGCCGATGCTATATTACTGGGCCGCTATATTCAATATTGGGGATCTACCGCCGCAGGAGAAAACTATGGTACTATGGGTGGCGCTATAAACAGCGATAACACCGGCGCTATTTGGGCTGCCGTTTATTATGGCCATGGACAAAATGTAAACAGGATTATACAATGGGGTACCGAACAACAAAAATGGGATTTTGTGGGTGTGGCTCAGGCCATAAGGGCATGGGACTGGCTTGAATTAACCAACCAGTATGGCGATGCCATATTAAAAGAAGCTTTTAATACCAGCCAATCACAATTTCATTATGATACCCAGCCAGAATTTTACGATAGTTGCAGGGCATTTTGTTTCAGGGCTTTAGGCAACCTGAACCGAACAGACGGAAATGTAAACCCCGCAAACCTTGCACAAAGTGACGCCTTCTTTAATGGTGGTGATATTAACAAATGGGAAAAATTCGTGTATGGTATTTTGGCACGGTCATATAATGATTTGAGCAGCAAAAGCATTTTCACTTCAGGCGGATACGCTGATTCTGTTATCAAATACGCAAGTCTTTCCATTACTTCCAATGATGATAATGTATTGGCCAAATTTTCCGGTGCCAATTCCAGCAACGGCTTTAATAGTTATTTTGGGCCAACCCGTTCCAATATCGGAACTATACGACAGGGAGGCTATATTGCCAACCTTATGTCTGGCGCCAACACTACCGTATTTACTGGTGTAAATGACCCAAGGGTTTGGTACCTGCTTAGCGAAAACGCAAATGGAACCTTCAAAGGTGTAGCCCCATGGCTGGGAATGACGGAATACCTGAGTGGTACAACCCCAACCAGTAATTACCCCAAAAATTTCTGGAGAAATAAGACAGCAAACGCCACCAACGGAACCGATGACAGCACCCGTTATGTTTATGGAAACAGGGGGCCATGGCCAATGATGACCGCCTCCGAAATGCAATTCACCCTTGCCGAAGCAGCATATCGTAAGGGAAACAAGGCACTGGCACTGGCCGCATACACCAATGCCATAAGCCTCAATTTTGACATGCTAACGACTACTTACACATTTAATATCCCTGCCGGCCATGCAATTACCCCAGCTATGAAAGCTGCCTATCTTGCAGATCCTGCGGTTATCCCAACTTCATCTGATGGTTTGACTTTATCACAAATAATGTTACAAAAATACATTGCTTTATATGGTTGGGGAGTGCATCAAACCTGGACGGATATGCGTAAATATCATTATGTTGATATGGATCCGGCTACCGGAAACCAGGTATATGCGGATTTTGAAACGCCACCCACTTCTCCCATTAATTATTTGATAAGTACCAACAATGGTAAATTGGTTTACAGGTGCAGGCCAAGGTTCAATTCAGAATATTTGTACAATGTTCCTGAATTAACAAGAATCGGGGCTTATCAGAATTTAGATTATAATACTTATGAATGTTGGTTCTCTATGCCATAAATTATTAACAAGAAAATTTAATAAAATGAAACTTTTTAAAATAATCATACTAAGCGTTGGTGTTGTTGCTGTCTCTTCTCTTTACCTTTCGTGTACCAAAGAAATTCCTCAGGTAGGTACTACTGATCCGGGTTTGGGTAGTGCTGCAACGGTACAGGTTTTTAATGCTACGGTGAAGTCGGCCCGTAACTATATTTATGTAGATGGCGCTGCTGTTTCAGGAGCCGCTGTAGCCTTTGGTGGCGTATTTCCGGCTACCGCTTATGCCTTCAAAGTAAATGCGGGTTCCCGGGCTTTTTCGATTAAAGACACGTTACCCGCAACCACACAAACACCTCTTACTTTTACTCAAAATATGGATGCCGGAAAAAGCTATACCATTTTTACTTATGATACCATTACCAGTGTTAAACAATTAACTGTTTTGAATAACGTGGTAATTCCAAAGGATACCACCTGCATGCTCCGCTTCGCGAATTTAATTTATAATACTACCCCGGTAGCAAATGTAGATGTGTATTCATTCAGGAGGGGAAATACCACACCAGTATTTACCAATGTTGCAACAGCGCAGGTTACCGATTTTATTCCGTATGCGGCAGGCACGACAGATACCCTGTATGTTTATGCAACCGGTACTACTTCGCCGCTATTAGTAAAAAAATTAGTCCCAAGCCTGGTTCAAACCAGAAGCTATACATCTGCATACAATGGAAGTTACAAAGGCACAAAAGCTATTGCTACTTTTGCTACCTATTAATCAGCATTATGTTGAAAGAAACCACGTGCGACACATTCAAATAATTGATGTGGGCTGGACAGAACTAAATAATGTTTATGAAAATATTAGAATCTAAATTACTGCGTAATAATAACCCACCCATTGATAATTTTAATTTTTAAATAAATATTTAAATACACTATGAAACAAACTTTTCTATCACTAATCTTAATGACATTTTTCTTTACAGCTCAAAGTCAATTAACAAAAGGGAATTGGCTTGTTGGTGGTTCAGGTAGCTTCTATTCTTATAACGAAACTTATACCTCTCCAACTTACAATAACACTGCAAAATATACCAACATTGATGTTTCTGCATCATTAGGGTATTTTATTATTGATAAGTTAGCGGCTGGACTAAGACCCACTTTTTCATCTTTCAAAGGCAAGGTAACAAGCCCGGGTGGAGGGTCAACTAATTCATACAAAATTGCTATTGGCCCATTTGCAAGGTATTATTTTTTAAATACCGAAAAACCATTTAATATACTGGCTGATGTAAGTTACCAAGTCGGGATTAATAAATATTTAGGTTCAACGCATGAACAAGGCAAATTCAACAATTTATCAATTATGGGCGGTACAGAAATATTTTTTAATAGTACGGCAGGTATGGAAATTTTGCTTGGGTACTCTCAAAAAGTTTTGTCCCTTGAAAATTCTCCGAGCGCATTTAATTTTACTAAAAGAGGGTTTCAAGTATCAATAGGTTTTACACTACATTTAGAAAAACTTTAAAATAAAAAAAATATGAAACGTTTACTCTCAATTGTACTTCTTTGTACAATATTTAATTCCGTTTATTCACAAACAATAGCACCAGTTCAAACTGGCGAATTTTGCCCAAATACCGAATATACTTTTACTGCTTCAATTCCAAAACCTTACCAAAGTATAATTGGAAACGGAGGTTGTTTTGTTACTCAGCCTCCTGCTCCTCCTGTAGGTTCTACATTTACATTTAAAGGTAAGTTGGGAGACGCAAATCAAAAACAATGGTTTAGAGTTTTTTATACAGACGGAACTTCTTTTGACTTTGACTTCAAGAAAATCAAATCGCTTTTCTTTTCTGCCACATCATTGGCAAACCCACCATGTAATGTGATAAAGCCAAATCAGGTTCAACCTGTAGTTTTTCCACGTTGCCAAGTTGCAAGTACCACAATTAGTTTCCCAAATATTCAGTGGTTTACCAATTTTGAAACACCAGAAATATGCTTTGGCACTGTTACGGATTATGAGTATCAGTTACCTTCTGGCTGGTCTATAGCTGGCATACCATCGACAGGAAATAATTGGATAGCAGGAGGCAATAGTGTTGTCGTGACATCAGATTTAGCTACAGGAGACGGTGCCGATATTAGAATAAGGGCATCAAACAAAACTTGTGGCACAGGGTTGGCTGCAAATGGCCCTGTTTCTACAGTCCGTATTTCAAGGCCGGCACCAACTTTCACCATTTCAGGCCTATCACAATTTTGCACAACCACAACTTATCAAATTGCAAGTTTGCCAAGTGGAGCAACAGTACAATGGTATATCTCACCTGCATCGTATTTTTCTTATTCCCAAAACAATAATATTTTAACTGTGAACAGAATTGCAGATGGAGATATAAATATAACAGCAACTGTAACCACATGTCAAACATTTAATGCCTTACCTAAGACTGTAAGGGTTGGTGGCAATCCTATTACAATTACTGCAACTCAGACTGCCTGTGATGCCACTGATTTTAGTGTAGCAGGTGCTGCTTCAGGCGCAACGTATAATTGGTCATCAGCTAATGGCACAATTTTATACTACGGTACATCCACGACTGCGACTACGAGTTCACCATATATCAGTGCGACAACTTCTGCAGGAACCGTTGATATAGCTGTTGTTAATACAAATAACTCTTGCTCCCAATCAGTGTTTGTCAGTAAGCAACTTCAATATACCTATCCTCGGCAAATTGATGGCTTGTTTGATACCTATTCAAACGGAGACCAGATTAATGCATCAGTAAATACTACCCCTTTAGATAGTTATTACATCTGGTATATCAATGGTTCTTTAGATAGTGAAGGAGATAACCTTTCCAATTTTAATACAAGTTCGGGCCAAGGCAGAGGAATTGTTTGTGGCGATAATACTATCAGGGTAGAAGTAACTGCTTGTGGAGTTGTTACATCATCTGAAGAAGTTCACTTTTATAAAATGGGAAATTGCTATTTCAAAATAACTTCTACTTCGAATGTAGAATTATTTCCAAATCCGGCAACAAGTCAAACCACCATTAAGTTGTCAGGTATTAAAGAGACAAAAGTTAAATTAACGGACATCAAATCCATAAGAATCATGGATAAAATTGGTAATTTAAAAACAGTTAATAAATATCCTGCTAATACAAAATCCATAAATATAAATGTAAGTAATCTTCCTCTTGGAATTTACTACATTGAAGTATCGGATGGTATTAATAAAACAAGGGTTCCTTTAAATGTTCAGAAATAACAAGTATTGGATTTAATCTAAAAAAGCTGCTTCAAGTTGTAGAGGCAGCTTTTTTAATACTTTTCAGGAGGCTGCTATTTATTTATAGATGCATCCTTTGTTTAGGCAAAAGATTTTACGAACTATTTCCAAAAAACAAATACGCCAAAATAATAGCAGTGATAATACCCACTAAATCCGCCAGCAGCATGGCGCCTATTGAGTAGCGGGTGTTCCTTATATTTACAGATCCGAAATAAACGGCCACCACATAAAATGTGGTATCGGATGCGCCCTGGAAAATGCCTGACAGCCTGCTTGCAAAAGAATCCGGGCCAAAAGTAGCCATCGTACTCACCATCATCCCACGGGCTGCTCCACCGCTCAATGGCCTTATCAAAGCGGTTGGCAACCCATCCACAAAACGGGTATCAGCGCTAAACATGGCGAAAAAATTTTTCATTCCCGATATTACCGCATCAAATGTACCGCTTGTACGAAGCATGCTTACCGCAACCAATATGCCCAGTATGTAGGGTATAATCCGGATGGCGGTATCAAACCCGTCTTTGGCGCCATCTACGAAAGCCGAGAATAAATTGATCTTTTTGTACAACCCCCCTAAAACAATCAGCAGAAAAACCAGCAGGATCAATCCATTGCTCAACATGCCGGAAAACAACTGAATGCCTGCCGCATCAAGCCTGGTTACATATAAAACCAATAAGGCGATAATAGCTGAAATACCCAGCACCCAACTTACTATTACAGCCTGAAATAAATTTATTTTTTGCTTAAAGGAAACAATAATCATTGCAGCCATGGTACCGGCAAAGGTTACCATCATGCAGGGAAGAAAAACATCCGTAGGGTCGGATGCATGTTGTGCGGCCCTTACGGCTATTACACTTACGGGAATTAAATTCAAACCTGCCGCATGGAGGCAAAGAAACATGATCTGCGAATTGGAAGCAACCTCCTTGTTTACGTTAAGTTCCTGCAAACTTTCCATTGCTTTTAATCCAAATGGAGTGGCGGCATTATCCAACCCGAGAAGGTTGGCGGAAAAATTCATGATCATGTGCCCCATAGATGGATGGCCTTTTGGAATTTCCGGGAAAAGCTTAGAAAAAAACGGCCCAACGATACGGGATAAAAGCCTTATTCCACCTGCCTTTTCGGCAATATTCATGAACCCGATAAACAGCGCTAAAATACCTATCAACTTCAGGCAAATCTCAACGGCTACCCAGCAGGTTTCAATGATGCCATCCAATTTAAGCGGATTGGCAGGGTCGCTTGCTTTTCCACTTACCATCCAGGCGAAGATTTGCGAATCTCCCAGGAAAAAACATTTGATGCCAGCTACGGTTATTGCAACTATGATAAATGCCGACCAGATTCTGCTTAATGCCATGTTATGTTTTGTGTTTACTGTTTTCTGTTTATAGACCTTGAGACTTCAGTTTTAAATTCTACTGTTAATTTCCAGCGGGCAAGTTTTGCTGCAAAAATTAATATTGAAATTAAAAGTTTGAAATTAGTGTTTTATACTGAAACCTGATATTTCAATTCAAACCTTACCTTTGCAGCCGGAAAAAGTTGATCGTTTATCGTAGATCGTATTTAAAAGAAGATAAATTAAAAGGTTACATTAAAAATTATTCATACCGGCAATAGGTAAAAAATATAAGAGTCGAAGAAAAGGAAAACAATAAACAAAAAACAATAAACAATAAACAAATAACATGGCTTTACAGGCAGGCATCGTGGGATTACCAAATGTGGGAAAATCAACTTTATTTAACGCCGTTAGCAATAGCGCCAAGGCGCAGGCAAGCAATTACAGGTTTTGTACAATTGAGCCCAATACCGGTTTGGTAAATGTACCCGATCCAAGAATAGATACGCTGGCCGCACTGGTTAATCCCAACCGTACCGTGCCAACGCAAATTGAAATTGTTGATATTGCCGGCCTTGTGCGTGGCGCAAGCAAGGGCGAAGGGCTGGGCAATAAATTTTTGGCCAATATCCGTGAGGTGGACGCTATTATCCATGTGATCCGCTGTTTTGAAGATGAAAATATTTTAAGGGATGAAGGACCAATCAACCCGGTTAGTGATAAAGAGATTATTGATACCGAATTGCAGTTGAAAGACCTGGACAGCGTGGAAAGAAAAATTTCACGAATGGAAAAAATGCTGAAGACCGGTGATACGAAATTAAAACTGGAATACGATGTTTTATTGCGTTGCAAAGACCAGTTGAATAAAGGAAAAAGTGTTCATTCGCTGGGTTTGGATAAAGATGAAAAAGCAGCCATTACCGAAAATTTTTTATTGAGCGATAAACCGGTTATCTACGTTGCCAATGTTGATGAAGCGTCTATGCACACCGGTAATAAATTTTCTGATGCGCTGATAGAAGCGGTAAAAGGTGAAGGCGCACAGGTAATAGTGATGACCAATGCGATTGAAGCGCAGATAGCGGAATTTGAAAACCCGGAAGATAAAGCCATGTTTATGGAGGAATATAAAATGACGGAACCCGCTTTGGACCGGTTGATCCATTCCGCTTACAAGCTGCTCAACTTATCTACTTACTTCACCGTAGGTGTGCAGGAAGTAAGAGCCTGGACGATACACCATGGCTGGAAAGCGCCACAGGCAGCCAGCGCCATCCATACCGATTTTGAAA
>JAVHOI010000211.1:0-2798 GCA_036169975.1 Ferruginibacter sp. | reverse complement strand
GAAAAGGCAATTCACAAATATCGCAATGGGGCAAATCATCTGGTTTGAAACTTCACAAAAAAAGTCAACCCCTTTTCAACTTTTATTTCGCCATCCCCTGATAAGATTTAGGTAAAATAAAATCCCCCGAAAAATAAATTTTTCCGGGGGATTTTTGATGATTACCAAAAAGCAAGTTATACCATGCAAGGGATAAATTAGTGAATTGTTTTTTTTCTTTTTAATTCTCTTCAGACCTCACCTCCCATCCTCCTCTCCCAAGGAGAGGAGGCGGTGCTGCAAAGCTTTAATAAACATTTGTTCTTCCATATCATCATTTGGCCTTTAATAATCAAGTTCCAACAAATCTGCCGTCTATATTAAATCACAGACAAAACAAGATCGCAAAACAAGCAGACAAATACCTGTCGTTGAGTATCCCTTCATTATTTCATTTCCAAATTGAGCAAAAAAAGTCGCTCTTTTATCCCTTGGGAAGTATAGCATATTAGCCGGTTACAATTCCCTTACCCAGATATTGCGAAAACTGATCGGTTCACTTTTGTCACCATGCGCCTGTAATTTTATAGGCGAAGCCCCGTGCTTTTTATACGCCGGTTTTCCGATATACATGGTTACTCCTTTTAGTTCCGTATTGTTCTGTACCAATACCCCATTATGAATAACCGTTACCCGTGCCGGAGATAGAAGTGATCCATCTTCCTTAAAACGTGGCGCTGTCCAGATGACATCATACGTTTGCCATTCGCCGGGCTTTTTGCAGGCATTGGCCAGTGGAATAGCCTGTTTGTAAATGCTGGCAGTCTGGCCGTTTACATAAGTTTTATTATTATAGCAATCCAATATTTGTACTTCATACCCCATATCGCCCGGACCTGTAGAAGCAAGGAATAATCCACTGTTACCCCTTGCCTGTCCTTCTCCGGTTATGTTGGTGGGTATGCGCCATTCAAGGTGCAACTGGTAGTCGGTAAAACGCTTCCGCGTTTGTATATTGCCTGTACCTTTCTTTACGGTAAGCACCCCATCGGATACAATCCAATTGGCAGGTGATGTGCTATCATTTACAGATACCCATTCATTCAGGTTTTTTCCATCAAATAAAACGACGGCGTCAGATGGCGGCAGGTTATTATTGGCTGGTGTAACTACTTTCGGTTCTGGTTCCCATACTTCCGTTACTTTAGGATCGCCTTGCTGCGCAATGGATTGTTGGGAAATAAAAATGGCGGTAGCCAGGGTCAGCATTTTGATTTTTTTCATATTGATTATCGTTTTTAATTTAGTATTAATTTAAAGAAGCAAATACCTGGCGAAGGTCGTTCATTGTAAATAATAAAAGTAAATTTAAATGAAAATAAAATGGGGGATAAAAAGCCCTTCGCAATTTTTTTTTTGCAAAGGCCACACCCTTTTAAAACTGCTGAGGTTTTTCATACCAACGAATAAAAGAGTTGCTGAATTTAAGGAAAGCTGCATAAAGATTTAATGTACAAATAGGAGATGCCAATAAAAGATTGGAACAGTACATAATCAAGAAGCGAAATATTTTCTTCCGCAAAGACTGTAGCGCCTGTTTTACGCCACTTCTCCAGCCGGAGGGCGGGCTTACAAGCGGCACTGCACAATAAAGAACCTCCAACAAACAGCGGGCGTGCATCGCCATAAAAAATGGTAACTATACCATGATTGGGGGAAATTATTTCCGAAAAACAGCCTGGCCAACCACCATTTATGAGGAGTTATATACTGTTGTTTTTTATGAGGACAAAACTGAGCTGCAAATCAGCGGCGATGGGGGTTTGGTTATTGCCCCGAGCCTGTCCGATTGTTACTAATTGCCTGTCATAGAAGCCTGGCGTACCCAACAAGGCGCCGGTCAACAAGCAATAACAAAAGCCCCCGTTAATGGTTTTTTAATGCGGGGCTTTTTTGTGGGAACTTTCGGCTATTGTTCTGAATGTTGGTGGCAGGCCTATTTTCCTAAAAGTTCCTTTAACCTTTCGGGGTTTTGCCGACCGTCCCAAAGGAGGAGTACAAAAATTAAGTCGTTTGAAATTTCATAAATCAGTAAATAATCTCGGACTATTTTAATCCTTACAAACTTATCATCAGATTGCCTACCAATATGAGCTGTTTGAGATATACGTTTTGAGGCTTCTTTAAAAAGTTTTTCCAATTTTTTACTGTACTCATTGGACTTATTTCTTTGAGTCCAATATTTAAGAATATCTCGTCTTTGTTGTTTCGCTATTCGCGACCAAATTACTTGTTTAGCCATTCGTCAATTTCTCTATTTACTTCTTCGTCTGTAAAATAATCTCCCTCAGCAATTTGTTTACGTGCAATAGCAATTGCCTCTTTCTGACTTTCCGATAATATATATACCTCAGAATCAGCTCCCTCTATTTCAAATAAACGTCCAGCTTCTTCAAGTAATAAGTCATCCTCAACAACTTGAATTTTCTCAATTAATTTATTTCTTAGCTCGATAGTTGACATATAGTGATGTTTACTCAAATTTACTAAATTATTACCAAATAACATGCAAACGTCCAACGGCTTACCACCACCGCCGGGCATATTACGCAGGTTTGGAGGCTCTGCAATTGGCCCAAAATATAGGTGTCAGCCATACTTGCGTAAATGCCGTTGTTGAACCAACACCTTCGGTGAAGGCATTCCAACCGCATAAAAGTACGACCCTGGTAATTCATTAAAAAATTATACAATGAAAAAAAATCGGGTACAGTAAAGTAACGCTGTCAGCGGCGGCACAAGCCAGCCATAAAAAAATG
>JAVHOI010000210.1:0-2809 GCA_036169975.1 Ferruginibacter sp. | reverse complement strand
TGTTGCTAAAATAAAAATTTGAATCATGTTCGACTGGGTACAATCATTTGCCGACTGGCTTATCTATTCCGTTTTTGGTGTAGCAGCACATAGTAAATTAGGCGATGCACTAAATTTCTTTGTATATGACACACTGAAAATATTAATACTCTTATTTATTATTACCTCCGTAATGGGCATTGTAAATTCCTATTTCCCGGTTGATAAGGTCCGCAATTTTTTAAGCCGCAATAAAATGTATGGGCTTGAATATTTGTTTGCTTCTACATTTGGTGTAATCACACCTTTCTGTTCCTGCTCTTCCGTTCCCTTATTTATTGGTTTTGTAAAAGGTGGAATCCCGTTGGGAATAACCTTTACTTATCTGATAACTGCACCATTGGTAAATGAAGTTGCCATTGCCATATTTGCGGGAGCTTTTGGTTTCAAGATAACCGCTCTGTATGTTGCCACAGGTATCATTTTGGGCATCATTGGTGGTTTTACCTTAGGCAAATTAAAACTGGAAAAATACCTTTCTCCCTGGGTGCGTAACATCATTGCCAATGCACAAACAGAAGAACAATTAAAAGAAGAGAAGCTTACTTTATGGCAGCGTTTTCCATTGATTTTGAAAGAAGCTTTCAACATTGTAAAAGGCGTATCCATTTATATCATTGTTGGTATTGCCATTGGTGGAGCCATGCACGGCTTTTTACCCACTGGTTTTTTTGAACACTACATTAATAAAGGCCAATGGTATGCAGTACCACTTGCTGTAATCATGGGTGTGCCCATGTACAGCAATGCGGCAGGTGTAATACCCATCGTACAGGTTTTGGTAGCAAAGGGTGTTCCGTTGGGCACAGCCATTGCATTTATGATGGGTGTAATTGGGTTATCATTACCCGAAGCTATGTTACTGAAGAAGGTAATGTCATGGCAATTGATTGCAATCTATTTTGGCACCATTGCTTTTTTTATGATTTTGTCAGGATACTTATTTAATGTTATTTTATAAAATAGAATTTTAGTCGCAATCAGTAAAATTATTATCTATTTTTTGCATTAACTGCATTATTAACTCTTAATAATTTGAATTATGAAATCACTCCTTTTGCTTTCCTGCCTTTTCATGATGGATAATTTATTTGCTCAAAATCCTTCCCTCAAAGTTTTAGATACTGACTTCTCCAAAGGCAGGTTAACACATCAGCAAACAATTACCCTAAAGGATGCCGCTAAATTTCACGGCCATTTATGTGATGGCCGGGTAGTTGGCTTTTTAGGATTGAGAGAAGCGCTGTTTAAAATATATCCCGATAGTATTATTGACAGAACCAACACAGGAATTGTAAGTAAATCATCTCCCTGTCTTACAGATATTGCCATCTACTTAACAGGTGGCAGATATCAGTTCAATACTTTTTATGTTCCCGACAGTATCAAATATGCCTTCATTGTTCAACGAATAGACAACGGCAAAACCTATGGTGTAAAATTAAAGCCCGGGGTAACGCCCGCCGCTATTGACAGCTTGGGAAACCTTGCAAACACAAGTAAATTGGATGCCTGTGGTATTGATAGCTTACATAAAATGGAGAATAAATTCCTGCATCATCTGCTGGTTACTAATCCACAGGAAGCATTTTTAGTGGATGAAATTAAAAACTTTATTTGGCAACCGGGGTTGCAAAACAAATTCCTTAAAACCGATATTTTAAACAAGCAAATGGTAAAATGTAAATAACGAAATTAAATACCTTTTTATCAGGAAAAATAGGTTTGAACTTTTAAACATCTAAATGGTTTTAAAATGGCAACAACAAAAGAACATTGGGAAAATATATTTTCAACAAAAGCGGAAAACGAAGTAAGCTGGTTTCAGCCTTACCCAAAAACATCCGTGGAATTCTTTGAATTGTTCAATCTGCCGTTGGATGCAAACATTATTGATATTGGCGGAGGGGATAGCCATTTAGTGGATATATTTTTACAGAAGGGCTATAAGAATATTTATGTGTTGGATATTTCAGAAAACGCCCTGGAAAGGGCAAAGAAAAGAATAGGTGATAAAGCAGGGGCAGTTCATTGGATTGTTTCTGATGTTACTGACTTTAAGCCGGAAGTTAAATTTGATTTTTGGCATGACAGGGCAGCATTTCATTTTCTCACGGGTGAAGAAAAGATTGATAAGTATGTGAACATTGCCGGGAACAATATCAAACAAAATGGCTACCTGATATTAGGAACTTTCTCTGAGGGTGGTCCGGAAAAATGTAGCGGCCTTGAAATAAAACAATATTCGGGAACATCAATGTCCAATCGTTTTGAAAAGAAATTTAAGCGGATAAAATGTATCCTGGAGGAACATCAAACGCCATTCAATACTACGCAGCATTTCCTTTTTTGCAGTTTCCTCCGAAAATAATCTTTTTTAGGGTTTTAAATTTATTGAGTAGTTAAAGATACTTATCGTATTTTTGCGATAAATAAATTTTTGAAATGAGTGCAAACAACTGTGCCCCTGCATACGAAAGAAAGAAATTGAGTTTTTTGGACAGGTATCTTACCCTATGGATTTTTTTAGCTATGGCAGTTGGTGTGTCCATTGGTTATTTCTTTCCATCATCATCCACTTTTATTAATTCATTTTCTTCCGGTACAACAAATATTCCTTTAGCAATTGGTTTGATACTGATGATGTATCCGCCATTTACCAGGGTTAAGTATGATAAGCTGAAAGAAGTTTTTAAAAACACCAGAGTACTCGGTGTTTCCTTATTACTTAACTGGGTCATTGGCCCGGTTCTGATGTTTGTATTGGCAA
>JAVHOI010000209.1:0-2821 GCA_036169975.1 Ferruginibacter sp. | reverse complement strand
GGAACGGCCATATACTTATCAAGCGCCTCTTTGGCTTTTTGCGTTTGCCCAAGCAATGCGTAATTTCTGATCTCTTTAATATCCTGTGCATAAGTAGCAGTTACCATCAGGCTGAATGCTGCCAAAAGGAAAAATTTTGTCATTTTTATAAATTTTTAGTAATTAAAGTAAAGGTATTAGTTTGTAGCTAATTCAAATAAAATCAGGCCTGAAATTTCACAAACCATGCCACAATTGAATAAAAAATACCAATACCTTGTTTAAAAATTTGAAAAGAGGCAACCCAATGGCTCTTTACAAGTGTTACATTTGCGCAAACAGATTTTAATTAATTAGAATTGATATCACAAAATACCATACAACAGATTTTAAGCCGGATTGATATTATTGAAATCATTGGCTCTTTTATAAAATTAAAAAAAAGAGGAACCAATTATCTCGGGCTTTGCCCATTTCACAACGAAAAATCACCCTCCTTCACGGTATCACCGGCAAAGGAAATTTATAAATGCTTTGGCTGTGGCCGCAGCGGTAACAGCATTGGTTTTTTGATGGAGCATGAAAAATACAGTTATGTAGAAGCCCTGCGCTGGCTGGCGCAGAAGTACAATGTAGAAATTGAGGAAACGGAAACTACCCCCGAACAAAAACTACAACAACTAAGCGCCGACAGCCTTTACATCATCAACGGCTTTGCGCAAAAATTTTTCAGCGATCATTTATTCAATACCAATGAGGGGCAGGATATTGGTTTAAGTTATTTAAAGGAAAGGGGGTTCAGGGAAGAGATCATAAAAAAGTTTCAGATTGGCTTCAACCCTGAAGCCCGGGATAGCTTTGCCAAAGCGGCTATTGATGCGCAATACAATGTAGAACTCTTACAAAAAAGTGGCCTCGTTGCCATCCGCGATGAAAGGCCGGTGGATAATTACAGGGGCAGGATCATTTTTCCCATTCACAATCAAAGTGGCAAAGTGCTGGGCTTTGGCGCACGTATTTTAAAAACAAATGACAAGGCGCCCAAATACATCAATACGCCGGAGAATGAAATTTATGTAAAAAGCAAAATTTTATACGGCAGTTATTTTGCCCGGATGGCGATTGATAAAGCGGATGAGTGTTTATTGGTAGAAGGTTATACCGACGTGGTTTCACTGCACCAGGCAGGCATTGAAAACGTAGTGGCAAGCGGGGGTACGTCACTTACGCCCGACCAGTTGAGGCTCGTAAAAAAATACACCAACAACCTGACTATAATTTATGATGGCGACAGCGCCGGCATTAAAGCCGCATTGCGTGGCCTTGACCTTGCGCTTGAAGAAAGCCTGAATGTAAAATTGGTATTAATACCGGATAAAGAAGACCCGGATAGTTATGTAAACAAAGTGGGGCCTGCGGCGTTTACCCGATTCATTGCTGATAATAAAAAAGATTTTATTCTTTTTCAGTTAGGCGTCATGTTGCAGGATGTTGGTACGGATACCAATAAAAAATCAGCCGTTGTAAACCAGGTAGCGGAAACTATTTCGAAGATTAACAAGTCGGAAGATTTTACCAAACAACAGGATTATATAAAACAATGCGCCGAACTGCTGAAGATTGAAGAGAGCGGGCTGCATGCCCTTGTAAATAAATTCATCCGGGAAAAAATCAATAAAGAAGAAAGCAGGTTTAACCGGGAAGATGCCAGCCATCCCACTACTGAAAATCAACAGCCGGTTGATATGGAGGATGAGGCTGCCGCATTGCTCCATAAAGATGAACCGCATGAACGGGCGATGGTAAGGAGTTTGCTGGAATTTGGCCTAAAAACCTGGGACGAACAGCAACGTGTAGCCGATCATGTATTTATGGAAATTGAAGTAAATCAATTGGAAGAGCTGATTGACAATAAAGACCTGATAGCCTTGTTTAAAACCTACAAAACCTGGTATGATGAAGGGCTGGAACCTACCGCCAAAACATTCCTTTATCATGAAAATGATGTAATGCGCAAGCTGGCCATGGCGGTGATGAATTACAATGATGAATTAAGCCAAAACTGGAACCGGGTTTACGAAGGTAAAATAGACAGCCGCGAAGACCTGTACAAAGAAGAAGTATTCAGCACATTAAATTATCTTAAACTGAGAAAAATAAAACGGATGATGGAGGAGAACCAGCATGAACTGGAAAAAACGAAATCATCCGAAGAGCAATTGGTATTACTGCAAATTCACCAGCATTTAAAACAAATGGATATTGATCTTACCAGGAAATTAGGAACGGTAATAATTAAATAAAATTTGTCTCAATACGGATGAATAAGTGGGTGAAAGCCCGGGATGTAATTAAAAGGATTGGATAAGGTAGATATTTCGTAAAGTCAGTACCTATTTAAACTTTGTTAGAAAAAATAGAATGATGTTTATTGTCCGCTATATAGCGGACATATTGTGGGAAGAACAATCAAATTTAAACACACCGGATTTACCAGGCGCTATTGCTACCAGCAAAACAAAACTGATTAGTGAGAAAAATATTTTGATGCAATTCAGTTTCACCCCAAAGGTTTAAAAGAAGAATACTATCCTATCGCTAAAGCATTCGCCGAAAGTAAAAGGTTTGTTTTTGCTTTTTAAACTTCTCCTGATAAAAGCCTAAATAAAAATTGTTTAATTAAATTATTCAAAAAAATTTATCTAAGCGGGAGCCGGATACTATTATAACGATTTTCTAATACGACTAAATTTTTCGTACCAAATAATTAAATTTTTATCTAAGCATTCTGTATGTCATTTTACCATTCCATATCAACCAACAGGGCTCATCGCATTTCGGT
>JAVHOI010000208.1:0-2823 GCA_036169975.1 Ferruginibacter sp. | reverse complement strand
AAATTAGACATTACAAAAAATGTAAGTTTTTATTTAGGCACAGGCTGGTCAAATGCCCCTTTGGCAAAAGAAAATTTAATTACAGTAAAGCATTTATTAACCATGACAAGCGGGCTTAATGAGAGCCTTACCTACGATACCCTGCCTGGTACAAAATGGTATTACAATACCCAGGCTTACCATAAAGTTTACAATGTTTTAGCAGCAGCCTATAACCAAACAAATACTGAATATACCAATGAACAATTGTGGAGTAAAATTGGTATGCAAAATTCTTTTTGGGACACCGAGCCGGGTGGCGGGCCTTCCATGTCATGCACAGGCAGGGATATGGCAAGATTTGGTTTGATGATACTTTCAGACGGGAAATGGAATGGGATGGCTTTAATGAATAACTCCACCAATTTTCAATCCATGCTAAATTCTTCTCAAACCTTAAACCCATCTTACGGCTACCTGTGGTGGCTAAACGGTAAGTCATCTTTTATTTTACCCGGCACATCCGGTGAAGTATTTAGTGGCGCTGTGATACCCAATGCCCCATCTGATTTGGTAGCCGCTTTAGGCTACGGCGACAAAAAAATATATGTAGTTAAAAGTAAAGACCTGGTTGTTATCCGCCATGGTGCGCCTTCAAATGCGCCTGTTGAATTGGCGCTCTCTTCCTTTGACAATGAAATATGGAACAGGCTGATGCCGGCAATTAAATAAGCTGCTTTTGCTTTGAATAAATTTACAAAAATAAAACTTCCGCTAAAGCAAATTGCCGGTAACTATTTGAGCAATTATATTTATCCCGGACTGAAACATTCACACTATCAAATAGTTGGTTTCGGTAGTTATAAAGGATAAAATACGCCAATCCTACCACTGAATGTTTTGATCTCTTTTACAACGCTTCGCTTGGCATAATTCAATCTTTATTAAATTGTAGCCCCAACGATTTTAAAATGCTTAACCTTTGCTGTATGACTAAAATAACATTCCATAAATATGTTCCCTTGTTTTGGTTATTGGTATTATCCGACCTGGTGGCGATACTGTTTGATTTTTCATGGATGCACCTTGTTGTAAAACCTTTGCTGATGCCAGTTCTGATACTACTGCTGTTATTACAATCCGGTAATTCGGCAAGCGGAAAAAAACTGATTGTAACCGGTTTGTTTTTTTCCTGGCTGGGCGATGTGTTTTTATTATTTGAATCCCGGAATACAATTTTTTTTATTTTAGGATTGATTAGTTTTTTAATTACACATGCCTGTTATATTATTTACTTTCTTTCAATCAGGCCTGCAGCGCTTTCTCTTTTAAAAAAGCAACCCATTATTATTTTTCTGACCATCGCTTATGGTACCGGGCTTGTCTGGATGCTGTTTCCATTTTTAGGAGAATTAAAAATTCCAGTCATAGTGTACTCCGCAGTTATTTGCAGCATGTTGCTTGGCAGCATTCATATTTATTTAAAAGTAAACAAGCCCGCCAATATTTATTATGTAGCAGGTGCGGCATTGTTTGTATTATCCGATTCCATACTGGCGGTCAATAAATTTTACCAGCCCCTTCCCCTTGCCGGCATCTGGATCATGCTGAGTTATTGCGCAGCGCAATATTTTATTGTCAGAGGGTATATTGAAACAGGAATTGGTGTAAAATAAATAAAGTTTTAAGAAGCAAGTTTGCTTTTTCTGTACCCATACAAAAAATAAATGACCAACCCGATTGCCAGCCAGCTTAAAAACCATGCCCAGTTACTCTTCGTCATTCCCGTGAGCAGGTACAGGCAGGTGATAAGCCCCATCAGTGGAATCAATGAATATTTTTTTATAAATGTAATGAGGGCCAGCAACACCGCACCTAACCAAAAAATAATCAGGGTAATATTTGGTGTGGCCGCATCCATGAAACTGATTTTTCCATTTGTATAATCAGCATTACCGCTGAAATCAAAACTGAACATATTGGCAAAATAATTTTTTGACAGCCCGGTAGCCAACACCATTGAACCAATTACAATCAATGGAAAAATGTACTGCCCGTTGAAATAAGGAAGATGGAATTTTCCTGTTTGTTTTTCCTTTCGGGGTATCAATAATACACCTCCGCAAACCAATACGAATGCGAACAAAGTAGCGATACTGGTAAAGTCGAGTACAAATGTTTTATCGGTAAATAAAATAGGGATGCCTACCACCAGGCCTGTAACGATGGTAGCGAAAGACGGCGTCTTATATTTTTTATGGATTTTTTGAAATACCGGTGGCATCAAACCATCGCGGCTCATGCTCATCCAGATACGGGGCTGCCCCATTTGAAAAACCAGCAATACACTTGTCATGGCCACCACGGCAGCGATGGCTACAAAGAACTGCATCCAGCCTACATTCAGGTTTTGTTTTTCAAAAATAAAAGCCAGCGGGTCTCCAACGCCCTCAAAGTCCCGGTAATTGACGGCGCCGGTTAATACCAGGGTGAGCAAAATATAAACGATGGTGCAGATTATTAAAGAAAGGATCATTCCCCTTGGCAGGTCACGCTGCGGATTTTTACTCTCTTCGGCCAGCACGCTTACCGCGTCAAAACCAATGTAGGCGAAGAATACACCACTCACCGCCGCCATCACCCCGCTAAAACCATTAGGCATAAAAGATTTTACGCCTTCATTATTGGCAGGTTCCCAGTTGATGGTAAGCCCGTTTGAAAATACAAGATAACCGCCAACAAGTATCACCAGCGACACCACGATCATTTTAAGGATCACCATCACATTGCTAAAGTTCCGGCTTTCCCTGATGCCCCGGTAAACAAGCATGGTGATGAGGATAT
>JAVHOI010000207.1:0-2828 GCA_036169975.1 Ferruginibacter sp. | reverse complement strand
CTTTTAATCAACCTTAAATCTGGAGAAGTTGCTCAGGGAGGCAGTACATTAACGCAGCAATATATTAGAAATGTATATATACCAGCAGAGAAAACTACAATAACAATTGATCGAAAAATCAAGGAAGCTGCTCTTGCTTATCAGCTTGAAAAGATATATTCAAAAAATGATATTCTTGAAATGTATTTAAATACTGTATATTTTGGTGAGGGAGCTTATGGCGTTCAGGCAGCAGCAAAAGCTTTCTTTAATAAGAATGTTGAGGATTTGACCCTTGAGGAATGCGCTCTTATTGCAGGTTTGCCGCAATCCCCCAGCCAGTTATCACCATATACAAACAAGCAGGCAGCAATTGAAAGGCGAAATAATGTTCTGGCAAAAATGTATGAACTTAAATATATAACAAAGGAAGAATATGTGGATGCAGTTAAGCATCCTATAGTTTTAGAGAGAGCAAAAGAGGAGAGCACTGATTTTGCACCTTACTTTGTTGAGTATGTTAAGCAGGAACTGATAAAAAATTACGGAGTAAACAAAGTATTTAAAGGCGGTTTTGAAATTTATACAACTCTTGATCCGAATATGCAGATTTATGCCCAGGATGCCATTAATGAAGTCCTGCCGGATCCGGAAGATCCGACCGGTGCTATGGTAGCAATGGATCCTGCAAATGGTTATATAAAAGCGATGGTTGGAGGCAGAGACTTCGGTACCATGAAGTTTAATCTTGCATCTCAAGGCAAGAGGCAGCCGGGCTCAACCTTCAAGGTCTTTGCATTAATTGCAGCACTTGAACAGGGCATCAGCCCATATATGACCTTTAATCCTAACGGTCCTATTAAATTTGAAATTCCAAACAGCAAGCCATGGGAAATATCCAATTACATGGGTGAAGATTTTCCTGATTTATCTGAAATGAATATAATTGAAGCAACAGTAAAATCTGTAAATGTTGTTTATTCCCAGCTTATTATGAGGGTTGGCGGAGATGCAGTATCAAGAATTGCAAATGCAATGGGTATAGAGACACCGCTTGAAGGCTATCCGGCTATAGGTCTTGGTGGACTGACTACCGGAGTATCTCCACTTGAAGTTTGTACTGCTTTCTCAACAATTGCTGACTATGGAGTAAGGCATGACCCTGTCGCAATTTTAAAAGTAGTTGATAAGGATGGAAATGTGCTTGAAGAATATAAGGAGCCTCCAAAAAATCAGGTAATATCTGCAATAAATGCTTACAGGGCAATAGAGGTAATGAAACAGGTTATTGGGCGCGGTACCGGAACAAAAGCAAGGCTTGATGACAGAGAGGCTGCAGGGAAAACCGGAACTACAGATGAATCAGAAAATGCATGGTTTACCGGATTTACTACAAACCTTGCGGCAAGCTTCTGGATGGGATACCCGGAAGAAAATAAAAAAATGAGCAAGGTTCATGATTTAAGGGTTCAGGGCGGAGCCCACCCCGCCATGATGTGGAAACTGTTCATGGAAAAGGCAACAAAAGCATTGCCGGTTGAAAAATTTGTAAAGCCGAAGGAAGATACTTTTATTCTTCAGATTACAACTGCTGCTGATACAGGCCAGGTAATGGTTCCAAACAGATTTACACCTTTAGAGCAAATTTCAATAGCTAAATTTAAATATGGCACTGAACCAAAAGAGCAAGCTCCGATTACTGATGCCGACATGCCTATGCTGCCGTTTGTGTGCCTGATACCGATTGACCAGGCAAACCAGATACTTAGGGATGCAGGATTTACAAACATAGAATTTATTAATGAAGTTTATACCGGTGTACCTTCAGGTTATACTCACAGGCAGGATCCTTTGTGGGATACAAAAGTTGAGAAGACAAAATTGATAAAAGTCTGGGTTAACCCTTAATAAACACGCCCTTTTTATTATAAAATCCTTAGCCGTAACCATTACTGTCACAGCTATATTTTTAAAAAGTGTTTAAAAATAATTTATTAAAAAAAGTCAGGTGTAATTTTAAGGTTAAAGTTATTATTTATCAAAAAAAATATTAAAATTATTAACTATTATTTAGCGGATAAAATAAATTGATGGAAAAAGAAATAAGACTGAGGTTTGCCCCAAGCCCTACAGGCTATCTTCATATTGGCAGCGCTAGGACTGCTTTTTTTAACTGGCTGTATGCAAAAAAAGTTGGGGGAAAATTCATATTAAGGATTGAAGATACTGATGTTGAAAGGCACCGCGAGGATACAATTAGCACCATACTTGATTCCATGAAATGGCTTGGTATGGACTGGGACGAAGGCCCTGATACCGGCGGAAATTATGGCCCTTACAGACAGTCCGAAAGGCTTGATTTATATAAAAAATATGCACAAAAACTGCTGGATGAAGGAAAAGCATACAGGTGTTTCTGCAGCCAGGAACAGCTAAAGAAAAACAGGGAAGAAGCTTTAAAAGTTAATGAATTTTATAAATACGACAGGAAATGCTTAAGCCTTACTCAAAAAGAAATCAGCCGCAAAATAAAATCCGGTGAAAAATTTTCAATCAGGCTTCTGGTGCAGCGCGAAAAAATTTTATCTTTCAGTGACAATGTTTATGGAAACTTTGAAGTAAACAGCAGCAATATTGAAGATTATATTATTCTTCGCTCAAACGGAATGCCTACATATAATTTTTCAGTTGCTATAGATGACTGCTTAATGAAAATTACTCATGTAATAAGAGGGGAAGACCATCTTTCAAATACCCCAAAGCAGCTTTTAATTTATGATGCATTAAATTTCGGACACCCCGATTTTACTCATCTGCCAATTATTTTAGCATCAGACGGACATAAATTA
>JAVHOI010000206.1:3153-13395 GCA_036169975.1 Ferruginibacter sp. | reverse complement strand
GCCAAATTGCCGATGGGCGTGGGAACTATGAATAATGACATAATTTGAAAATTTGAAAATTCAACAATTTGAAAATGTATGAAGCCGATACCTGGTTCATTTTCACATTTTCACATTTTCGAATTTTCGAATTTAGCTAATGGTAACTTCAAACATTTCCATTACAGGGTTTGCCAGCAATTTACCCGCTGCTTCTTCAGCAATTTGTTTTGCACCTGCCGCGGAGTCCGCTTCAATTTGCAAACTGATATTTTTTCCTATCCTTACATCGTGGATACCGCTTAACCCCAAATTCTGAAATCCGCCCAATACGGCTTTACCCTGCGGATCTAGCAGTTCTTTTAATGGCATTACTTTTACCTGTGCTGTGAAGGTCATGTTGTTCGTTTATTTTTGAAGAGCAAAGATAAAATAATGTAGGCAATGAAAATAACCGGAATTGATAACCATTTTAAAAGAAGGATTGCCAATATTGAAATGGCCAACAAGATAACCTTTGGTATATTATTTTTTATAGTGTAATCTTTAAATTTAAGCGCCATCAGCGGAAGGTTACTAACCATTAACCAACTCAATAAAATTATTAAAACATACAATACCCATTTGTTGATGAGCCATTGATTGATGTTTATAAAGCCGCCGCCATAATGCAACATCAATGGAAAGGAGGCGATTAATAACCCAACAGCAGGTGTTGGCACGCCTTTAAACCCGTAGTGCTGGGATGGATCCAAATTGAATTTTGCCAGACGGTAAGCGGAAGCGCAACTCAAAATAAAAGCTGGCCATAACCAGATCACGGACACATCCAAACCATTTCCTTCCCTTAAAAAACTAATGCGTAATAGCTGATATATTATTACACCCGGGGCTACTCCAAAACTTACCACATCCGCCAGGGAATCCAGTTGTTTACCCATTTCAGATCCTACATTAAAAAATCTTGCTACAAAGCCATCAAAAAAATCTACCAGGGCAGAGGCGAAAAGAAGCAAAGAGGCCAAGGCTAATTTTTCTGGAATATTAAAACTGCTGGTAAATTCATCGCTCGTATAAATGATTATGCTTTCAGTTTGCAGTGCATACACAATGGACATACATCCAAAAAAAAGATTGAGCAGGGTAAAAATATTGGGGATTTGTTTCATATTAGGTATCCCCTAAAACCAATAGTGGCCAAAGGTTTAGAAGACTTTAATTTTAATATTAAATTATTGATTGCCCTGATTTTTGTAACAAACTTTCCTGATTTTTAAAATTATCAATCAAAAAAAACAAGATTGAATAAATGCAAACCCATCGGATGTCTCAATAGGATCCATTTTTGTACTATAGCCTAACCACATAAGAATGAAAAGTAAAATAAAGATTGATACTTCCACAAAGCCATGAAGCCAGTAACGGTTTGTTAACGTTTCATCAACGCCTCTATTTCTTCAGTCGTATATGGAATATTCCGCATTAAATCCATATTGCCATTACGGGTTATCCAAAAATTATTTTCTATACGGATACCCATTTTTTCTTCTTCAATATAAATTCCCGGTTCTATTGTAAATACCATACCTGCTTTAACGGGTTCTGTTCTT
This sequence comes from Ferruginibacter sp., assembly GCA_036169975.1. Classification (GTDB taxonomy): domain Bacteria; phylum Bacteroidota; class Bacteroidia; order Chitinophagales; family Chitinophagaceae; genus Ferruginibacter. The sequence continues at coordinate 11,806 of JAVHOI010000206.1, read as the reverse complement.
GTACCAAGGTCATGCACATCTATACCCAGATGATGAGAAATGCCATGGTACAGATATTTCCGGTATGCCCTGTCTTCGGGGTCTTCATTTTTAATATCCGATTTCTTTAACAACCCTATCTTTTGAAAGATTATTGTCGCTTCATCCCCAACTTTTTCCGTGTAATCTATAATGCTGATACCCGGTTTCAAAATGGAAGCGGCATAACGGTGTAAATGCAGGCAGGCATTATAAACAGTTTTTTGCCTGCTGGTAAATTTGCCGTTAACCGGAACGGTCCTGGTAAGGTCGGCGCAATAATTTCCATATTCCGCGCCAAAATCCATCAGTATCATTTCACCGTCTTTGCATTCCTGGCTATTATCTACATAATGCAATGTTCTTGCCCGGTCGCCACTTGCTATAATAGAACTATATGCCACGCCGGTAGCCCGTTGGGTTAAAAAGGAATGATATATTTCAGCCTCAATTTCATATTCCATTACACCGGGCTTAATATATTTAAAAATGCGCCGGCAGGTATTTTCCGTTATGTCAATTGCTTTTTGCATTACTTCAATCTCCAAAGAAGTTTTTATGGCTCTCAGTTCCTTCAACAATTTGGCGCTTCGCCTGTAATTGTGCATTGGGTAACGCTGCATCATCATCTCAGCATAACGGTAATCCCTAACCGGTACCAGGTTTGATTTACGGTCATTTTCGTTGCTGTTTAAATAAATGGTATCCGCCCAATGTATCCAGGGTTGCAATAATCCATCCAATACATCAAGCCATACGATAGTTTTAATTCCTGATATAGTGGCCGCTTCTTTTGATCGCAACCGATGCCCGTCCCATTTTTCTTTTAATTCGTTTGGCCGCACCAACACCAGCACTTCCCTATATTTTGGGTCCGGATTGTCCGGATACAATATCAGCATACTTTCTTCCTGTTCTATACCGGTTAACCATATCAAATCTGAATTTTGTTTAAACCGATACAACTGGTCCGCATTGGTTGGCAACTCATCATTACTGTTGAAAATGGCAATGGAATGTTTTTCCATTTTTTCAACAAAGCGTTTGCGGTTTTGAATAAATAATTTTGGATTTAATGGGAGGTATTTCATTAATTATTTTTTATAGGTTGCAATATACATTTTATAAAATGGTTAAAAAAAACGATTATTATTCGTACTTTTTAAAGAGGCGAAAATAAAAAAACATACCCAACATTCAATTATTGGATGCCATATTTTATTCTCGTTCAAAAAAACCGGAAACGATTACGGTTTTTCAAAATTTTAAGTAAATTGCGGCTCCTGCTTTTTTTAAAAAAAATATCTCAAAAAAAATATAAAGAAATTTAAGGCTTACCTTGCGGTTTTTATTATTATTTATTCACAAAATCTATAGTTTATATGTCAGTACCGATGATGCCCGCCATTCCTAAAAACGCGTTAATAAATTTAGGGCTGCAAATGACGGCGGATATTTATTATCAATCTTCCCCGGAAGATTTAGTGCAACAAACCCTTAATCTTAAACAAGGCGTATTAAATGATACGGGAGCCCTAATTGTTAATACGGGTGAGTTTACCGGCAGAAGCCCCAATGACAGATTTATAGTAAAAGATAACATTACAGAAAATACGGTTAACTGGAATAACATTAACAAGCCGATTGAATCAAAATATTTTGATCAGTTGTATGCCAAAATGATGGACTACCTCGGTAAAAAAGAAATTTGGGTACGTGATAGTTATGCATGCGCTGATCCCAAATACCGGATGAATATCCGGGTTGTAAATGAGGATCCCTGGAGCAACTTATTCGCCTACAATATGTTTCTGAGGCCAAAGGAAGAAGAGTTGGAAAATTTTTTACCGGAGTGGCATTTAATACAGGCGCAGGGGTTTGAAGCTGATCCGCTTATTGATGGTACGCGACAGAAAAATTTCGCTATCATCAATTTCACTAAAAAAACTATTTTAATTGGCGGCACCGGTTATACCGGTGAAATAAAGAAAGGCATTTTTTCGGCACTCAATTATTTACTTCCTCATGATAAGCAGGTGTTAAGCATGCACTGTTCGGCTAATATGGGCAAGGAAGGGGATACCGCGGTATTCTTTGGCTTAAGTGGAACAGGAAAAACTACTTTAAGCGCTGACCCTAAACGACTGCTTATCGGGGATGATGAACATGGCTGGACAGACAATTCCGTTTTTAATTTTGAAGGTGGGTGTTATGCGAAACTGATTGATTTAAGTGAAACAAAAGAACCTGAAATTTACCATGCGATAAGGCCTGGCGCCCTGGTTGAAAATGTAACTTTTTTTGAGGGTAGCAACCGCATTGACTTTTCAAGCAGCAAAATAACAGAGAATACCAGAGTGAGCTATCCTTTGCATTTTATCAGTAACGCACTGGTACCATCAATTGGTAAAACACCAAAAAATATTTTCTTCCTTACCTGCGATGCTTATGGCATTTTACCCCCAATCAGTAAACTTACACCAGGACAGGCAATGTACCAGTTTATAAGCGGATATACCGCTAAAGTAGCCGGTACTGAAGAAGGGGTTACTGAGCCAAGCGCTACCTTTAGTACCTGTTTTGGCGCACCATTTATGCCACTTCACCCAGGCCAATATGCAGAGATGCTGGGTAAAAAAACGACGGCGGATAATGTAAGTGTATGGTTGATTAATACAGGCTGGAGTGGCGGGCCTTATGGTATTGGAAAAAGAATGAAACTGGATTATACCCGGGCAATGATTACTGCCGCGCTGGAAGGCAAATTGGCAAACGCCACATTTGAAGCAGACCCGGTGTTTGGCTTTATGATACCTACAAGTTGTGATGGCGTACCATCTGAAATTTTAAACCCCAAAAATACCTGGACTGATAAAGCCCTTTATGATGCAAAAGCAAAAGAGCTTGCCATTTTATTCATTAAAAATTTTGAAAAATATGCCAGCGGTGTTAGCGATGCGATTTTAGCGGCAGCGCCAAAAGTGTAAGAAATAGTTCGATTGTTTGCCAATAAACAAATCTCCCTAAATACTTTGTTCATTCGAAGTTCCGGGGGGATTTTTTTTATAAAATCATTTCAGGTATTTCGCCTTCTACTATCAGCTTGCCGGCTGTTTTGGCGATAATCTCTTCTACACTTACGCCCGGCGCCCTTTCCAATAATTTGAAGCCATCGTCAGTAATATCAAGCACTGCTAATTCAGTTACAATTTTTTTTACACAACCAACCCCGGTAAGCGGAAGCATGCAGGCGGGTAATAATTTCGATTCCCCTTTTGGGTTAGTATGCATCATGGCCACAATAATATTTTTCGCACTGGCTACCAGGTCCATCGCTCCACCCATACCTTTTACCATTTTACCTGGAATTTTCCAATTGGCAATATCCCCTTTTTCGCTCACTTCCATTGCGCCCAATATGGTTAAGTCAACCTTGCCCGCCCTTATCATTCCAAAGCTCATGGCACTATCAAAAAAGGCGGATCCCGGCACGGTAGTAATGGTTTGTTTGCCCGCATTAATCAGGTCCGGGTCTTCCTCGCCTTCAAAAGGGAAAGGACCCATACCCAGTAATCCATTTTCACTTTGTAATACTACATCCAGCCCTTCCGGTATATAATTGGCTACCAGCGTAGGTATCCCAATACCAAGGTTTACATAATATCCGTCTTTAATTTCCCTGGCAAGCCGCTGGGCTATTTGGTTTTTGTTAAGCATACAATAAATGTGAAAAGGTGAAAATATTAAAATGTGAAAAGGAGGAGACCTCCCGGGAATTTAATAGTATCATGAACCGAAAAAATTTTCTCATTGTTACATTGTCACATTTGCTAATTTCCTAACCGTTCTCTGCTCTATCCTCTTTTCGTAATCAGCACCCTTAAATATCCTGTGTACGTAAATTCCCGGCGTATGTATTTGATCAGGATCAAGGCTGCCTGCAGTAACAAGCTCCTCCACTTCAGCAATAGTTATTTTTCCGGCCATCGCCATTAATGGATTAAAGTTCCTCGCTGTTTCCCTGTAAATTAAATTACCATTCGTATCACCTTTCCATGCTTTTACAATAGCGAAATCCGCATCAAACGCAAGTTCCAATAAATACGCCTTATCATTGAATATCCTTATTTCTTTTCCAATCCCTACTTCTGTTCCTACACCCGCCGGCGTAAAAATAGCGGGCATGCCATACCCTGCCGCCATACACCGTGTGGCCAACGTACCCTGCGGAATCAACTCCACTTCCAATTCCCCGCCAAGCAACTGCCGTTCAAACTCCGCATTCTCCCCTACATAAGATGCAATCATTTTTTTTACCTGTTTTTGCTGAAGCATCAATCCAATACCGAAATCATCTACCCCTGCATTATTGGAGATGCAGGTAAGCTTTTTGATCCCCTTTTTCACAATCGCCCTTATGCAATTTTCGGGTATCCCGCACAATCCAAATCCGCCCAACATCAAAACTGCCCCATCAGGTATATCGGCTATTGCTTCATCGGCATTATTAAAAACTTTTTTCATGGAAATCCTTTAATCGTTTATTTAAAAGAAATAAGGAAAGCAAATTACAGCAAAATAAATTGAAAATTGATTATGGGATAAATGATAATAACTTCAATTGAAAACTTTTTAAATTTTTGGAAAGTTTCACAAGAGGCAAAATTACCAACGTTCACTTAAATAAATTATTCAACAAAATAGGATTCAATAAATAAATATTATCCTACATTAGTTATATTTACTGCTTAATATGTACAAGATACTTAGAATTCATAACAGGTTAATCGTTGGTGGCCCTACTCTAAACGTTACCCTTTTATCTACCAACCTTGACCCTGAGTTTGAAACAATGTTATTGGTAGGAAAGAAGGATCCACAAGAAAAAGATGCCGGGTATATCGCTGAAAAACTCGGGATTATTCCAATTGAAATTATTGAAATGAGAAGGAGTATTTCGCCTTTCAATGACATAAAAGCCTATTTTAGAATAAAGAAAATCATTAAGGAATTCAAGCCGGATATTGTGCACACGCACGCATCCAAATCCGGCACCATTGGCAGGCTGGCGGCAAGTTCCTGCAAAGTAAAATTAATCGTTCATACCTTTCATGGAAATGTTTTTCACTCCTATTTTAATAAAGCGGTTTCATTGCTGATAGTTTCTTTTGAAAGATGGCTTGCAAAAAAAACGGATGCTATTATTGCTATCAGTGATTTACAAAGAAAAGAACTGGTTGAAATATATAAAATAGCACCCGCCAATAAAGTATTCACCATTCCATTGGGATTTAATCTTGAAAAATATGCGATTGACCAGGATAAGAAGCGGGTCATCTTCAGGGAGAAATATGGCTTTAACGAGACTGAAATTATTATAGGGATTATTGGCCGGATTGTTCCTGTTAAGAATCATGAAATGTTTGTTGAAGCCGCTTCTCTTATTAAAAAGAAATCGGGTAATAATGTAAGGTTCGCAATAATCGGTGACGGGGAGTCGCTACCTGTAATAGAAAAAAAATCTTCAGAGCTGGGTCTAAGTTATTCTTATTTTGTAACGCATCCGAAATCAAAGACAGACATTGTAGTTACATCGTGGGAAACAGAAATTGACCAGGTTTTAGCAGGGCTTGATATCGTAGCGCTGACTTCCTACAATGAAGGGACACCTGTTTCCCTCATTGAAGCGCAGGCGGCTTACAAGCCTGTAGTTTCTACCAATGTAGGCGGCGTGGAAGATGTAATAACCCATGGCGTAAATGGGTTTTTAACATCAGTGAATGATATTGATTCATTTGCCGCTTATGTAAACAGGTTAATAGATGATAAGGAACTGCGGGACAAAATGGGCAACGTTGGCCACAATTCCGTCATCAACCGTTACTCAAAACAACGCCTGGTAAAAGATGTAAAAAAACTATACCTCGATTTTCTTGAGAAAGGCGCAGGTAAATAACAGCAGGTATCCCACAGTTTTTTAACCTGGTATTTTATTGCCTGAAAATTTATTTAGGCTGTGGCCCGGAATAATGCTGTTGCATCATTTGCGTCCTGTTTCTTTCAGCCTTGTTGGTCATACTATCCAAAATTACCCTCATCAGGTCAGTTTGGGAAATGTAATAATCATAGCTTTTATAATAATCAGCCCGGGTTACTTTATGCAGTGCGAAGATTTTATTTTGTAATTTAATATTTTCAAGGGTTGCGTTTTTCAAAGAATCTTTTTTTACAAACTGTTCGGTAAATGCATCAGCCCCAATAATATCCCACATCACGGCCTGCATTTTTTCCCTGGGAAGTATGCCCGGATTGTTACCGCCTTTATTCGCACAGCCAATCATACAAAAAATTGCTATAGTAACAATTAACACTTTCATTATTTTAACTCCTCTTTGTACCTTATGGCATTTGTAATATCCATTTTTTGCAGCAGGTCCGAAGCCCTCAATTTATCCTGCGGGGGGGCTTTTGAAAAAATTTTTATTAATTCATTCGCCTTACCCTGGAAGAAAAACTGGTTAATCATCGTGTTTTGATTTTCCTCATTAAAGTTACTCAGCAGGTTCAGCACGTTCAGCATCTCAGCCCTTGCGGCACTTTCATTCTCATACATTATATCCATAACAAGCCTGTAATAAGCATAATAAATATCATGCATTATAGCATACCTGCTGTTCATCATATTTTCCACCAGCCAGTAACGGTTCCGCTTACCATCAAATGCCTTCCATCCGGAAATGCCGCGTGATTCGGGCGCATTATTTACTATATTCTGTGCTTTTAAAAAATACATATCCCCACCCCGCGGCGAAAATGTGTCATAATCAAATGCGATAATGATATTGGCATAATAAGCGAATATGGCGGTAAGATTGGACAGCAGCGCATCGGTGCCTGCAACCCTGTTTTCATTGAATTCCAATTGCTGAAATTCTATATACTTAAAAATGACATCCTCATCCTGGTAATTAATAATGGGTGACAAATAGGAAGTATTAAAAACCGGGCGTGCAGCCTGGATGGTTAGAGAAGCAGAATAAACATTTGCATCGTTTGTAGGCTGTAAGTTCAAAAAGAAATTGCAATCAATTTTTTCATTTACTAAAAAAACATCTTTTGACCATTTCCGATTATTCAAAAAAGTATTCAATGCGGTCTGCAAGGTTTGAAAAACATTTTTATTAACGGTGGTTCCTATTCGGCTACTGTTAACCGTTACCCTGGCGTTCAATTCCTGGGCACTCCCAAAATTTACTGCAAGCAATAAAATAAATAGCAATTTAAACCTGGTAAAAAGCATTTTACAATTGAATAATAGTGTTTACAATATCCTTCGCCACTTCAGTTTTTGATTTGGTATCAAAATGGTACGTGTTGCCCGACTTATCAAAAATAGTAATTTTGTTGGTGTCATGCCCAAAACCCGCCCCTTCATCATTCAAAGAATTTAGCACAATCAAGTCCGCATTTTTTTCTTCTAATTTCTTTTTGGCGTAAGCCTCTTCATTATTGGTTTCCAAAGCAAACCCAATCAACAACTGATTGCTCCTTTTTATTCCCCCCAAATGCTTTAAAATATCTTTTGTCTTTGTCAATGCGATAGAAAAGTTATCGCTGGTTTTCTTTATTTTTTCCGCTTGTGTGATTAAAGGGGTATAATCCGCTACAGCAGCGCTCATAACCGCAATATCCATTTTATCAAAAAGGGAAATACAAGCCTCAAACATTTCCGCTGCCGATTTTACCCTTATTGTGGTTGGGAATTCAGGTACTTCCAATGAGGATGGCCCCAATATTAAAGTCACTTCGGCTCCCCGGTTTTTTAGTTCATTTGCAATAGCCAGCCCCATCTTACCGGATGAATGATTGCCAATGAACCTTACAGGATCAATCTGTTCGTAAGTTGGCCCTGCGGTTACCATTGCCCGCTTACCCTTGAAAGGCTGGTCAGAAGAAAAATAATTATTGAGCCAGCTTATAATTGATTCCGGTTCAGCCATTCTGCCCTCACCGGTTAAGCCACTGGCCAATTCGCCGGATCCTACCGGTAAGATATAATTTCCAAAAGCGGAAATTTTTTGAAGGTTATTTTTTGTAGCAGGATGCAGCCACATATCTTCGTCCATAGCAGGGGCTGCCACTACCTTACAGGTTGCGGAAAGATATACCGCCATTATTAAGTTATCGCAGATACCAGCAGCCATTTTAGCAAGCGTATTACAACTGAGTGGCGCTATGAGCATTATATCCGCCCACCTACCAAGCATCACGTGGTTTGACCAGGAGTTGTTATTGGCAAGATCAACCAATACCGGATTTTTGGAAAGAGTTGAAAGCGTAAGGGGAGATACAAAGTCCATTGCGGAGGTTGTCATTATAATTTTTACTTCGGCGCCGGATTTAATTAATAACCTGACAAGCACCGCGGCTTTGTAAGCAGCTATACTACCGGTAATACCTAACAATATTTTTTTACCTTTCAACATAAAAAAAACGACAGAGATACCGCCGTTAAAAATATAACTTCTTAGTTAAAATTATTCCTAATTATCCCGTAAAGATTAACTAAATAAATCTTCTTCGTTTTTACGGTAATAAATTTTATCTTCCATAAATTCCTGTGAAGCCAGTAAAG
>JAVHOI010000206.1:0-3053 GCA_036169975.1 Ferruginibacter sp. | reverse complement strand
TCGTTTTTACGGTAATAAATTTTATCTTCCATAAATTCCTGTGAAGCCAGTAAAGCCGGATTAGGCATACGCTCATAGGCTTTGGATATTTCTATCTGCTCCTTATTTTCATGAATTTCCTCCAAACTATCCGTATGGCTTGCAAACTCTTCCAGTTTACTATGCAATTCCTCCTTTATGGTGATATTGATCTGATTGGCCCGTTTTGCGATTATGGCAATAGATTCATACAAATTACCTGTTTTCTCTTTTATATCAAAGAGGCTTTTTGGTTCTACCACATTGCTCGTGCTAGAGCTTAGTTGTCGCCTTATTTTGCTCATATTTTATTTCTTTAATGTTATTTTGACTTAAATTACTTAATTCTTTTGCTTCGGATAAAAAAGGGCTCTCAGGAAAGCGATCCGCAAAATCCTGGTATTCACTTACTACTTTTTCATAGCGTTCCGACTGCTTTTCCGGCACGCTTAATTTAGCGAACCTATAATAAGATTTGATTGCACTTAATTTATAGCTATCGCCTTTTTTTGATTCAGGATAGTTGCTCAATAAACTCCCAAAAGCAATAGCGGCAGCCCTGTACTGCCCTACTTTAAAATAAAGATCAGCGGCCCGCAATTCTTTAACCTCTAATCTTTCCCTGCATTTATCAATTATCGCGGTTGCTTCCGCTATTCTTGAAGAACCGGGATGCGTATTAATAAAAGATTGCATTACCCCAATAGATTTGGTTGTATTGGTTTGATCAAGATCCACTTTTGGCACTTGCTTGTAAAAACACAATGCGTGCATAAAGTCCACTTCTTCCGCTTTGCTGCTATTAGGAAAAACATCTAAAAAACCTTTAAAAAAATTCTCGGCATCCCTGTAATTTTTTAAATAATAAAAACAATAAGCATCCTTATAATAAAGTTCTTCAAATTTGTCCGTTCCTTTGAAAACAGGGTAGAGTTCTTCATATAATAACTGAGCCTGGCGATAATTTTTTTCTTCAAAAAACTTGTCCGCCATTTTTAATTTATACGCTACATCCTTGCTTTTCATGATCTTGCCATATTTATTGCAAGAGGAAAGGGCAAAGATTACCGTAAATGCTATTAATGATATTTTTAAAAACTTCATAGAAGATGGCGAAATTAGTGATTTTCATTCAAATATCCCTTCAAAATATCAGGTGGCAAAAAAGAAGCCGTTAAGATTTTCAGAATTATAATTTGCCCTTATCCCTAAATCCGCAATTTTTGGATTGGCATTACTATTATTAAGAATTGTATTTTAAAATTCAAAGGCTGATTTAAACAAACGAATCCTTTGAGGATTATGGTTTATCCTTTTAAGGAATTATTCAGCCAATATACGCTGAAAATATAGGAATTATCGTAATAACGGGATTGTTAACGGTGACTAATAGCCGATTAAAAAAAATATGCTTTCAATAAATTTTCAAAACAAAAAGAACTACTTTAAAAAATAATTACTTTGAAGCCGTTGCATACTGCATTATATTGCTTTTTTTTGCGAATGGATTTTGTAAATAAAATTATAGGTGAAGAATTAAAAACTTTTGAAAAAAAGTTTACCGATGCGGTAAAGAGCCAAACGCCCATGCTTGACCGGATCATGAAATATATTATCAAGCGCAAAGGAAAGCAGCTAAGGCCGATGTTTGTTTTCCTAAGTGCGAAATTACAGGCACCCATTAACGAAAGTACTTACCGTGCCGCCGCCCTTGTAGAAATTTTACATACCGCTACGCTGGTACATGATGATGTGGTAGATGAATCCCTCGAAAGAAGGGGTTTTTTTTCTATTAATGCCATCTGGAAAAATAAAATCGCGGTATTGGTGGGCGATTATTTATTATCGAAGGGGCTTTTACTATCTACTACAAATAATGATTTTGAACACCTGCACATTTTATCAGAAGCCGTAAAGCAAATGAGTGAAGGCGAATTGATGCAGCTTGAAAAAGCCCGCAATCTTAATTTAAAAGAAGCTGTTTATTTTGAAATTATACGGAATAAAACAGCTTCCCTGCTTTCTTCAGCATGTGCTGTAGGGGCATGGAGTACCAGCAAAGACCGAACTGTTACCGATAAAATGAAATTGTTTGGAGAAAAGGTGGGTATCGCTTTCCAGATTAAGGACGATCTTTTTGATTATGGAAAAGAAGATATTGGCAAGCCTACCGGCAATGACATCAGGGAAAAAAAATTAACCCTTCCACTGATCTATACACTGAATACTATTGATGCCGCGACAAAAAGGAAATTGATCTATATCATAAAAAATGAAAATAAAGACCAGGCAAAAGTTAAAATAGTGATTGATACAGTTGTTGAGGCGGGCGGCATTAAGTATGCGGCTGAAAAGATGAATGACTACAGAAATGATGCATTATCCATTCTGCATGAATTTCCTGATAATGAAGTAAGAAGGGCTTTGGAAGAATTAGTAAGATATACCACAGACCGGAAGTATTAATCTTCCTGGCTAACGACAATTAACATCAATTTTCTTTGCACCAAAAAAATATTTTTGATGAATAAACGCTGGAACATTTTAACGGCCGATATTAGTAAAATAACTGAACTGCACCAATCGCTGAATATAAATAATATACTTTGTAAAATATTGGTTCAGCGGGGTATTGATGATTTTTCAAAAGCCAAAGCGTTTTTCCGCCCGCAATTAGCCGGTTTGCATGACCCTTTTTTAATGAAGGATATGGATAAAGCAGTTGACAGGATTACAGCCGCTTTCAATCATCAGGAGAAAATATTAGTGTTTGGGGACTATGATGTGGATGGCACCACTTCTGTAGCCTGCATGTACCAGTTTCTCTGCAAAATCTACAATGATCTTTTTGTGGAATTTTATATACCACACCGGTATAGGGAAGGCTACGGCGTAAGCAAAGCAGGTATTGATTTTGCCGCGGAAAATAATTTTAAACTCATCATTTCCTTAGACTGCGGTATAAAGTCGGTAGAATTAACCGGCTATGCAAAAGCACTTGGAATTGATTTTATTATTTGCGACCATCACCTTCC
>JAVHOI010000205.1:0-13444 GCA_036169975.1 Ferruginibacter sp. | reverse complement strand
GGCCGCCTGGCGTTCTTCCGGGCTTATTCCGGAAGGCTCGACAGTGGTAGCTATGTATTGAATACCCGTACGGGGAAAAATGAACGTATCAGCCGAATCATGCAAATGCATGCTAACAAGCAAAACCCGGTTGATTACATTGAAGCAGGTGATATTGGAGCGGCGGTAGGATTTAAGGATATTAAAACCGGTGATACCTTGTGCAATGAAGATCATCCGATCGTACTGGAAGCGATGACTTTTCCGGAGCCGGTTATCAGTGTTGCGGTTGAACCAAAAACACAGGCCGACGTTGATAAAATGGGTATGGCAATTGCCAAATTGGTGGAAGAAGATCCAACCCTGCGTGTAAAGACGGATGAAGAAACCGGCCAGACTATTTTGAGTGGAATGGGAGAGTTGCACCTGGAGATTATCGTGGATCGTATGCGCCGCGAATTTAAAGTTGAGATCAACCAGGGTGCGCCACAGGTAGCTTATAAGGAAGCATTCCAGAATACGATCCAGCATCGTGAAACGTTGAAAAAGCAAACGGGTGGCCGTGGTAAATTCGCCGATATCGTATTCGAAATCGGACCCGCGGATGAAGAGTTTTTGAAAGAAGGTAAATCAAACTTCCAGTTTGTAAACGGACTGTTTGGTGGCAGCATCCCGAAAGAATTTGTTCCCGCTATTCAAAAGGGTTTTGAAACCGCTATGACAACCGGCGTATTGGCAAGCTATCCAATGGAAAGCATGAAAGTACGTGTGTTTGATGGTAGTTTTCACCAGGTGGATAGTGATGCGATGAGTTTCGAATTGTGTGCCAAACAAGGCTACCGTGAAGCCGGCCGAAAAGCGAAACCAGTTTTGCTGGAGCCGATCATGAAGGTGGAAGTGTTAACGCCGGATCAATACATGGGTGATGTAACAGGTGACCTTAACCGCAGGCGTGGTATGCTGGAAGGCATGGATAGCAAACATGGCGTACAGGTGATAAAAGCCAAAGTGCCATTGAGCGAAATGTTTGGTTATGTTACGCAGTTGCGTTCCTTATCAAGTGGCCGTGCTACTTCTACCATGGAGTTTAGCCATTACAATCCTGCACCGAATAATATCGCGGAGGAAGTAATTGCCAAGCAAAAAGGAAAGCAGAAGGGAGAAGATTAAAGCTCCCTCTAACTCCCCCAAAGGGGAGGTCAGAAATCCAGATCTTTTAATGAAATAATAACAACCCTGTACGCAAGTGCGGGGTTAGTTGTTTTCTCTAACACACATTATCGGCATCTTAAATTAATTCTTTAATTTGTTTGCAGGTAACAACCACCCAAAAAGCCACCATAGGTATTTTTGTTTGCTTCGCCGAAAACGTGACTAAGGAAATGACAAAATGCGCCAAAGATGCCGGTCATATAGAGATGGATGGGGCAGTGTATCCAATGGATAAAATTCAAATCATTACCATAGAAGATTTGTTTGAAGGAAAGCAACCACAACTACCGGGTGGAGCCAATAATCAAACCTTCAAAAAATCACAACGTAAAGAAACCAAAGGCACAAGCTATGGGTTGTTTGATTAGCGTTAGGGTAGCCAATCCGCCACGGCAGATTGGCTACCCTTTAAATAATGTATAATTTGAAATAGAAACAGAAGATGGATTTTTATGTATTTTTTACCCTGCGGCTTCACCCTGCCAACTGAAGGGGGGGAATAAAAATTTCATTTTTAAAACATTTGCCTGATGTTTTTACTATCGTTAATGGTATCCCCAAACAAAGGATTAAGGGGAGAGCCAAATTATCAAAATCAAAATTAAAATTAAGGGAACTAAAAGAACTGATACAAATTCAAATATTTGAGGGTTGAAATTTCAATAATGAAAAAATATAAATGAGCAGTGTTGTAAATAAGCAACCCTTTTTTTATATTAGCGGATAAACCTGTTCTAATGATTTCAAAAATGCCTTTAGAAAATTTTCTTGTTATTGATATTGAAACAGTTTCCGAAAAAAAAGATTTTGAAATGCTTGATTTGGAGTGGCAGCACTTGTGGGAGGAAAAAGTGATTCGTACATTACCTGAAAATACTTCTGCCGGAGAATATTATCCTCAGCGGGCGGGGGTAATGGCCGAATTTGCCAAAGTGGTTTGCATCAGCATTGGTTATTTTAAAAAGGAAAAAGACAAGCACCAGTTTAGGGTAAAATCTCTTTTTGGAGAGGATGAAAAAGAATTGCTACTCAATTTTGTAAATACCATTAATCAGTTGGAAGCAGTTCACAACCGATGGAATTTTACCGGGCATAATATCAGGGAATTTGATATTCCATTTTTGTGCAGGCGATTACTGATAAATGGGCTTGCCATTCCTGCCTATCTTGATTTTCAGAATATGAAACCCTGGGAAACCAATATGGTGGATACTTTCCAATATTGGCGTTTTGGGGATTATAAAAATTACACATCGCTGAAACTATTGGCTGCCGCATTAAAGGTGCCCTCACCAAAAGATGATATTGATGGAAGTATGGTGGGTGAAGTTTATTGGAAGGAAAAGGATCTTCACCGGATTGCTATCTATTGCCAGAAAGATGTAGTAACGGTTGCGAATATCATTCTCCGGTTTAAAAATTTGCCTTTGCTTACTACTGATCAGGTTGTTTTTGTAAAATAAAACAATGACTGACTGCCTTCTTTTAATATGGAATTAATAATCAGAGTCAACGATTCTTTCATTTGTGTAATATCACACGAACTTTTAGGTGTCATTTTAAAAGATTTTTTCCCCTCTAACCCTTATGCCTGTTGTGTTTTGCTAAAGTGTAAAATGTATTGAAAGAAAACTTCAAAAAACTTTCCTCTTTCCCTTTGTCATTTCAAATCACTCCCTTACCTTTGCACTCCAAATTAAAAAACGAAAGTTTAAAGTTCTTTAAATATGTCACAGAGAATCAGAATAAAATTACAGTCTTACGATCATAACCTGGTTGATAAGTCGGCTGAGAAAATCGTAAAAACGGTACGCAGTACCGGTGCAGTTGTAACAGGGCCAATTCCTTTACCTACGCATAAGAAAATTTTTACTGTATTGCGTTCTCCTCACGTTAACAAAAAGGCACGTGAGCAGTTTCAATTGTGTACACACAAGCGTTTGTTAGATATATACACCAGCAGCAGCCGCACGGTTGATGCGTTAAGTAAATTAGACCTGCCAAGTGGTGTAGATGTTGAAATAAAGGCCTGATGAACCATCCGCTTACCAGCGGAAAGGCAAAAGGTTAGTTCTTAGAATTAAAATATTGAACATCCATCTCCGATAGCTATCGGAGCGCTGGATAAAAAAAGGATACAATGAAAAGTATTATTGGAAAAAAGATTGGCATGACCAGTGTCTTTGATGCAACAGGCAGACAAACCGCCGTTACAATCATTGAAGCAGGACCATGTGTGGTTACCCAAAAGAAAACCGTAGAAACAGACGGTTACAATGCACTCCAGATCGCATTCGGCGATAAAAAAGAAAAGCACTCCATAAAAGCTGAGGTAAATCACTTCGCCAAAGCTCAGACATCCCCTAAAAAAGTAGTAAAAGAAATACGCGATAGCGAACTAACACAGGTACTTGGTGAAACCATTACTGTTGACATTTTTGCCGAAGGCGATAGTGTTGAGGTAATAGGTACTACCAAAGGAAAGGGTTTTCAGGGTGTTGTAAAACGTCATGGATTTCATGGCGTAGGCGGCCAGTCTCATGGCCAGCATGACCGTTCAAGAGCTCCGGGTTCTATTGGTAATTCATCAGATGCGTCAAGGGTTTTTAAAGGAATGAGAATGGGCGGCCGTATGGGACAGGACAGGGTGAAAATGAAAGGATTGAAAGTGGTAAAGATTTTTTCTGAAAAAAATTATATATTAATTAGTGGTTCTGTACCAGGCCATAATGGTTCAATCGTTTTGATCCAAAAGTAAAATTCAAAAAGATGCAAGTAGATATTTTAAATATACAAGGCGACAAAACAGGAAGAACCATTGAGTTGCCTGAAGAAATTTTTGGTGTGGTACCAAACAATCATGTTGTGTATCTGGCTGTAAAGCATTATTTAGCTGCTCAGCGGCAAGGCACGCATAAAGTAAAAACCAGGGCAGAGGCAAACGGTTCATCTAAGAAATTAGTAAAACAAAAAGGAACCGGTGGTGCTCGTAAAGGTAATTTGCGCAGTCCAATATACAAAGGCGGTGGTTCCATTTTTGGGCCAACACCCCATGAATACGATTTTAAACTAAACCGTAAGGTGAAAGACCTGGCTAAGATCAGCGCATTAAGTTATAAGGCAAAAGAGAATGCTATTGTTGTTGTAGAAGATGTTACAATGGATACGCCGAAATCAAAGCAATTTGCAGTTATTTTAAAGAACCTGCAATTGAACGGCAAAAAAACATTATTTGTTTTACCAGAGGATAACGAAAACGTTTATCTGAGTTTACGAAATATTCCGGGAGTGCAGGGTACTTTGTTAAGCGATGTAAATACTTATGATATTGTAAACGCCAACGTATTGGTTTTTGCTGAAAGTGTGGCTAAGATATTTACGGAAGAAGAGGAAGAAGAAATAGTAGCATAATGCAAATGTGAAGATGTGAAAATGGCTCAATTTAAAAATGCGCTTCAATTTTCAAATTTTCAAATTTTTAAATTTTCAAATTAATTTGACATGAAACTGTCTGAAGTTTTAATAAAGCCAGTATTATCTGAAAAGATAAACAAGCAAACTGAAAAAATGAATCGCTACGCTTTTGTGGTAGGCAGAAAGGCAAATAAGCTCGAAATTAAGAAGGCGGTAGAATCTTTTTATGGTGTGCAGGTTACCAATGTTAATACCTCGGTAACACCTGGCAAAGCAAAGTCGCGTAATACAAAAGCCGGGGTAGTTAGCGGCCGTAAGCCTGCTAAAAAGAAAGCTTATGTAACAGTGGCTGAAGGTGAAACAATTGATTTATACGGAACAGTTTAGTTCCCCTAATCCCTAAAGGGGAATAAGAATAAAAATATTAAAGAATGGTAAATTCTGCTACCGCAAAATGCAGAGATTAATAAATTAAAAAGTTCCAAAAGTCCCTTTAGGGATTTAGGGCAAATAGTTTACAATGGCACTTAGAAAATACAAACCTACTACGGCAGGTACTCGTTGGAGAATTGGTAATGCTTATGCAGAAATCACTACCAGCATTCCTGAAAAATCTTTGCTTGAACCGCAAAAAAACACTGCCGGACGAAATTTCCAGGGGAGAAGATCAATGCGCTATATGGGTGGTGGAAACAAAACCATGTATCGTTTAATTGACTTTAAGAGAGATAAGAAAAACATTCCTGCTATTGTAAAAAGTATTGAATACGATCCTAACCGTACCGCATTTATCGCTTTGTTGAATTATGCGGATGGTGAAAAACGTTATATCATCGCTCCGAATGGTTTACAGGTAGGCGCTACCGTTTTAAGTGGCGATAATATTGCTCCTGAATTAGGCAATGCCCTGCAATTGAAATTTATGCCTTTGGGTACCAATGTACATAATATTGAAATGCAACCGGGCCAGGGTGGAAAATTGGTACGCAGTGCAGGTGGCAGCGCTCAGTTAGCTAATAAGGAAGAAAAATATGGTATTTTAAAAATGCCAAGTGGTGAATTGAGAAAAGTATTGATCAATTGCTATGCCACCGTTGGTGTAGTAAGTAATAGTGATCATAACCTGGAAAGTGCAGGTAAAGCTGGTAGAAACAGGTGGAAGGGTGTAAGGCCAAGAACCAGGGCGGTAGCGATGAACCCGGTAGATCATCCGATGGGTGGTGGCGAAGGCAGGGCTTCTGGTGGCCATCCACGTAGCCGCACAGGTAAATATGCGAAAGGACAGGTTACCCGTACAAGAGGTAAAGGTTCAGATAAAATGATTATCGTTAGAAGAAACGGAAAGAAGATCAGTAACAAATAAAAGACAAATGAGCTTATTAGCCAATGTGCTAATCTGCTAACTGTTAAAATGCCCTGATTCATTCAGGGAAATAAACAATCTTTTTAAATTAAATGTGGCGATTTATCACATTAGCAAATTAAAAAAAACATGGCTCGTTCGGTAAAAAAAGGTCCTTATGTAGATGCTAACCTCGAAGTAAAAGTGTTGGCGATTAATGAAGGAAAAAATAAAAAAGGTGTTATTAAAACATGGAGTCGGCGCTCAACAATTACGCCTGATTTTGTAGGGCACACTTTAGCGGTTCATAACGGCAACAAGTTTATCCCGGTTTATGTAACGGAATTTATGGTAGGCCATAAATTAGGTGAATTCGCACCCACCAGAAATTTCAGGGGGCACTCAAGTAAAAAGATATCTTAATAAGAAGTTGATAGTTGACGGTTTAAAGTTGACAGGTTTTCAACGGCAAACATTAAACGATAAACAACAAACACATTTAAAAAATGGAAGCAGTAGCTAAACTAAACGATTATCCAACATCACCACGTAAAATGCGTTTACTGGTTGATCTGATACGTGGAATGGAAGTGGAAAAAGCTTTGGGTGTATTACAATTCAATACCAAGCATCCTGCTGTTCCTTTATACAAGTTATTAAAAAGTGCGATCAATAACTGGGAGCAAAAAAATGAAGGCGTTAAACCTGAAGATGCGAAGCTCGTTGTAAAAACAATTATGGTGGATTGTGGAAGAGTGATCAAACGTATGCGCCCGGCTCCACAGGGACGTGGCTATAGGGTACGCAAGCGTAGCAATCATGTAACATTAATAGTAGATAGCAAGAACTAATTAGCAAATTGGCAAATTAGCAAATTCGAAAATTAAATTAGCAAATTAGCAAATTAAAAATATGGGTCAGAAAACAAATCCGATTGGTATCAGGCTAGGAATCATCCGTGGATGGGACAGTAACTGGTATGCACATAAAAAAGATTTCGGTAATAAATTAATTGAAGATCATAAGATCAGAACCTATTTGAATGCCCGTATCAACAAAGGTGGTATATCCAAGATCGTAATTGAGCGCACGCTTAATAAACTGATCGTTACCATTCATACTTCCAAGCCAGGTATTATTATTGGTAAGGGTGGCGGAGAGGTTGATAGAATTAAGGAGGAATTGAAAAAATTAACTGGTAAGGATGATGTTCAGATCAATATACTTGAAATCCGCCGCCCTGAACTGGATGCCCAGATTGTAGCGGATACCATTGCCCGACAGTTAGAAGGAAGGATTAATTTTAAACGTGCCGTTAAAATGTCTATTGCTTCAGCATTAAGAATGGGTGCGGAAGGAATTAAGGTGAGGGTAGGTGGCCGTTTGGGTGGTGCGGAAATTGCTCGCAGTGAAGAAATAAAACAGGGAAGGACACCATTACATACATTACGTATGGATATTGATTATGCCAATGTATTTGCACAGACTGTTTATGGAAAAATAGGTATTAAAGTTTGGATATGTAAAGGTGAAGTATTAGCGAAAAGGGATTTGAATCCAAATATATTAGCTGGTGGCGGTAAAGAAGGTGGACCGGATCGAGGATTTGATAACCGTGGCGGAGGTGATAGAAGAGATGACAGGCGCGGCGGTGGAGGAGATAGAGACAGAAGAGGTGGCGGAGGACAGGGAGGTGGAAACCGTGGCGGTGGTCAGGGAGGAAGAAGATAATTAGCCAATTAGCCAATTAGTTAATATGCTAATGGATTAAGGTTCAATTTTAAAAAATATTCTAAAAGTATAATGTGCCTTCATTAGCACATTAGCACATTATCGAATTAGCAAATTAGATTAAGATGTTACAACCAAAAAGAGCAAAACATAGAAAGGCGCAGAAAGGCCGGATCAGGGAATCAGCAAAAAGAGGCGCTACGATTGCTTTTGGCTCATTCGCATTAAAGGCACTGGAGCCTATCTGGTTAACCAACAGGCAAATCGAGAGTGCCCGTCAGGCTTTAACCCGTCACATGAAAAGGGAAGGAAATGTTTGGATCAGGATTTTTCCTGATAAACCAATTACTAAAAAACCGGCTGAAGTGAGGATGGGTAAAGGTAAAGGTAACCCCGAATATTGGGCCGCTGTAGTGGAACCGGGTCGCATTTTATTTGAAGCGGATGGCGTGCCATTACAGGTTGCCAAGGAAGCTTTTGAATTGGCTGCGCAAAAATTGCCTATTGCGGTTAAGTTTGTGGTGAGAAGGGATTATCAGGCTTAAAATAAATTAGCAAATGTGAAAATTGAAAAATGTGCAAATGAATAGTGCAGGTAATTTTCAAATTTTCAAATTTTCAAATTTTCAAATTAGAATAAATGTCAAAGAAAGTAGATTTTGCAACGAGTATTAAAGGGTTAGGCTGCGATGAATTAAAGGCTAAGATAGCCGAAGACGAATTGCGCCTGAAAAAAATATCTTTTGCTCACAGTATTTCTCCCCTGGAGAACCCGGTAAGCATGCGTTTATTGCGCAGGGATATTGCCCGTTTAAACACAGCATTAAGAAGTAAAGGACCCGGTTTATAATTAAACCACAAATTTTTCAGCAATGACCGAAGTAGTAACAACAGTAGAAAGAAACCTGCGTAAAACCAAAGCCGGGGTAGTTACCAGTAATAAGGGTGATAAATCTATCACAGTGAAGGTTGAAAGAAAAGTGAAGCATCCGCTTTACGGTAAATTCGTAAAAAAATCTACCAAGTTTCATGCGCACGATGAAAAGAATGAGTGTAGTATTGGTGATAGTGTGAAGATTATGGAAACCCGTCCAATCAGCAAAACAAAGCGCTGGAGACTGGTGGAAATTGTTCAAAAAGTAAAATAATCAGGTGTGAAGGCTATTAGCTATGGGCTATTAGTTATTGACAGGATTCAAAATACATTCGCTGTTTGAATAATCAAAAACAGCATAAAGCTAAAAGCTAAAAAAATGATTCAGCAAGAAAGCAGATTGAACGTAGCAGACAACAGTGGCGCTAAAGAAGTGTTGTGTATCCGTGTGCTTGGCAATTCCGGACAGGACTACGCTAAGGTTGGTGATAGGATTGTGGTTTCGGTGAAGGATGCCATGCCCGCAGGAGGTATCAAAAAAGGTACGGTAAGCAAAGCGGTTATCGTAAGGACTAAAAATAAATTACGCAGGAAAGACGGTTCATATATTCGTTTTGATGATAATGCGGTTGTGTTATTGAATGCTGCAGATGAGCCAAGAGGTACACGTATTTTTGGGCCGGTTGCAAGAGAGTTACGGGATAAAGGTTATATGAAAATTATTTCACTGGCTCCGGAAGTATTGTAATCCAAATTAGCTGATGTGCTAATTAGCTAATAAGCTAATTGTAAAAAATGTACAAAAGCCTGATGTTATAAATAATGTTTTAATTTCAATAAATTAGCACATTAGCACATTATCAAATTAGCAAATTAATTTAAAATGAGTACAAGATTTAAACCTAAATTCAACATTAAAAAGGGTGATAACGTAGTTGTTATTACCGGTGAAGACAAGGACCTTAAAAAGCCACGTAAAGTGATGGAAGTAATATTGGAAAAAGGCCGTGTTTTGGTAGCTGGTGTAAACATCGTAACCAAACACACCAAACCAACTTCACAAAACACCAAGGGGGGGATAATAAAAATTGAAGCTCCAATCGCCATATCTAATGTTATGCTTTGGGATGCAAAAACCGGTGGACCTACTAAGATCAAACGTAGCAGGGAAAACGGAAAATTAATCAGAATATCTAAAAAATCAGGGGAGGCTATAAAATAATGAGTACAGCAACTTACACTCCAAGATTAGCAGACAAGTACACTAAAGAAGTAGTACCTGCTTTAATGAAAAAATTCGGTTATAAAACCGTAATGCAAGCGCCCAAACTTACCAAAATATGTTTGAACCGCGGCGTGAATGGTGCGGTAGCGGATAAAAAATTAGTTGATATTTCGGTTGAAGAGTTATCAACGATAACTGGTCAGAAGGCGGTGGCCACCATGAGTAAAAAAGATATATCAAACTTCAAGTTGCGTAAAGCTATGCCGATTGGTGCAAAAGTTACACTTCGCGGAGTGAAGATGTTTGAATTTTTAGACAGGTTTGTCTCAGTTTCCCTGCCCCGTGTTCGTGATTTCAAAGGTATCAATGATAAATCATTTGATGGCCGTGGCAATTACACCCTGGGCATTACCGAGCAGATTATTTTTCCGGAAATTGATATTGATAAAGTAAATAAAATTACGGGTATGGATATCACTTTCGTTACCACGGCAAAAACAAATGAAGAAGCTTTTGAATTGTTGAAAGATTTGGGAATGCCTTTTAAAAACGTTAAAAAGTAAATACAAAATACACATGGCAAAAAAATCAATTGAAGCCAGGCAAAGGAAGCGTGAGGTAATGGTAGCTAAGTATGCGGTTAGAAGAGCAGCCTTAAAAGCAGCCGGAGATTATGCCGCTTTGGACCTGTTACCCAAAAACGCGTCACCGGTCAGGTTAAAAAACCGCTGCCAGTTAACCGGCCGTCCAAGAGGATACATGAGGCACTTCGCTTTGTCCAGGAATATGTTCAGGGATATGGCATTGGAAGGTAAAATACCAGGGGTTACAAAAGCGAGCTGGTAATCTCTCAATACTTAGTACTCAGTACTAAGAAAAGGATATCGCATTGACATAATTTATTAATCAACTAATTGAAATAACAATGGTTACTGATCCGATAGCAGATTTTCTTACAAGAATACGAAATGCACAAATGGCAAATCATCGTATTGTTGAAATTCCGGCATCTAATTTAAAGAAGCGTTTGACGGAGATTTTGTATGACAAAGGTTATATTTTGAAATACAAATTTGAAGAGGATAACAAACAAGGGGTAATTAAAATCGCATTAAAATATGATGCGGCTACAAAATTGCCTGTAATTCAAAGCCTGGAAAGGGTATCACGTCCGGGTTTACGTACTTATGCCAAACCTGATGAATTTAAGCGGGTGAAAAATGGTTTGGGCATTGCGATTGTTTCTACTTCCAAAGGGGTAATGACTGATAAGGAAGCAAGGGCTCAGAATGTAGGTGGTGAAGTATTGTGTAATATCTACTAAGCAAATTTGCTAATGCCGGTGATTATCGTGTTGGCGAAATAAAAAATGGTTTGACAATTAAGCCTATGTCGTGGCTGAACACAAACCGAATTAATAATAATAAAAAATAAAATCGACGATGTCTAGAATTGGAAAGAAACCAGTTGAATTCCCAACGGGAGTTGCAATAACAATCGGTACGGATAATGTGGTTACTGTAAAAGGGCCTAAGGGTGTTTTGAAACAGGCAGTTAACCCTGATATTAAAATGGAAGTAAAGGGCAGCACGCTTGAGCTGGTGCGGCCTACAGATCAGATTCGCCACAAGGCAATGCATGGCTTGTACCGTTCATTGGTAAACAATATGGTAAAGGGTGTTACTGAAGGATACACCAAACAACTGGAGTTGGTGGGCGTTGGTTTTAAGGCAGCAAACCAGGGTAATATTTTAGATCTTGCTTTAGGTTATTCTCACAATATTATTTTTGAAATACCTAAAGAATTAACTATTGCCACTTCGCAGGAGAAAGGACAAAATCCAATCATTACCCTTGGTAGTGTGGATAAGCAATTGCTTGGACAGGTATGTGCAAAGATCCGCGGATTGCGCAAACCAGAACCATACAAAGGAAAGGGTGTTAAATTTAAGGGCGAAGTATTGAGGAGAAAAGCCGGTAAGTCAGCAGGTAAATAAATAAAGTGAAAATGTGAAAATTGCTCAATGTGAAAATGAGGTGCAATTTTCGAATTTTCAAATTTTCGAATTTTCAAATTAATTTATATGAATAGCAAATCAAGTGCAAGGCAAAAGATCAAGTATCGCATCCGTAAAAAGATCAGCGGTGTTGCAACGAGGCCGAGGTTAAGTGTTTTCAGAAGCAATGCGGAAATCTATGCACAGTTGATCAATGATGATAACGGCGTTACAATTGCTGCCGCATCATCAAAAGATAAAGACATCCTGGCGCAGAAGGTTAATAAGACTGAAAAAAGCAAACTGGTTGGAAATGCGATTGCCAAAAAAGCAACTGAATTGGGCGTTACCACTGTTGTTTTTGATCGTGGTGGGTATATTTATCATGGCCGTGTGAAAGCGGTTGCCGAAGGTGCAAGAGAAGGCGGATTGCAATTTTAATTTTAAATTTTCTAATAAGAACTATACATGTTTAAAGCAAACGATAACAGAGTAAAAGCTGGTGACCTGGAGTTGAAAGATAAAGTAGTTTCTATCAACCGTGTTGTAAAAACAACCAAAGGTGGCCGTGCATTTAGTTTTTCGGCACTTGTGGTGGTGGGTAATGGAGCAGGTATTGTAGGGCAAGGGTTAGGCAAAGCTAAAGAAGTGCAGGAAGCCATTACCAAAGGTATTGAAGATGCAAAAAAGAATTTGATAAAGGTTCCCGTAATGCATGGTACTATCCCTCATGAGCAATTAGCAAAGGAAGGAGCGGCAAAGGTGTTGATTAAACCTGCCGCACATGGTACTGGTGTAATTGCCGGGGGAAGCATGCGTGCGGTGTTGGAAGCTGCCGGCGTTACGGATGTATTGGCAAAAAGCCTTGGCTCTGCTAATCCACATAACGTGGTAAAGGCAACTGTGAAAGCATTGGCTACTTTACGTGAGCCAATTGCTGTTGCAAAATCAAGACAAATTTCTTTAAAGAGAGTATTCAACGGATAAATAAAAAGGTGTAAGGTAAAAGGCGCAAGGCAAAAGGAGAAAAATCCTAAACCCTAAAACCTAAACCCCAAACCCTAAACCATAAGGGCATGAAAAAAATAAAAGTAACTCAGGTAAAAAGTGGAATAGACCGTCCGGAACGCCAGAAAAGAACATTGGTGGCCTTAGGTTTGAGAAAAATGAATGCTTCTGTAGAAGTTGAAGCTACTCCGCAGATAATAGGTATGGTTCGTAAAGTGAATCATCTTGTTAAAGTGGAAGAGTTAGCTTAGTAATTGGCAAATTGCTCAATTGCTCAATGTCTCAATGCAGGCTCATTTTCCAATTGAGCCATTTTCAAATTTTCAAATTAATTGCGAGGGGTGATACCCCGTAAGTACAAAATCAAACAAATATGGAATTACACAATTTAAGACCAGCCAAAGGCGCAACGCATAAAGCAAAGCGTATTGGCCGTGGTGAAGCAAGTGGTAAAGGTGGTACATCTACCAAAGGTAACAAAGGTGGGCAAAGCCGTGCAGGTTATAAAAGTAAAATGGGGTTTGAAGGCGGCCAGATGCCTATTCAACGCCGTATTCCTAAGCGTGGTTTCAAAAATATCAATCGTGTAGAGTACAAAGTTATTAACCTGGGCCAGGTTGATCATTATGCGGAAAAATACAGCATTTCGGAATTTACACTTG
>JAVHOI010000204.1:0-13531 GCA_036169975.1 Ferruginibacter sp. | reverse complement strand
AATGCCGGCAGGGGTTTCAGTACTTGATCCAGACAACAATGCCAATAATTATACCATCAGGTTTGCCTGCAACTGTCCTGAACTGTTGCAGGATAGTTATGAATGAAATTTAGAATAATTTGCGATATTCTTTTCCTGCTAAACTTTTGATTGTATGCCAAATTATTTCATCCCGGGGATTTGCCCCTGCAAAAAAATTTCTTTCCATAAATTGTTACCTGCCGCATTGTTATTGATTGTAGCTTTTTCATTTCAATTGCCTGCCGTAGCCCAAAAATTGCCAGTTAAAAAACAGGTATTGAAAGTAGCAACCCTCGCCAATCAATATTTTATGAACAAATGGCCCGATCCCGGGAAGCCTATTTATGTACCATCCCGTAACCGTACATGGCCAAGCCATATCTGGACAAGGGCCGTATATTTTGAAGGCCTGATGGCTTTGTATAGTGTTGATAAAAATAAAGCTTATTATGACTATGCGGTTGACTGGAGCGTCAAACACCACTGGTCGTTGAGGGATGGTATTAAAACAAGAAATGGTGATAACCAGGCTTGCGGCCAGACTTATATTGATTTGTATCTGATAGATAAAAAACCTGAAAGGATTGACAGCATAAAGGCCT
Source organism: Ferruginibacter sp. (assembly GCA_036169975.1). Classification (GTDB taxonomy): domain Bacteria; phylum Bacteroidota; class Bacteroidia; order Chitinophagales; family Chitinophagaceae; genus Ferruginibacter. The sequence continues at coordinate 12,908 of JAVHOI010000204.1, read as the reverse complement.
CCGTTGATTTGATGCTTCAATCGCAAAAGATTGATGACTGGCATTGGATTGATGCCCTGCAAATGGCGATGCCGGTATTTGCCCAACTGGGTGCTATTTACAAAGACACTAATTATTTTCACCGGATGTATGAGATGTATGCGTTTACCAAATACAGGCATGGCGATAAAGGTTTGTACAATGCCACTGATGGCTTGTGGTGGCGTGATAAGGATTTTGACCCGCCCTACAAAGAACCAAATGGAAAGGATTGTTACTGGAGCCGCGGCAATGGCTGGGTGGTAGCGGCATTGGTAAGGGTGTTATCCGTGCTTCCCGAAAATGAAACACACCATGGCGAATACCTGGCGGATTTTAAAAACATGATGAATGCCATTGCGTCCATTCAAAGAAAAGATGGTTATTGGAATGTGAGCCTGCATGATGATTCCAACTATGGCGGTAAAGAATTAACCGGTACTTCTTTGTTTGTGTATGGCATGGCATGGGGTATCAACAATGGCTGCCTTGATAAGAAAAAATATTTACCAATAGTTATAAAAGCATGGAATGCCATGGCCAGAGAAAGTGTGCATGAAAATGGTTTCTTAGGATTTGTGCAGGGCACCGGCAAAGAACCAAAAGAATCTCAGCCGGTATTATACGACAGGGAACCAGACTTTGAAGATTTTGGTTTGGGATGTTTTTTGCTGGCAGGCAGCGAAGTATATAAACTACGGAAATGATCTGGAAAGAACAGCAACGGTTAGTGAAATAACTTTAAAACTGAATAATTTCCGCTCACGGGTTTATCCTTTAATAATAACGGTTGATGGTAAAGAAGCTTTTAATGGGAACACACTAACCTCGCCTGGATATTATACCATCAAATGCAATTTGCGATATGGGAAAAAAGTAAGGATAAAAATATCGGGCGTTTTACGGGATAAGATAAATTTCGTTACGATATACAGGTGTGTGAAATGTAGCAACAGTGATGCTCATTTTTAAAATAATAAATTATCATTAATAATAAGGATTAGTTGAAAAGCAATAACAAAAATAAAATGAAAGCATTCTCGTTTTGTATCGCCATTTTTTTTTCTGCCACACTTAACGCCCAGCAAAAGCAACCCAATATTATTTTAATTTTTGCGGATGATTTGGGATATGCGGATGCAGGATGTTATGGCCAGCAAAAAATTGAAACGCCAAATATTGATAAGCTGGCGAAAGAAGGATTAAAATTTACTCAGTTTTATTCCGGCTCTACCGTATGTGCGCCGGCAAGAAACAGTTTGATGAGCGGCCTGCATACCGGGCACACGGCAGTGCGGGGTAACAAAAGTACAAAGCCGGAAGGGCAGACGCCTTTGCCCGATTCTGTAATTACAATTGCAACTGTTTTGCGGCAACACGGATACACAACTGCGGCTTTTGGCAAATGGAGCCTTGGTTTTATCACGACATCCGGTGACCCGAATAAAAAAGGCTTTGATAATTTTTTTGGGTATAACTGCCAGACCCTTGCGCACAATTATTATCCCGACCATTTGTGGAGTAATCATGAACGCATCAATTTTCCGGAGAATGCCAATAACGATGCCGTGTATTCCGCTGATTATATACATGAACATGCCATGCGTTTTTTGAATGCGAAACAGGCTAAACCTTTCTTTCTTTATTTACCCTATACCTTACCACATGCAGATGTAATTGTGCCGCATGATACAATTTATAATTATTATGTCCGGAAATTTAAGGAGCAGCCTTTGATGGAAAAACCGGTTAAGAATGATGGTGGGCAACATCGGTTTGAACCATATCCTCATGCCGCTTATGCAGCCATGGTTGCAAGACTTGACAGATACACCGGAGAAATTATTAAAGCTATTACGGCAAATGGCACTGCTGAAAATACATTGGTGATTTTTATGAGTGATAATGGCCCCCACCGCGAAAATGGTGGCGACCCGGTTTTTTTTAAGAACAACGGAATTTTTCGCGGCATTAAAAGAGACCTGTATGAAGGTGGCATCCGTGTGCCTTTTATCGCCTGCTGGAAAGAAAAAATAAAACCTGGTGTTACGGAGCAGGTAGCGGCATTGTGGGATTTGTATCCAACCTTTCAGCAACTGGCCGGGATACCTGTTGCGAAAAATATTGATGGCTATTCTATTGTGCCTATGCTTTTACAAAAAGGAAAACAAAAGCGCCATGAATACCTTTACTGGGAGTTTCATGAAAACAATGGCCGGCAGGCTTTGCGCTGGAAAAATTGGAAAGCGGTAAAGCTGGATGTAAATAAAATTGTTACCACACCAATCGAATTATATGATTTGGAAAAAGACCCTTCCGAACAAAATAATGTGGCGGCAAAATTTCCACAGGTATTAAAAAAAATGGAAGCCTTTATACAACAGGCGCATGTGCCCAATAAAGACTGGCCGCTGCTGCCCGGCGAAATAAAGCGTTGATTGCCCAAACAAAGAACCGCCATTATTTTCTTTTTATAAAAATCATTTAAAAAACAGATTAAATCAAACTGGTAATATGAAGCATATTTTTTTATTAACCGCACTGCTGTCAGGTTGTAGCCTGTATGCAGGTGCACAGGCCCAACACCTGCAATGGGTAAGCGAAGTGGGTGCAAAGGGTTTTTCGTCCGGCAATAAAGTATATAAAGTAAAGGCGGTTAGTGATAAGGCCAATGTGATTACCAAAGCGATTCAAAAAGCCATTGACCAATGTGCGGCGAAGGGTGGGGGCACCGTACAGTTTGATCCCGGCATTTATGTTACCGGAGCTGTATTTATAAAATCAGGTGTTCATTTAAAAATTGATAAGGGGGTTTTAATTCTTGGCTCACAAAATTTTAATGATTACCCGGACATTGATACCCGTGTTGCCGGTATTGAAATGAAATGGCCGGCTGCGCTTTTTAATTTCATTGATGCGAAAAATGCTGCGCTTACCGGAGAAGGAATTGTAAATGCAAGAGGCAAATTTTGCTGGGATAAATATTGGAAGGCCCGTACAGAGTATGATGCAAAGGGATTGCGCTGGATAGTGGATTATGATGTAAAAAGGATAAGGACCGTATTGGTGCAAAATTCGTCTGATATCACATTGAAAGGGCTAACGTTTAAGAATGCGGGATTCTGGACGGTGCAGTTATTATATTCTCATCACCTTACTGTAGATGGAATAATAATTAAAAATAACGAAGATGGCAGCGGCCCAAGTACGGATGGAATTGATGTGGATTCTTCGGCCTGGGTATTGATTGAAAATTGTGATATTGATTGTAATGATGATAATTTTTGTTTGAAGGCGGGAAGGGATTGGGATGGGCTTAGGGTAAACAGGCCAACGGAATACGTGGTGATAAAAAATTGCCTCGCCCGCAGGGGCGCTGGTTTGGTTACATTGGGCAGCGAAACATCGGGTGGCATCCGTCATGTGCTGGCAACTGGCCTTGTAGCAAAACATACCGACAATGGATTACGTATAAAATCGGCTACTACCCGTGGTGGTACTATCGAGGATATTTATTTTCAGGACTCCTTTATGGATTCCGTAAACAATATTTTTCAATTTAATTTAAACTGGTTCCCGGCTTACAGTTATACGGATTTACCCGCAGGTTATACTTATGAAACCATCCCCGCACATTGGAAATCCATGCTGCAAAAAGTGGTGCCTGCCGAAAAAGGCATTCCTCATGCGAAGGATTTTTATATAAGTAATATCAAAGCCACAAATGGGAAAAATGCATTTGTTGCGAATGGCCTGGAGCAATCCCTGATTACTAATTTTATTTTTAATGACTGTATCCTGTCGGCTGAAAACATGAGTGGGCTTGAGTTTACAAAAGACTGGAAATTTAATAATTTGATTTATAGTACGGTAAAAAAGCAATCCGCGGATAAAAAGGCGGAAGGAAAGGAACCCAATGAACGCATGAAAAATTAGCAGGTGTAAATTATAAAATACATGAAATCATTAAAATTAGTTTGGTTGTTTGCGGCAGCCTTACTTTCATCTTTTTCTTTTAATACGCACAAACCTATATTGTATATCATAGGCGATTCTACGGTAAAAAATGGTGATGGCAACAGCGATAATTTACTTCAGGGGTGGGGGAGTTTTTTAAATGAATTTCTTGATACCTCTAAAATCAGTATAGAGAACCAGGCGATTGGAGGCAGAAGCAGCCGCACATTTATAACAGAAGGACGATGGAATAAAATATTGTCGACATTGCAAAAAGGAGATTATGTAATGATACAGTTTGGCCATAATGATAGCGGCCCGCTTGACGATACGGCGAGGGCAAGAGGTACTTTAAAAGGGATTGGTGAGGATAGTACGGAAATTTATAATCCTGTCCGAAAATTAAAGGAAGTGGTTCATTCTTATGGATGGTATATGCGTAAATATATAAATGATGCCAGGGCAAAAGGCGCTGTTGCAATAATATGTTCGCCTGTACCACGCAATGATTGGAAGGATGGTAAAGTGGTTCGCAGCGATAAAAGTTACGCCTTGTGGGCAAGACAGGTTGCGGAAATAAATGGGGCTGATTTTATTGACCTGAATAATTTGATTGGAAATGAATTTGAAAAAACAGGGAAGGGAAAAACAAATACCTTCTTTCCAAAGGATCATACGCATACCAATAGGGAAGGCGCTTTGTTTAATGCCGGCATTTTGATACAGGGTATCAATAATCTGGAAAAATGTAAGCTTAAAAAATATTTGCTGCAGGTGAAAATAGTAAACCCTTAAACGGGTCCAGAGAATAGTACTACATTTTGAAATGCACCTTATGAAATTGTTGTTGGAAAAAGTTTTCATGATTCAATTAACTTTGGTAGAAAGGAATTAAAGTGAAGTAAAATAGTTGAAAAAATAAATTGAGAAATTAAAAACTGCGTGAAGCAATAAAATGAAAGTAGGCTTATTTATTCCCTGTTATATTGATCAGTTTTATCCGCAGGTAGCGGTGGCTACTATGGAGTTGTTGGAAAAGCTGGGTTGTGAAGTTGTGTTTCCGCTCAACCAAACCTGTTGCGGGCAACCGATGGCCAACAGCGGCTTTGCCAAATTAGACGAAGGATGTGATAAAAATTTCGTCGCCAATTTCGGCGATGTGGATTGTATCGTTTCTCCTTCCGGCAGTTGCGTGTTGCATGTGAAAGAGCATTTGCACGATAAGGATGAAAATAAGGCCCGGCATATCCGTCAGCATATTTATGAGTTGACGGAATTTATAGTGGATGTGTTGAAAATAGAAAATACCACTGCTGCGTTTCCGCACAAAGTTGGTATCCATGTCAGTTGCCATGGGCAACGCGGCTTGCACCTCTCCTCCATGAGTGAACTGGTTGCGCCATCATTTTCAAAACCCGAACAACTGTTGAGCAGCGTAAAAGGTTTGGAACTGAGCAAGCCAAAACGTGCAGATGAATGCTGTGGATTTGGCGGCACGTTTTGTGTGTTTGAAGAAGCAGTATCCGTAAAAATGGGTAAGGACAGGATTGCGGAACATGAGGCAAACGAGGTAGAATATATCACAGGCGTAGATGTGAGTTGCCTGATGCACCTGGAAGGTATTTTAAAAAGAAATGGAAGTAAGGTAAAGACCATTCATATCGCGGAGATTTTGAATGCTGAATAGTATGGTTGTGGATGGAATGATTAATTGAACGGCCTGATTTGTCCTTACATAAAACGTAATAAAAGTTCCGTAAAGGTATGCGGTAAAAGAGTCCGCCAGCCGGCGGAACGATGCTTATTAGAATTACTTATGCTGGTCAACAAAAAACATGTTTGTAAAAATGTACTAAATTATAGATGAACAAAAAGGTAATAGGTGCAGAAAAAAAATAATTCAATGAAAGATCACGCAACTTTATCGGAGAAATTTATAGCGGACGAACCAAGAACGGATTGGCATGATGAAACACTTTGGCTTGTACGGCAGAAGCGGGATAGCGCGGTGCGCAGGGTGCCTGAATGGGAACAGTTAAGGGAGCTTGCCTCTCAAATAAAAGACCATACACTTTCCAACCTTGATAATTATTTGATGGCATTTGAAAAGAATGCGCAGGCAAATGGAATAAAAGTCCATTGGGCCGCAGATGGCGCTGAACATAATGAAATCATTTTGCGGATCATACAGGAAAATAATGTGCGGCGTGTGGTAAAAAGCAAATCCATGCTTACTGAAGAATGTCATTTGAACCCATTTTTAACCGGGCAGGGCATTGAAGTGGTAGATACGGATTTGGGGGAACGCATCGTGCAATTCAGGAATGAACCGCCAAGCCACATTGTATTACCGGCTATCCATTTAAAAAAACAGGATGTAAGCCAAACCTTTCATGAGAACATTGGAACCGAAGAAGGAAATAATGATCCGCGGTATTTAACAGAGGCTGCACGAATTCACCTGAGAGATAAATTTATTCATTCCCAACTCGCCATAACAGGTGTAAACTTTGCCATTGCTGAAACGGGCGGTTTTGTAGTATGCACCAATGAAGGCAATGCGGATATGGGCACCCATTCCGCGGATATTCATATTGCCTGTATGGGGATTGAAAAAATTATTCCCAAAGCGGAACACCTGGGCGTTTTTCTTCGGTTGCTGGCACGAAGCGCAACCGGGCAGCCCATCACCACTTATTCCAGTCATTTTCATAAACCCCGGATTGGCCGGCAAATGCACATTGTAATTGTTGACAATGGCCGTACAAAACAATTGGGCCGCCCCGATTTCAGGAACTCATTGAAGTGTATCCGATGTGCCGCCTGCTTCAATACCTGCCCTGTGTTCCGGCGAAGCGGCGGACATAGTTATCATACCGCTGTGGCAGGGCCAATTGGATCCATCCTCAACCCTAACCAGGATATGAGGGCAAATGCGGATCTTCCATTCGCATCCACCCTTTGCGGCTCGTGCAGCAATGTATGCCCGGTAAAGATTGATATACATGTGCAATTGTGGAAATGGCGGCAGGTGTTAACCGAAGAAGGTTATACGGCAACTGGCAAAAAAGCCGCCATGAATGGAATGGCTTATGTATTGGCTCATCCAACCATTTATCGCCTTGCCGGTAAAGTGGGCAGATGGGTAATGCGGGTGTTTCCTTTTATCACCAACAACAAAATATTCAACCCCTGGTATAAGCAAAGGGAAATGCCCGCGGCCCCCAAACAAAGTTTCAGGGATTGGTACATAAAAAATAAAAAATGAGTTCAAGAGAAAAAATATTACAAGCCATCTCCATCAATAAGCCCGCCTTTATTGAATTGCCATTAATGGAAATTAAAGGAGCTGGTATGGATACAAATGAAGCCGCAAAACAATTCATTAAAACCCTTGAAAGTATTGGCGGGAAAGGGTTACTTATTTCGGACATGAATATAGTCCGGAACGATTTGAAGCAGGCCCGTAACCGCGGTGATTATGTTGTAAATACCATTTCCCTGTTGGGCGAAGTGAATAAGGAAATAAATACGGACATGGATGCCGGCTCGTTGGCGAAGGTATATAAAACCTATATCGAAGCAACCATTGGTGTTGCCGAAAACGGCGCTGTTTGGTTGTATGAAAGTCAGATGAAAAACCGCCTGCTACCTTTTATCTGCGAGCATTTAGTTATATGTCTTGATGCGAAAAACATAGTGCCTACCATGCATGAAGCCTACCAGGAAATTGATGTGGCTAAGGAAGGGTATGGTGTTTTTTTAGCAGGCCCTTCCAAGACTGCTGATATTGAACAATCATTGGTAATAGGGGCGCATGGCGCAAGAAGCGTAATGGTGTATTTAATGGCGTCTTAGTTCAACCTTTTACCTTCGCGTTAGTCAAGTGTGCTCAACGAATAATCCTGCTGTGATTGCCGGGTTCACTGACAGTTGTAATTTGCCCGTCCTAACTGCTCATCAATAAATGAAGCTATGCCCTGTTCTTTTATTTGCTTTAAGACAAACTGAATGCCGCCAAAAGGGTTGATTAATTAAGTGGATTGTTGTACTTTCTTATGTTAGGTTTTGTGCAATCACTTAGACAAGTGAGTAAACAATAATGCTGCTAAACTCCTGAAACTTTTTTGTGGCAGGGGTTTTAGTTTTGTTTTTTTTTGCCTGCGGAATTAAGATAACAATTTTATCGTATAGCCTTTGATGTTTATCTTTAATAATAATACAAAAAATAAATGCCTGGTAAACCGCTCGCAGAAAAGACTGCTTCGCCTGTTCAATTGAAACGGATCCTTGGGCCGGTAATGCTTTGGGGGCTTGGGGTTGGTTATGTAATTTCGGGTATGTATTTTGGGTGGAACCTTGGCCTACCCGCAGGGGGCACACTGGGACTCGCTATCGCCACTTTCTTTATCATCATTTTATACATCACTTTTACTTTTTCTTATACCGAATTAGCCTGTGCCATACCAAAAGCGGGCGGGGTATTTGATTATGCGGGCAGGGCGATGGGAAAAGATATTGGTTTTATAGCAGGCATGGCACAGATCATTGAATTTGTTTTTGCGCCTCCCGCCATTGCCGCCGCTATCGGGGCTTACTTTCATATTTTTTTCCCGCAGTTTTCCGTTATGGCCATTGCCATTACCGCTTATATTTTTTTTACGGCTTTGAATATTTATGGGGTAAAAGCTGCCGCTACTTTTGAATTGGTCATTACCGGGTTTGCCGTGTTTGAACTTTTATTATTTAGTGGAATTACGCTGCCGCATTTTCATTGGAATAATCTTACGCAAAATGCATTTCCAAATGGTTGGAAAGGTGTGTGGGCGGCAACGCCGTTCGCCATCTGGTTTTTCCTTGGCCTGGAAGGCGTGGCGAATGTGGCGGAAGAAACCATGGATCCCCAGCGAAATGTGCTGCGGGGTTTTGGTTCCGCATTAATTACACTGATCATTTTATGTGCCCTGGTATTCATCTCTTCCGTTGGTGTGGGCGGATGGGAAAAAGTAGTTTACCCAACTACCGGGGCCGATGCCTCGGATTCGCCGCTACCATTGGCTTTATCGCAGATAACGGGTAACAGTGGCTGGATATATCATTTGCTGATAACGATTGGTTTAATGGGGCTGGTAGCATCTTTCCACGGATTGATCCTCGCTGCAAGCCGGGCTACTTATGAGTTTGGAAAAACAGGTTGCATACCAACAATCTTTGGGCGCATACATCCTGTATTTAAAACACCTGCCAATGCTTTGCTGCTGAATATGGCCATTGGTATCATCGCCTTGTTTACCGGCAAAACCGGGGATATCATTACCATTGCCTGTTTCGGTGCCATCTTGTTATATATTTTCGCCATGATCGCGGTATTGTTATTGAGAAGGAACGAACCTGATTTGTATCGTCCTTTTCATGTACCAGTGTACCCTTTTTTCCCAATCGTCGCGTTGCTGATCGCGGTAGTTTCCATGATTGCGATGATTACCCTCAATATTAAATTGGCGCTCATTTTCTTTGCTATAATTTCACTTGCTTATATTTGGTTTCATTTTATCGTAAAACGAAAAAAATATGCATAGTCAACAATCATCACCCGATAAAGTACTGCGGCAATTAGCGGAGCAAAATACCGAAAAAGTTAAAATAGCCATTACGGATGTTGATGGCATATTGCGGGGTAAAATGATCAGCTTCGAAAAATTCGCCTCCATCGTAGAAAAAGGTTTTGGCTTTTGTAATGTGGTGTTTGGATGGGATGCCGCGGATGCAGCTTACGACAATAGCCAATACACCGGCTGGCACACAGGGTATCCCGATGCCACGGCTGTTATTGATCTCAATACTTTCCGGCAAATTCCGTGGGATAATGATATACCGTTTTTCCTGGCTGATTTTCGCGATAGCAAAGGAAACGATCTGCCTGTATGCCCCCGGGGTTTATTAAAAAAAATAATTAAACAGGCTGCCGCTGAGGGATATATGCCGTTTTTTTCACAGGAATTTGAATGGTTCAACCTGGAGGAAAATACCGGCGAATTGTATTCCTCAAAATTCCGTGATGTAAAACCAATTACGCAGGGAATGTTTGGCTACTCAATGTTGCGTGCCGCTCAGAACAATGAATATTTCAACGACCTGTTTGACCTGCTCAAAAAATTTGGTGTGCCATTGGAAGGATTGCACACGGAAACCGGGCCGGGCGTTTATGAAGCAGCCATTACGTATTCAGAGGCATTGGAAGCGGCTGACAGGGCTGTGCTTTTTAAATTGGGCGTAAAACAAATTGCGCATAACCATGGTGTGATAGCGACTTTTATGGCCAAGTTTAATGAAAGTTTGCCTGGCTGTAGCGGCCATGTTCACCAGAGCCTGTGGAGCAACCAAAAAAAACAAAATCTTTTTTATGATAAAAAAAAAGCATCAGGCATCAGCGCTTTAATGGAAAGTTATATGGCGGGGCAATTAGCCTGCCTGCCATTCATCCTTCCTATGTTTGCGCCTACGGTTAACAGTTATAAGCGATTGGTAGAAGGCGCCTGGGCGCCAACCACATTAACATGGGCAATTGATAACCGGACCACCGCATTGCGTGCCCTGCCTGGCGGCAGCAGTTCCACAAGGCTGGAAACAAGGGTTGTAGGTTCCGACAGCAATCCTTACCTGGCAATGGCGGCCTGTCTTGCCGCAGGTTTGTATGGCATAAAAAATAAGTTGAAACTGAAAACCCCGGCAACTGTTGGAAACGGGTATGCGGATACGAAGAATGGTATCTTACCAAAAAATTTGTGGGAGGCTACACAGGACATGAAAGGATCAGCCATCGCCAAGGAATTATTCGGGCCGGCATTCGTGGAGCATTTTACTGCCACAAGGGAGTGGGAGTGGAGGCAGTTTTCGAAAGTGGTAACCGATTGGGAGTTGAAAAGGTACCTGGAGATCATTTAAAAAAGCAGTTTGAAATAATTGGAAGAGTTACGGGTTACAATTGTTCTTTATGATTTTTTTTTGGCAAACCGGGTTTCCAGGCCGGGGCATGGAAAGCAAACTTATTTTTTAGGAACGCTGAAATAGAAAGTACTACCATTGCCAATACTGGATTCTACCCATATTTTTCCTCCAAGTTTATCAACAATTTTTTTACAAATCGCAAGTCCTATTCCTGTACCGGTAAATTCATTTTTATTGTGAAGGCGTTGAAAAACAATAAATATTTTTTCAGCGTATTTTGGGTCTATTCCAATTCCATTATCCTTTATGGAAAACACCCATTGATCAACTGATTCCTTCACATCAATTTTTATAACCGGTTTTTTTTCACCATGATATTTTAGCGCATTACCTACAAGGTTCTGCATCAACTGAAACATCTGTACCCTGCTGGTATCAGGCAATACGGGCAAAGGCGCCATCTCCACAACGGCATCCTGCTCCTTAATGGCATTTCCCAAAATGTTCAGCACATCCCTCATCACTTCATTCATATTGGTGTCGGCCGGAATGTCTTTATTGGTGCCGGTTCTCGAATACTCCAATAAATCCATGATGAGTTGTTTCATGCGCTCCGCACCATCCACCGCGAAATGAATATATTTTTCGCCCGTTTCATCCAGTTGTTTTTCATATTTCTGTTCCAGTAATTTTAAAAAGCTGCTTACCATTCGCAACGGCTCCTGCAAATCGTGTGAAACGATATAGGCAAAGCGTTCCAGCTCGGCAAAGGATGCCTTCAATTCCGTAGCTTTCTGCTCAAGCTGCTGATTGGATAACTGTAATGCATGTTCTATTTTTTTTCTATCCGTAACATCAATGCCCATTCCCATAATACAAGGCAATCCTTCGTATTCGATTTTGAGTGAATTATAATAAAATGAAATTTTTCTCCCATCTTTCGTTAGTAATGGTAATTCCGCACCCTTCATACTTCTGTCAAATACATCCCGTATCCTTTGTTCCGCCGCTGGCTTTTGATCGTCATCAAAAAAATCAATCGGTTTCATTTTCCCTATCTCCTCAGCACTATAACCCGTAACTGTTTCCAGGTTTTTGTTCCAGCGTATAAACCTGCCCGTTTCATCATATACATAAAATATTCCCGGCAAATTATTAATAATGGAATCCGACAAGTCCCTTTCAGTAATGATCCTTTTTTCTATTTGCAACTTTTCGGTTACATCCCTGAAATTTTCGACTATTCCATTAATTGAAGGGACATGAAGCATATTGGTAATGGTAGCTTCCAGCCAGCGCCAGCTACCATCTTTATGCAACATTCTTATCGTATTCCCTTTTATGGGCAGCCCGGGATTTCGCATTACCTTTTCAAATACTTTTTCTACTGAACCAATATCATCCTTATGGGTTAAACCGAATACATTCAACCGCATACTTTCAGTTTCCGTGTAACCCAGTATCCTTTCTATGGAAGGAGAAATATAATATGGAACCCCCTGTTCAGAAAGGATCGCCACTCCGTCAGAAGCCTGCTCTACCAGGCTGCGGAACCGTTGTTCGCTCTCTTTCATTAGTTTTTCCGCCTGCACCTTTTCCGAAAAATTTAAACCGAAACCCATCAGGCAAATTTCACCTTCATAGTACACCCTTGAAGCGGAAATGTAGGAGGGGATTTTTTGTTTATTTTTTAAAAGAAAATTCGCTTCTATGACATCTTTCCCCGATTTAAAAACATTTTTTATTTTTTCTTCCGCCATTCCCTTTTCTTCTTCCTCAAATAAATCAAGGGGGCGTAAATGGCTTATTTCTTCACCCCTGTAACCTGAAACAATTTCGAAATTATTATTCCATCTTAAAAATTTTCCCTCTTCATTAAAGAGAAAAAATACCGCAGGCAAATTGTTGATTATGGAATCGGAATGCCCCTTTTCTTTCAATAATTTTTCCCTGGCATTTATACGTTCGGTTATATCCTGCATGGC
>JAVHOI010000203.1:0-13607 GCA_036169975.1 Ferruginibacter sp. | reverse complement strand
GGTGAAAGTGCGAAAGGTAACATAAACAGCAATGCCAGCAAGCCAAAAATTCCGGCATGCACCCACTTGTCAAAATAAATTATATTGATCCAGTCAATTGACGGAACATCCTTACCGGGCATGCATATCAATATCAGCACAACAAAAAACCAGGCGATGCCTGGTATGAACTTAGCAATAGTGATACGCATTATTTATCGGATGTTTAAAAGTGTATTCGTTTTTTAGGAGGGAAAACTTATACAGTTATTTAATACATAAAAAAAATCAGCGGTTAATTATCCTACCAGAGCAGAATAAGCTTCCGAAGTCAATAGCTTTTCAATATCGCCTGCATTTTCAACTGTCATTTTTATCATCCAGCCTGCACCATACGGATCTGTATTAACCAATTCCGGTTGGGCTTCAAGAGCGGGATTTACTTCTGTAATGGTTCCCTGTATTGGTAAAAAAAGATCGCTTACGGTTTTTACAGCTTCCACTGTACCAAAAACTTCTTCTGCAGCCAATGTCTTTCCTTTGCTGGAAATATCAACATATACGATATCACCTAATTCACTTTGGGCAAAATCGGTAATTCCTACAGTAGCCGCATTGCCATTTAAAGATATCCATTCATGGTCTTTGGTGTAACGGAGATTTTCTGGGATGTTCATATAATTTTTAAGTTAAGGTGATTGGTTCCTTGTTTATTGAAACCAAAAATTTTTTGCAAATTAAATCATTTTTTTATTCTTCGGCTTATTGAATTATCCGGGGGGTGTATTCAAAATCGTCGTTCAGGGTTGCCAACCTATCACTGAACCTGATTATTTGAAAAACACTAGCCAAGGTTGGCAACCTTTCAGAAAATAGTGCGACAATTTGGAATGAATCCTTATCCGGGAAGGCCTGGTGATTCTTATTTATTTTATTATTTCCATTTTCATTCTTATATCTTTTAGGGGCCCGTCATAATTATTTTTTTGTGACAAGGCAATCTGATCTACCACTTCTATGCCCAATTCCACTTCACCAAATACGGTGTAGTTCATATCAAGATTTGGTGCTCCTCCCAGCATTTTATAAGTCATGCGTTTTGCCTGGCAATCATATTCAGTTCATCATCGGAATATTTTTTTCCCTGTACAATATAAAACTGGCAACCGCTGCTGGCCTTTTCCGGGTTATTGGTTCTGGCCGCTGCCAACGCCCCTTTTTTATGGTATAAAGTAGAATCAAATTCCGCGGGAATAGTATAGCCAACATCACCTTTGCCCAGCATGATATCAGGAATCGCATTTTTACTTTCCGGGTCGCCACCCTGTATCATAAAGCCGGCAATGATCCGGTGAAAGATTAAACTGTCGTAAAAATGATCGTTCACCAGCCTGATGAAATTATCCCGGTGAAGCGGGGTTTTGTCATAAAGCCGGACAACTATTTCACCCATGTCCGTAATTATTTTTACTCTTACGCCTGGCGCTTTTGCAGGACGGCCGGCCACAGGTGTTTTGGATTTTGCTTTTGGTTTTACAGAAGCTGCTGTGTGTTTTTTTATTACTTTTTTGTTGGCCTGCGCTTGTGAAACAGCTACGCCAAAAAATAAAGATAAGGTGAGGATAAGTTTACAGAAAATATGCATAGGGATCAATTGTCATTTTTAAAAATTTTCTCAAAGTAAAGCAAAACATGATCCTTTAAAAAATTTTCCTGTTCAAAAAGGTCAAATTCGGGCAGGGCTTTTAATTGTTTAAAGTGGGGCCAGTTTTCTTCATCATAGCCTTCCAGCATATAATAACCGCTTTGCATTAATAGGGTACAAACCGCTATGTGCATGAGATCCTGTTTTTGTTCTTTGGTATAAACCTGCTTTCCGCCGCCAAGCTCCTGTACGCCTATTAAAAAAAGCACGCCATCCATATCCGGTTTGATGCCATAATTTTCTTTTAGTTTGATGCGAAGCTTTAGCCACCGTACCTGTAAATCATCTTTTGCCTGTTGCATGCCGCAAATATAAATTTAAAAGCGGCACGCATTCATAAATCAGGTATCTAAAAATCAGGCATCATACTTTACCTTTGGCAAAATTTAATAAAATGTTACAGATTAGTTTTATCCGCCAGCACATTGAATATGTAAAAGAAAGGTTGGGCGTCAGGTATTTCAATGATTTATCATTAGTGGATAAAGTGGTGGAACTGGATGAGCAGGTGCGTAAATTGAAATTGGAAACAGAAACATTGCAGGCGGAAATGAATGCCTCCAGCAAGGAAATAGGCCAGCTGCTGGGTAAAGGTGAAAAGGAACTGGCCGAACAAAAAAAACAACAGGTTGCCCGGCACAAAACAAGTATTCAGAATATGAATGAACAATTGGTAACTGCGGAAAAAGCCTTGCAGGATGAAATAATTAAGTTGCCCAACCTTCCCCATAGCTCTGTTAAAAAAGGGAAAACGCCGGAGGAAAATGAAGTGGTAAGAGAAGGTGGCACGAAACCAATGCTGCCCGGAAACGCTGTGCCACATTGGGAGCTGATAAAAAAATACGATTTGGTAGATTTTGAAACCGGCGCCAAATTAACCGGCAGTGGCTTCCCTTTGTATAAAGGCAAAGGGGCTAAATTACAACGGGCGTTGATACAATATTTTTTGGATTACAATACAGCGGCGGGCTATACGGAGTATTTGCCACCGCTGATGGTAAATGAAGCATCCGCTTATGGTACCGGCCAATTGCCGGATAAGGAAGGGCAGATGTACCACGCAACTTTGGATGGCCTGTATTTGATACCAACAGCGGAAGTGCCGGTTACCAATATTTACAGGGATGAAATTATAAAGGAATCTGAATTGCCTGTAATGATGACGGCTTACACGCCTTGTTTCAGAAGGGAAGCGGGTAGTTTTGGAAGTGATGTGCGTGGATTGAACAGGGTGCATCAGTTTGATAAGGTAGAAATAATACAATTGGTACATCCCGTTAATAGTTATGATGTACTGGATGCTATGGTAGCACATGTTGAAAGACTATTGCAAAGCCTTGAATTGCCCTACCGCATACTTCGTTTATGCGGTGGCGATATGGGCTTCACCAGCGCCCTTACTTACGACTTTGAAGTGTTTAGCGCTGCCCAGCAAAAATGGCTGGAAGTTAGTTCTGTCAGCAATTTTGAAACTTTTCAAACCAACCGGATGAAGATAAGGTACAAAGATGAAAATGGTAAAACACAACTGCTGCATTCCTTAAACGGATCATCACTTGCCCTGCCAAGAATCGTTGCTTCCTTACTGGAAAATAACCAAACTGAATCGGGTATAGAATTACCAAAAATATTACATGCTTACTTTGGTGCTTCTTCAATTTAATCCGGCCTCCCAAAAGTCGCCAAACTTTTAAAGGATGGCAACTTTAATAAAGCCGGATTATAACTTTTGAATTCTTTAACATTGGTGTTGCAACTAAAAAAGTATTTCATAGCTCCTTAAGTGCATATATTTTATAATCACTTAAACTCACCTGTTATGAAAATTAATTTACTTTTTATCTTGTTATTTTCTTCCTCGCTTTTAAATGCGCAAATACAAAAAGGGGCGATATTTATCGGCGGCGATTTTTCGGTAAATGGAAATAAAGCTACAACTACCAACCCTAATAATTACCCGGCTAAAAATACCGCTTTATGGATTTCACCATCTATAGGCTGGGTGGTTAAGGAAAATATTGTGGTAGGTGGAAACCTGCTTTTATCTTATTTTCAAAATGAACAACAACCAACAGTAACCTTCAACAAAGGGAATCGTATTGGCGGGGGAATCTGGATGCGTAAATACCTGCCGTTGGGCAAATCATTTTATTTGTTTGGTAATGCAGGGCTAAGCGTCCAATCCATTTACAATAAATATACAATAGTGCAACAGCCATATTATTCCAGGGAAAAAGGCTACACAGTCAATGCGGCTTTAACGCCCGGGTTATCTTACCAAATAAAGAAAAGCCTGTTTTTGGAACTGGCATTAAATAATCTTATTTCATTGGGCTTTGAAAGAAAAAACATGGAAGAACAAAACCAAAACGGAACAGTTTATAAAGGAACAAATGAAAGTTACAATTTAGCCACAAGTCTCGGAGGTGGTATTCCATTGCAGATTGGCATGCGCTGGATCATCGGCAAATATTGATGAATAAGGAGTGATGAAATGACTTGTGGTGAAGGATTAAGTTTATTGTTTTATAAAAGACTGTTATACTTCCACAACTCATTTCATCACTCCTCATTCATTTCTTATATTCTCCCCCATTCGCTTTATCCGTCTGTTCATCACATAAAACCATGCAGGAGGTACTAATGCAAGGATCATGCTGCCGGGATAACCGGTTGGCAATTGCGGGGCATCCGGATGATTTTGCAATATTTGATATTTTCTGCTGGCAAGATAATGATGATCGCTGTGGCGGCTAAGTTCAAACAACATCAGCCTGCCAAGGATATGATTACTGTTCCAGCTATGCTGAGGCAGGGTACGTTCGTATTTGCCCGGGGCGGTGGCCTTGCGCTGAAGCCCATAATGCTCAATATAGTTTACCGTTTCCAGCAAGCCAATACCAATAGCCGCGGCACATAAATAATATAATGTTATGCCTGACCCGAAACCAATAAATATTAGTGCGACAAATAGAAATTGAATTACATGCGCCTGAAGCATTTCATTTTTCCAATGCGGCACGGGCAAACCTTTTTTTCTCATTTCAGCATTGGCGATTTTCCATGCAGACAGATAGGAAAAAACAATGGTTCGAAAATAAAACAGATATACCGGCTCATTGTAGCGTGCACTGCTCGGATCCATGGGTGTAGCTACGTTTTTATGATGGCCTTTATTATGCTCTATAAAAAAGTGCATGTATAGGGAAGTGAGGAGGGAGGCTTTTGCCAGGCCTTGTTCAAAATGATTTACCCGGTGGCCAAGTTCATGCCCGATATTGATTCCAAAGGTGCCACATAACAATCCCATTGATCCTATCCTGCCTGCAATCTCCCACCAGGCAAGCGTTTCCGTTCGCATTGATTTTAAAAAAAAGAAGAGTGCTACAAACTGAAGCCCTACAAATACATACAATACGTAATCATACAACTTATCTTTCCCGGCCAGTTCTTCTTCGGCGGCATCCATATTTTTTTCATCCGGCTTTAACATCAGTTCAGTTAATGGTAATATTATCCATGCGTACATCATCGGTGACCATGTTAACCAACCGTGTGAATAGAATGCGGTAAAGGCTAATAAATAAATAGTAGCTGGCAACAGGTATTTTATTGCTTTTACATTCATGGAAATATAAATTGTGATTACAAGTTAATAAATTCAATTCAAATAATTAGCCACCATGTAATCGCTAAATTGTTTTTTTGAACATGCGATTAAACTAATTTATAAAGTACCCGTCATAAAATCCGCGAAATAATTATCTTTTTCATTTAAACCAAACCTTTCGGATGCAAGTTTCAAACCGGTTAAAAAATCAGCATCTTTTGTGGAGGGCTACTTTTGGTCCCATGGCAGAAAGCGCTGCAGTAATGGATGGCGTATCTCAAATAAAATTATGGCATCTGCTGTTAAAGGATACTGCCGGACAACCAGAAAAAATAAATGTAGCATCCAATATGTTTGATGGATTGATTAAAGGGATGCAGGATATGGGGCAGATGGAAAAACTTTCGCCTGAACAAAAGAAGGCCGTGCAGCAACAATCCAGGGAAGATATCAAAAATCTTAACCTTCGTTGGATGGAAGAAATGGTAAATAGCCAAGCGCAATTCAGGGAAAAGATGGGTCTGTTTTGGCATGGCCATTTTTCCTGCAGGGTAATTAATATTTTTTACCAGCAACAACTTCTGGACATTGTTCGCAGAAATGCATCCGGCAAATTTGGGGAAATGTTGAGAGAGGTAAGCAAGTGCCCTGCCATGCTGCAGTTTTTAAATAATCAGCAAAACAGAAAGCAGCGGCCAAACGAAAACTTTGCGAGGGAGGTGATGGAATTGTTTACGATGGGCAGGGGTAATTATTCCGAAAATGATGTAAAGGAAGCCGCCAGGGCATTTACGGGATGGGGCTTTAACCTGCAGGGCGAATTTGTATTTAGGAACAATCAGCATGATGCAGGCAGTAAAACATTTTTGGGCAAAACGGGAAATTTCGATGGTGATGACATCATCAACATTTTATTGGAACAAAAGCAAACAGCCTTTTTTATTACGAAAAAAATATACCGCTATTTCGTTAATGAAAATGCGGATGAAAAAAAAGTGGAATGGTTGGCCAACCGGTTTTATGAAAGTGGATATGATATCAAAAAAATGATGGAGGATATTTTTACCAGCGATTGGTTTTATGAAGAAAAAAATATTGGTACTAAAATAAAATCACCGGTTGAGTTGTTGGTTGGGATACGTAGGTTGCTACCCATGAAATTAGAGAATGCCTCAAGTCAAATATTGTTTCAACGGGCATTGGGACAAATACTTTTTTATCCTCCCAATGTGGCCGGCTGGCCTGGAGGCAAAAGCTGGATAGACAGCAGTACACTCATGTTAAGGTTACGGATCCCACAAATTATAACCGCAAATGAAGCTATCAATATCCGGCCCAAAAGTGATGATGATGTATTGATGGGTCAAATGTTGGAAGAGAAACCAAAGCTTCAAAAGAAAGTGGCGAATGCGGTTAAGAATGGCGCTGCCGTGGTAGATTGGCAACTACCCATAAAATTATTTGAAAAGGTATCGAGGGAAAACCTGTTACCCAAAATTTCAAAAATAGTGCTTCAAACCCAAAGCCGGGCAGGCGATAACGTGTTGGCTAAATACATCAACAACGATAGCAGGGAAAGTTATATTAAAAGTGCCATCGTTTATTTAATGAGTACACCGGAGTACCAGATGTGTTAAGTCCCGTCTTATGGGTGGAGCCATGCGGGACAAAGGTTTCAGCGAATTAATTATTCAGGGTTAATTCAAGACATTAATGGCATTGAAATTTTTTTACGATCAAAATATCAATCCCTTCACAGAGTTTAATTTTTATATGCTAATCAAACGCAAAGGATTTTTACAGGTTGGGTCAATGGCTACGGCATCATTAATGCTTCCAAAATTTTTAAAGGCATTAGAAAAACCATTGATGGTGCCACCGGGTAATAAAGTGGTGGTGGTAATACAATTTAGTGGTGGAAACGATGGATTGAATACGGTAATTCCTGTACAAAACGATTTCTATTTTAAGGCAAGGCCACGGCTGGCAATTGCGAAAGATAAAGCATTGTCTTTGACCGGCGAAGCGGGCCTTAACCCCGCATTGGAAGGGTTTAAAGGATTGTATGATAATGGTGATTTGGCAATTCTTAACAGCGTAGGTTACCCAAACCCTGACCGATCTCATTTTAGGAGTATGGATATCTGGCACAGTGCCAGCGCCAGCAACGAGTATTTGAATACAGGATGGATCGGCAGGTACCTGGATGCCCAATGCCCTCCTTTAACGAATAGTACATCCGGGCGTGGCAAGGGATGTGATAAACCAACACAGGCGGTAGAAATTGACGATATATTAAGCCTTGCCTTGAAAGGCGAAAACAATAATGGGCTTGCATTTAAAGATCCCCGGAAATTATACGGCAGCAGCAATGAAAAATATTTCCGGGATATTAATGCCGATCATCATACCGGTGATGAAACGACTGACTACCTCTATAAAATCATGAGCGGGACTTTGAGCAGCGCGGAATATATTTTTCAGCAAAGTAAATTGCATCCCACAAATGAAGCTTACCCTGGAACCGCATTGGGAAAGGATTTAAAAACCATCGCATCGCTCATCCTGTCCGACATTAATACTAAAGTTTATTATGTTTCGCTGGGTAGTTTTGATACGCATGTAAACCAGGAAAATCAGCAGAAAAGATTATTTACCGAATTGAATGATGCGGTGAAAGCATTTACCGCTGACCTGAAAAAAAATAATCGTTTTGAAGATGTATTGATGATGACCTTTAGTGAATTTGGAAGAAGGGTAACGCAAAATGCAAGCGGCGGAACGGATCATGGCACAGCCAATAATATGTTTTTCATCAGCGGTGGATTAAAAGAAAAAGGCTTGTTAAATGCCATGCCCGATCTTGCCGATCTTAGCCTGGGCGACCTGAAACACAAGGTGGACTTTAAGGATGTGTATGCTACAGTTTTGAATAAATGGCTGGGAGCGGATGATAAAATGATATTGGGCGCAAAGCATTCGTATTTGAATTTTGTATAAGGGAATTTAAGACCTCACAGGTTTTTAAAACCTGTGAGGTTTTTGAAATATACTTATCCTATTTAAAATTATTTTTTCAATGCAGTACGGTAAAGCATCCAACCCATCGTGGCAAAAAACAACACGCCTAATAAAAAATACCCGGAGGTGCTCAATGCCGTACTCAGGGAATTTTCCAGCGAAATAGCTTTTAAAAATTTATCTCCGCTGTCACTGCCCGAAAGAAAAGCGATAATAACACCCGCGACCGCACCACCTGCAACGAGACCGGTAGCGAATAAACTTCCTTTTCCTAATTCATCTTCTTCTGCGTTGGCAGTTTTATTTTCTTTTTTCTTTTTCAAATCTACCAGTCCTTTAATGGCGCCACCAATAAAAATGGGCAAAGTGGTTGACAAAGGCAGGTAAGCGCCAACAGCAAAACTCAAAGATTTTATTCCACATAGTTCCATTACTACGGCAACAAATACACCTACGAAAACATATTGCCAATCGAGGTTGAAGGATAGAATCCCTTTTATTAAAGTAGCCATTAAAGTAGCCTGGGGAGCGGGATATTTTTCCGTGCCTATCGCATGGTGAATTCCCTGAGCTAACATTTCGCCGGTAGGCTTGTCTAAATATTTGATAGTAATTCCAATAACGACGGATGAAACAATGGCGCCGATAAATAACGCTATTTGCTGGTTGCGTGGTGTGGCTCCTACAATATATCCGCTCTTCAGATCCTGTGAGGTAGCGCCTGCATTTGCCGCCGCTATACAGATCATTCCGCCTACTACCAAAACAAGCGGTTCATAAGCATGCCCCGTCCAGCCAACCGCCATGAAAATCAAACTTGTTCCCATCACAGTAGCTATCGTCATACCGCTTATTGGATTGTTGGAAGATCCGATCAGCCCGACTATCCTCGATGAAACGGTAACAAATAATGCCCCGAAAATTATTACCAAAATCCCTATTAATAATTTTTGTAAAATACTATCGCCGGGCACCTGTGGCAGCAGGGCAATTAATGCGATCAACCCTAAACTACCAAACCCTACAAACTTTATATTCAGATCCTTTTCAGTTCTTAAAATAATATTTGTTTGCGCATCAGCAGATTTATTTTTGATGGAAGTTACACTTCCTCTGATTGATTTTACAATAGTAGGGATAGTTTTAAAAAGAGTGATAATACCACCTGCAGCCACAGCGCCAGCACCTATTTGCCGGATGAAAGCATAATAAATCGCGGAGGGATAATTATTAAAAGTATGCGTGGCGGCATTCCACCCACCCTTGCCTCCATCTTTTGCAAGGTCTGTAAGATACCCCAGTTTTACTAACTGGCTGGCGATAGTATCTGCCGGAACAACGGAAGCTAAAAGCGGAATTAATACCAACCAGCTTAATACACCACCCGCAACTAAAACGCCGGCAATACGAGGTCCGATAATATAACCCACGCCTAAATATTCGGGCGTTATTTCTCCACTCACCTGTGCGGAAGGGAAAAACTTATTTGCCTGTTTGGTTACATACAGTGGGGTCTCAGCAATGAGGTGTAATATTTTTTGAAGGATAGCATAACTGAATGCAACACCCAATCCCCAAAAGGCTGTCTTTGCGAAATCGCCGCCCTTTTCACCAGCCTTCAAAACATCGCCACAGGCGGTCCCTTCGGGATAAGGCAGTGTTTCATGTTCATTTACAATTAATGCTTTTCTTAGCGGAATCATTAATAATGTACCCAGCATACCACCAACAATCGCTAATATCAAAATGGTGAGATAATTAAAATAAGAAGCGCTGTCTGGTGATGAAAGAAACAGAAACCCGGGCAGGGTGAATGAAACACCTGCCGCGATGCTTTCACCAGCGCTCCCGGTAGTTTGTATGATATTGTTTTCGAGGATGGTTGTTTTAAAATATTTCCTGCCTAATGTAATAGCGATAACGGCAATAGGGATAGAAGCGGAAACAGTTAACCCCGCTTTTAATGCGAGATATACGGTGGCGGCGCCGAATATTACGCCAAATAAACTGCCCAATAAAATTGACTTTACCGTCAATTCTTTCATGATAGTTTGAGGTGATACAAATGGCTGGAATGGTTTTTTTTCAAACATGCAAAGTTGATTTTAGTAAAGGAATATAATAGAAAAGGCGATACCATTTTGTATCGCCTTTCAATAAAATAAATATTTTATGCCGAACCCGTTTTATCTTTTAAAATTTGGTTAAGCGATTTTAATCTTGAAAAAATGAGTACGCCACCAATAAAAGCCGCAACTACTAAAATAAGGAAGAACATTTTTTTATCCGTAAAGTCATCCCAAAAACTTGTCATTACCCCTGCGATCTTGCCGCCGATAGAGGTTGACAAAAACCATCCCCCCATCATCAGGGCAGTGAGCCTGGCGGGTGCAAGTTTGGAAACAAGCGATAAACCAATGGGGCTTAAGAAAACCTCACTTATGGTAAATACAAAATAAGTTCCCCATAGCCAGGCCGGGGCTGCTTTATACCCGTATATAGATGGAACGGACATTATTGCGAAAACCATTACCAATGCGGATAAACCTGAAATGAACAGCGCCATTCCAAACTTTGATGCGGTTGAAGGCTCCCTGTTTCGTTTTCTCAGGTAACCAAAAAACGGAACAAAAAATAAGGTAAGTAATACAATAAATAAAGGGTTGATGGATTGGAATAATTCGGTGTTGGCTAACTTCACATCCTTTCCATTTGGCCATTCCGATTTTGGAACGTTATTAAAGTAGGGGTCTGGCCCCATCACCTGAACTATATGGCCACTGTCATCTTTTACATTTACGAAATATTCATTCACTTTATTTACCAATCTTGGTGTATCGGTTACTGTTTGTAACATGCCCAATCGTCCGGCAAATTTTTCAGTTGTGGGGGTAACGGTTCTGTCCGTATGTTTTTCAGCCCATAAAGTTAACCCGGTAGAATTTTGATTATAGATGGTCCAGAACACAATTGATATGGTAAAAATAAACAAAAGCGAACCGATACCTTTTTTATCCTGCCCCTTAGCCTTTACATACATTGATACATAAAAAGCTACGATAGGAATACAGGCGAATATGAATGCATCATTGGCGGGGCTTCCCATAATGGTTGAGCCAAATACCTTCATTGGAATAATCCAGCCTATAATTGCCGCAATGATGGCAGGTAAGAAAACATATAAAAATATTTGCGACAAAGGCATATCCTCCGCCTGGATTGGTTTTTTAACATCGCCTGGCTTAACATGTTTTAAATTGGAAGCAAGCACGATCATGCCAATGATCAGCCCTACCCCGGCCGCGGCAAACGCGTAGCCCCAGCCATAGTTATTTCGCAGGTATGCGGCAACGAAATTGCATACAAAAGCCCCGATATTGATACCCATGTAAAAGATATTATAAGCATTATCTTTTAAAGGTTTTAGGTCTTCCCGGTTATATATATTTCCAAGTACGGTAGAAATATTGGGTTTGAAAAAACCATTGCCTACAATTATCAATGCCAATGAAATGAACATTGCGGTATTGCCGGGAATTGAAAGCCCGAAGTAGCCAGCCGACATTAAACTGCCGCCGAGGAAAACAGAATTGATGTAGCCGAGATACCTGTCGGCAATAAGCCCTCCAATAAATGGTGTCAGGTAAACAAGTGCGATAAAACTTCCAACAATATCAGCTCCCACATTTTGAGAAAGCCCCTTTCCCCCGGTGGTGGTATCAATCATGTAGAGGAAAAGTATCCCTACCATCAGGTAATACGCAAACCGTTCCCACATTTCCGTAAAAAACAATATATACAATGCTTTTGGGTGCCTGCCGGTTTCTGTCTTTTCAGTCATAAAGGTTTTTTTATTGATGATAAGTTGATTTTAATGGCTCAAAGTAGCAAATTTCTCTTTACTAAATCAAAAGCAATCCTTTCTATTTTTTAAAAACCAATAAATAATTTCCCTGCCATTTGTAAAAATAATATGGCAAAATGTTTCAGTAACTTTAATTTCGTTTCATTACATCTATACTTATTTTTTATAATAATCTTTTTGGTTCATGAATATCCTTTTGATCGGCGGCGGTGGCAGGGAGCATACGCTGGCCTGGAAATTAAAGCAAAGCCCCTTATGCGAACAATTATTTATCGCACCTGGCAATGCCGGCACGGCAAAGGTTGGTATCAATGTAGCCCTTGCTACCACTGATTTTAGCGGGTTGGCATCTTTTTGCATCAGTAATAATATTGAAATGATGATAGTGGGCCCGGAGGAGCCACTGGTAAAAGGCATCTATGATTTTTTTAAAGGCAATCCGCTTACCGCTCATATCCAGGTTATTGGCCCGTCCAAAGAAGCTGCCCGGCTTGAAGGAAGCAAAGCTTATGCAAAAGCGTTTATGCAGCGCCATAATGTTCCTACAGCCGCATACCGGGAATTTGATGCCGCCACTTTTGAAGAAGGGATTAATTATATAAAAGATCATTCATTACCTATAGTTTTAAAAGCAGACGGGCTCGCTGCGGGTAAGGGCGTGATTATTTGCGTCAATCATATTGAAGCATTGGCGGAATTTGAGTTGATGATACAGCAGGCAAAATTTGGAGAAGCAGGAAAACGGGTGGTTATCGAAGAGTTTTTAGATGGAATTGAGTTAAGTATGTTTGTATTAACTGATGGTAAAAATTATGTGTTGTTGCCCGAAGCGAAAGATTATAAAAGAATTGGAACCGGAAATACGGGCCCAAATACCGGCGGCATGGGAGCCGTAAGCCCGGTGCCTTTTGTGGATGGAGCCTACCTGAAAAAGGTAACGGAAAAAATTATAGAGCCAACAATTGCAGGATTAAATTCTGAAAAGTTGGAATACAGGGGCATCGTGTTTTTTGGATTGATTAATGTAAAAGAAGAACCTTATGTGATTGAATACAATTGCCGGTTTGGGGATCCGGAAACTGAAGTGATTGTTCCGAGGATCGAAAATGACCTTGTGGAGATACTATTGGCGACGGCACAACAACGGTTAAATGAAATTACTATCCACACAAGTCCGCAGGCTGCGGTAACTGTGGTGGCGGTAAGCGGCGGTTATCCTAATGAACACGAAACCGGCAAAGAGATCCACGGATTAGAAGGTGGGGAAATGGAGGGAACCATCATTTTTCATTCGGGAACCAAACAGGAAAACAACAAAGTGCTCACAAATGGTGGAAGGGTATTGGCCGTTACCTCTTTTGGAGAAAACATTACGGAAGCTGCGGCTCAATCCAATTATGTGCTCGAACAAATATTTTTTGAAGGTA
>JAVHOI010000202.1:0-2888 GCA_036169975.1 Ferruginibacter sp. | reverse complement strand
ACCCGGCGCCGCAAAGACGGGGCTGATAAATATTAATCGTTAAGTTGAATATAGAAGGCATCGTATTTCTATACGAAGCCACTTTTTAAAATGTTGTTATTTTCAAAAAAAGTGGAAAGCAAAGTGGGTAAAGATTTTGAGAATGCAATACCCGGCGCCGCAAAGACGGGGCTGATAAATATTAATCGTTAAGTTGAATATAGAAGGCATCGCATTTCTATGCGATGCCACTTTTTTAATCAATTTGAAAAAAATGAAATTAAGTATAATATTTTTAATGTTGACAAGTTGTTTTACAAAATCTTTTGCTCAGCAGCACAGTGTACTTCCCGATCAGGATTCAATAGTTAAAGTAAGACGGCTTGATAGCGTTATCCTTTATTCTTACCTTAACCAAAATATAATAAAACAACTTCCGGCTGAACAAGGCACTTTTATTTTCTCCGGCAAAAAAACGGAAGTAATTAATCTTGCCCAAATACCTTTGGATATTACCAATAAAACAGGCAGGCAGGTTTTCGCGAAAGTACCCGGTGTATTTGTTTATGATATGGATGGATCGGGCAACCAGATAAATATTGCCGCAAGAGGGCTTGACCCACACCGGGGTTGGGAATTCAACCTCCGTAAAGACGGTGTACTTACGAACTCGGACATGTATGGTTATCCCGCAAGCCATTACAGCATGCCGCTCGAAAGCATTGAACGCATTGAGCTTGTAAGGGGAACAGGGTCGCTGCAATATGGCGCACAGTTTGGCGGCATGTTAAACTATGTTTCCAAACAGGGGGATACTACCAAACCTTTTAGTATTGAAAATATAACTACGGTTGGCTCATTTAACCTGTTGAGTACTTACAATGCTATTTCTGGTAAAAAGAGAAAGTTGAAATATTATGCGTATCTGCAAAAAAAATCAAGGGATGGCTACCGTAAAAATGAACATACCAGTTCCGCAGCCCAGGCAATCGCAATTACTTATCAGCCTAACAATCAATTTTCCATTCGGGTTGAGTGGGCGAGGTCAAAATTCAATTATCGCTTACCGGGCGCAATAACTGATAGTATGTTTTATGCCGATCCCACACAAGCTACCAGGTCAAGAAATTATTTTAGTCCTGATATTCATATTCCATCCATTACAATAAACTGGCAGGTTGCTTCTCAAACAAAAATTCAATTCACTACTTCAGCCGTCTTAGGCAAAAGGAGCAGTGTGCTGTTTGATAAACCTGCCAATGTAAAAGATACCATCAATGCCGCTTCCATGCAATACAATAACCGGCAGGTGGATATCGACAGGTTTCATAGTTATACCACCGAGTTGCGTGTATTACAACAATACCGGTTTGGAATACAAATAAGTTCGCTTGCGGCAGGTATTCAATATATGAACAACGATTTGCACCGTACACAACTTGGCAAAGGCACTATCGGCAGTGATTATGACCTTAATTTGGTAACACCCGGATGGGGAAGGGATATGCATTTTAAAACTAAAAATATAGCTTTGTTTGTGGAGAATAAATTGCAATTGCTAAGCAGCCTTTCCGTAAATTTTGGAGCAAGAATTGAATCGGGTAAAACTGATATGACCGGGATAATCACTTATTATCCTGAGAACGAAATCCCTTTAAATATTAAACATAAGTTTCCGTTGTTGGGAGTGAATGTTTCTTATAAACCTGCACGCTATATGGAGCTTTATGGGGGATGGTCGCAGAGTTATCGCCCCATGATTTTTAAGGATCTGATTCCCGCTTCCATTTATGAAAAAACAGATCCCAATATTAAGGATGCCAAAGGGTACAATGCGGAGTTGGGTTTCAGGGGAAACTGGAAATTTTTGAGGTGGGATGTCAATGGGTTTTTGCTTCAATATAATAATCGCTTTGGAACCCTTGCTGAAATTGACAATACAGGTGCGTTTTATACTTACCGTACCAATATAGGTAATTCATTCACCAGGGGTATGGAAATATTGGTTCAGGGCGACTGGCTGTTGGGCAGCCACGCTAATTTATCGGCATTTACTTCTACCGCATTTACACACGCCCGTTATACCAAAGCGGTTGTAAAGCTGGGTAATGCAAATATAAATATTGGTGGTAATAAAGTAGAAAGTGCCCCTGATTTTATAACACGCAATGGTGCAACACTACGTTACCGGAAATTAAGTTTTTCCATTTTATACAGTTATACAGGAGAAACATTTGCCGATGCATTAAATACGGCGCAACCACCTAAAGCAACCGGAGCCGTTGGCATTGTACCGGCGTATGGCATACTGGATATGAATGCCGGTTTCAGATTTTCAAAAGCATTGGAACTAAGGGTAAATATCAGCAACGTAACCAACCAACAATACTTTACCAAAAGGCCGTTGTTTTATCCCGGCCCCGGTATATGGCCTTCGGACGGAAGAGGTGGCAGCGTTTCAATTGTGGCAGGTTTTTAAGTACATGTGAATTTGATTAAACAATATTAATAGCCATTATAAAATAAATTGATCAGGTTATAAATATTGCTTCTTCTATGAAGCCAACAACTGCATGGCATGTATGGGATTGGGTTTGTAAAAGGGTTGGCTGCGCAGCAGGGGCTCCGGCGGGGTTTGCCTGGATTTAACAGGGCTTAAAAAAAATATTGAAACGCTTCTTAATAATGATTTGTAAAGGTTCTGTATATTTACCTCCCACATCACGGTTAAATTGTAAATATGCGAAACTGGAAAATTAAGACCTCGCTCTTTCTAAATTATTTTGTTTTCGCTATTTTACTGAATAGTGTCGGCACGGTTATCCTGCAGGTACAAAGTAATTACGATGTTTCAGAATCATCCGCAAGCATATTGGAAGCCTTTAAAGACCTGAGCATTGCGATTGTTT
>JAVHOI010000201.1:0-2893 GCA_036169975.1 Ferruginibacter sp. | reverse complement strand
TTTCGCAACAATAAAACAAACAAATGGCAATCAATACAGAAAAATATAAAGAACTTCTTACAGAACTGGAGGGGAGGGCTGTGCTGGTAGCTGTTTCCAAAACAAAGCCCATTGCGGATTTACAGGAATTGTATGATTTGGGTCAACGTGATTTTGGAGAAAATTATGTGCAGGAACTGGTGGACAAAGAAGCTGTGCTTCCAAAAGATATACGGTGGCATTTTATCGGCCATCTGCAAAGCAATAAAGTAAAATACATCGCACCGTTTGTACATTTAATTCATGGTGTGGATAGCCTGACGTTATTAAAAGAAATTAATAAACAGGGCGCTAAAAACAGCCGGGTAATTGATTGTTTATTGCAGGTGCATATTGCGAAAGAAGAAACCAAGTTTGGATTAAACAGTCATGAATTGGAAGCGATTGTAAAAAGTAATTTATCCGGATTAAAAAACATTCGTATCCGCGGATTAATGGGTATGGCTTCCTTTTCAACCAATATGGATTTGGTAAGAGCTGAATTTAAATATCTTAAAAGCCTCTCTGATGATTATACCCAATTTTCAACTTTCAACTTTCAACTTTTAACTCTCTCCATGGGTATGAGTGCCGATTATAAAATAGCGCTGGAAGAAGGCGGCAATATGGTACGTATTGGCAGTTTATTATTTGGAGAAAGAAATTATACCAGGTGATGGCGCAGGAAATTTTGATCCTGTGCGTAGCAGCATTCGCCGCCGGTTTTATTGATGCCATTGTTGGCGGCGGGGGACTCATTCAAACCCCGGCCACCTTAATTACATTACCTCAATACCCCGTAGCTACTTTATTGGGAACTACCAAGATACCTTCATTCATAGGTACTTCAATGGCAGCCGTGCAATATGCCACCATTGTAAAGCTGCGATGGAAACTATTGGCGCTGATGTGCGGCATTGCGCTGGTAGCGGCTTATGCGGGTTCCAAAACAGTTTCGATGGTGAGCAATGCCTTCATGAAGCCGGTGATTTTTGGAATGCTGATTATTGTAGCTATTTATACTTATACAAAAAAAGATTTTGGAAACGCATCTTTAAAAAAATACAGCAAAAATATTGAATGGTTATATGCGGCATTTTTCGCATTACTTCTTGGATTCTATGATGGGTTTATTGGCCCCGGTGCAGGGAGTTTTTTGGTTTTATTTTTTATAAGTGTACTGGGCTTCGACTTTTTGAAAGCAAGCGCCCATGCCAAATTTGTAAATCTGGCAACTAATGTAGGCTCTATAATTTTTTTTGGTGGTAGCGGCCACATCCTATATCAATATGCTATACCTATGGCGCTTTTTAATTTTACGGGTTCTATTCTCGGAGCAAGATTAGCCATGTTAAAAGGCAATACATTTATCCGGATATTTTTTCTGATTGTAATAACAGGAACGATTATCCGTTTAGGATATGATATATTATTAAAATCCTGACTCATGAAAAAAGTTATCATCATTGGCGCCACCTCTGGTATTGGCAGGTCTTTGGCAATTTTATACGCCCAACATAATTGCCTGGTAGGAATTACGGGCAGAAGAAGGGAGTTGCTCTACAGTTTACAACAGGAATTTCCTGATAACATTGTTGCGGAATGCTTTGATGTAACCGGGGATGAAAATATTGAATGTATAAAAAATTTAACGCAG
Source organism: Ferruginibacter sp. (assembly GCA_036169975.1). Taxonomy (GTDB): domain Bacteria; phylum Bacteroidota; class Bacteroidia; order Chitinophagales; family Chitinophagaceae; genus Ferruginibacter. The sequence continues at coordinate 1,218 of JAVHOI010000201.1, read as the reverse complement.
CAACTTGGCGGATTGGATTTGCTGATATATAACAGCGGTTATGGGGAGCCTTCAGAAAAACTGGATTGGGAAATAGATAAAAATACCACCAGCATAAACGTGATTGGGTTTGTGGAAATAGTAAATTTTATTTTCAATTATTTCATCCTTGAAGGTAAAGGGCATATAGCCGCTACTTCTTCAATAGCCGGTATCAGGGGCAACAGCTTTGCGCCGGCATACAGTGCCAGCAAGGCTTATATGAGTACCTACATGGAAGGGCTTTATCTAAAAGCCCATCGGTTAAAACTTCCCATTTATATTACCGATATTCAACCGGGATTTGTAAAAACAAAGATGGCCAAATCCGAAAAGCAATTTTGGGTGGCTTCATTAGATAAGGCTGCCCAACAAATATATGCTGCAATAGAAAGTAGAAAACGCAGGGCATATATTACCAGAAGATGGTGGCTGATCGCCAAACTGATGACGGTTATTCCAATGCGTGTTTACCGGAAAATAGGATAAGCGGCAGGTGGTTTTTTTTGGAAAAACAGGCGGCAATTTTTTGTTAAATCTTTAACACCCTATATGTATTCTGGCATGGTATTCCATCGTTTGCGATTAATCGAATAACTTTGGCATGACATATAATGTAACTATGCAGGACTCATTTGAAGCGGAAAAAAATAAAAAGGCATTTGCCTATACCGTTATCATTTGCGCCGTACTGCTATTACTGGCTTTTGTTATTACCTGGCCAATACTTCTTCCTCCACCACCCCACCTTACACAGGACCTACTGGAAATTAACCTTGGAAATAATGAAGAAGGCTTTGGAAAAGAGCAACCGCTGATAAAAGGTGAAAGATCCCCGGCACAGGAAGCAGCAGTACAAGCCCAAAAGGCTGCCGCCGCTAAAGAGGAACCTGCCAAAAAAATACAACCGGATGAAAATGCGGAAGCAGACGCGGCTCCCATTACAAAGCCATTGAAGCCAGCTCCCAAAACAAATAATATCGCTAAACAACCTGCTACCCAGCCTGTAAAATCAAATACAACTTCAACAGTAATTGCGCCGCCTGCGCCTAAACCACAAAAGCCTAAAATTACGTATAACGGCCCCGGCAACGGAACCGGCAATGGAGCAACAGAAGACAAAGGTTATCGTTACCAGGGCAATAAGCCCGGCGGCAGGGGAGATGCGGGCGATCCTTCGGGTAAGCCTGATAGTTATGG
>JAVHOI010000200.1:0-13750 GCA_036169975.1 Ferruginibacter sp. | reverse complement strand
TCTTTGTAGAAATGCTTGTACCCATACCTGCCGTACAAAATGGCGAAAGCCCTGCTAATGTACAAAAGCAATATGAATTTATAAGAGACCGTATTGTAAATAAAACCAACCAACAACTACAAGCCGATACGGAAGCCTTTGCTTTGTTTAAAAAATTGGGTGGCGACCAAACCATACTGACTTACATGTACAATTTCTATAACAGCGATGGCTCAAAAAATCCGGATATTGTAAAACTGAATAACCTGAATACTGCCGTTTATCAGAAATTTAGTTTTAAAGCTGGTGAAAAAAAAACCGAAAATACTGAAATTGTGGTAACTTCCTCTTCCTTTACCCTGGAAAATTACGGGCATGAATTAATGGATAATTTAAGAGGGCGTCTTGGCATAGTTGGGGGTAAAGATCAGCCCATTGATTTTATTATTTCAACCATAATGAACCCCTGGTTAAGCCATACACTTAAAGGTTCTTTTATTCCGGAAATAATAGCCATCATTCTAAAAAATGTAACAGCGCTTATCCCGTCTATAAAATGTTAAAACAAAATTTATAAAACAACTTTCTAAAATAAATAGTATGAAAGCAAAAAATATATACGGTGAAAATATTGATGAAATAAAATTAGGATTTTCAGCAGCGATTACAGATGGTTTTGGGCCAACGCTTGCAATTGTATTTTCTTCCATAACTCAGGACCGGAAGGCGCTTGTTGATTTTTTTGATGAACAAAAAATTGATGTGTTCGGTTCTACCACCGCAGGCGAAATTATTGATGATGAAGTGATGGAAAATAACACAGTGATTATGCTGCTGGATATTAAACGGGAATATTATAAAGTTTTTTGTGAAGCATCCGCGGATACCTATAAAGTATCCGGCGACCTGGCAAAATTTGCAAAAGCGGCTTTCAAAGATCCTTCCGTAGTCGTTATTAGCAGCGGATTAACCATAGATGCGGAACAAATAATAAAAGGCGTGCAGGATTATGATAAAACAATTCCTTTATTCGGCGGCCTTGCGGGAGATGATTTAACGATGAAAGGTTCTTATGTTTTCAGCAATAATTATGAGTCATCCACAGGGCTTATCGGATTGATTTTAGACAATGAAAAAATAAATGTAAAAGGGCTAGCTACAAGCGGATGGGATAATATTGGCATCGAAAAAACGATCACGAAATCTATCGGTAATGTTGTATATTCGATAGATGATGAACCTGCGGTGGATGTGTTTGTAAAATATTTTCAGTTTACCGAAAGTGTAGATAATACCGCGGAGATCATCGCACAAAATTTTGCGCAATACCCTTTACAGCTTACAAAAGAAAACGGAAACACTGTGCTGCGTGCGCCTTTGATGGTAGATATAGAAAGCAGGGCATTGATTTTTGCCGGTGGTATCCCGCAGGGAAGCAAAGTAAAATTTTCCGTACAGCCTGGTTTTGATTTGATAGAAAAAACAACTGAACGGGTCCGGGCACTTCAATCCGGCATCCCCGAAGCTGATGCGATGATCATGTTTTCGTGCAAGGCAAGGCACATGGCGCTTGGCCCCATGACGGGTGATGAGGCCGGCATGATAAGAGGCATTTGGGATAAACCGCTCATCGGTTTTTTTACCTACGGCGAAATCGGCACCGCGAAAAACAGCACCTGCGATTTTCACAATGAAACATGTTCGATGGTGATATTGGAAGAAAAATAAATTATACTGAAAATATTTCCTTAACCGGTAAAAAGATTTTTTTGGAACAATTAAAAAAACTCATTCAGGATTTAGATATTGGCACGGAAGTTAAAGCACAGCTTTTGGAACAGGTAAAAGTGGCTCAAAAAAATCTTGTTGTTTCCGAATTTAAATTTCACCGTACGGTGATAGATAAGGCGGCGATAACAAATGTACTGAATGCCAGCATAGAAGAAATAGACAATCAAAAGAAGCGTATTGAGGCAGCCAAAAATGAGATCAACGAAAACATGATCGTTCTTGATAATCAGAAGAAAGAAATAGAAGAAAAAAATACAGCATTGAACCTGGTTTTAACCAATTTAAAAGAAACACAGCAACAGCTTGTTCAATCGGAAAAAATGGCTTCCCTGGGTCAGTTAACCGCCGGCATTGCCCATGAAATCAATAACCCGATCAATTTTGTTTCGGCTAATGTGAAACCATTGAAAGAAGATCTGGCGGATATCATAAAATGTATAAACTATTATCAAAAAACGGTAAAGGATAAAGGGCTTGAAAAGGAATTTGTAGAAGTGCAAAAATTTAATGAGCAAACAGATATACAATTTGCCTTAACGGAGGTAGAAGATTTATTAAGAGGAATAGAAGAAGGGGCAAGCCGCACTTCTGAAATCGTAAAAGGATTACGGAATTTTTCAAGGATGGATCAGCATGTTATTAAAAAGGCGGACTTAAATGAAGGCATTGAATCTACCCTGACCCTTTTGCACAGCACCTACAGGGACAGGATAGAAATAGTAAAAGACTTTGGCCAGATTCCGGAAGTGGATTGCTTTCCCGGCCAGATTAATCAGGTATTCATGAACCTTTTATCCAATGCCATTCAGGCGATAAACGGAGCCGGGAAAATATTTATTAAAACAAGCGCCACCGGAAACGAAATCCGCATTTCCATAAAAGATACCGGGAGTGGAATGACGGAAGAAATAAGAACAAAAATATTCGACCCTTTTTTCACCACAAAAGAAGTGGGCAAAGGAACGGGCCTGGGATTATCAATAAGTTATGGCATTATAGAAAAACACAAAGGCAGATTACAGGTTTTTTCCGAGCCGGGCAAGGGTTCGGAATTCGTAATAAATTTGCCACTGGAACAAGAAACAATTACTTAAAAAATATCAATGGAAGAACCGGAAAACAAAAATATTTTGTACGTAGATGATGAGGTAAATAACCTTAATTCATTCAGGGCCGCACTGCGCCGCAATTACAATGTTTTTACCGCACAAAGTGGTGAAGAAGGGCTTGATATTATTTCGCATAATGACATTCAGGTAATTGTAACCGATCAGCGGATGCCCGGTATGACAGGTGTACAGTTTTTACAACAATTGCCACAGGAGCCCGATAATGTCCGTATTATTTTAACCGGCTTTAGCGATTTGGAAGCTATTATTGATGCTATCAATACAGGAAAGGTTTATAGGTATATAACAAAACCCTGGGATAAGGATGAGCTTAAAATTACCATTGACAATGCCATAGAAACTGTTTTGCTTCGCCGGAATAATAAACGTTTAATTCATGAATTGAAGCAGCACAACGAACTGCTTGAAGAAAAAGTTGCTTACCGGACGGGAGAAATTGAAAAACAAAAAAAACAATTGGAATCGGAAAAATCAAAATCGGATGCGTTACTGTTGAATATTTTGCCGGAAGAAATCGCATTGGAATTAAAAAAATTCGGTAAGTCGTATGCACGCAGGCACGAAGAGGTTACCGTTTTGTTCGCGGATATTAAAGGCTTTACTTCTATCGCACAGAATATGTCGCCGGATATGCTGGTAACACAGTTGGATGAAATTTTTCGGGGCTTTGATTATATTACCGGCAAATATGGATTGGAGAAAATTAAAACCATTGGCGATGCGTATATGTGTGCGGGAGGTTTGCCGCAGGATGATGAATTACATGCGGTCAATTCGGTAAAAGCGGCGATGGATATGCAGCAGTTTATTGCCGAATTCAGCCGTTCAAAAATAATTCAGGACCTGCCTGCATTTGAAATACGTATTGGCATACATTCCGGATCGGTAGTATCCGGCGTTGTTGGCGTAAAAAAATTCGTGTATGATATCTGGGGCGATACGGTAAACCTTGCCTCTCAAATGGAGCAACAGGGCGAGCCCGGCAAAATAAATATTTCGGGCGATACCTATCTGTTGGTAAAAGATTATTTTATCTGTTCTCATCGCGGTAAAATCGGCGCTAAGAGTAAAGGAGAAATTGATATGTATTTCGTAGAGGGTAAAATTTAATCAACACCCGGAAATAATTTATTTTTCTCTCGCTTTTCAAAGTAATTGCCAAAGTTATTAATCTTCAGTTACCAAATCATTAGAAGCATACCGGGCACTGATTACCGTATTATGAATTTGGGATGAGTATCGCATATAAATGACGATATACCCCGATGATACCTATTAAAAAAACAGGAACATCATTTTCATTACGCTATTAATGAACCGGGAGCTTATAAAACATATAACCAATAATCATTACAAAAAATTAAAAAAACTTATTAATGAGGTTGTTAGTGGTTTTGATATTGAGGCTATACATCAGTTCAGGGTAGAATATAAGAAGCTGCGTGCTTTTTTACGGATGATACCGCATGGCTCGGATACAACGGGAAAAATAAAAATTTCAGGAAAATTAAAAAAAATTTACAACATTTCAGGGCGTATCCGTGATTTACAATTGCAACGGCAGAGAATACGCCAAGCCACAAAGCAGGAACTTGAAAAACCGGAAGCCTACCTCAGTTTGCTGCAATTGGAAATTGAAAAATTAAAGCCGGAGTTGATTGAAATTTCTTTAGAAGAATCCGTCAACCAAAGCAGAAAGAAAACAAATGCGGCTATCCCGGATAAATTACCGTCAGATAATTTCAGAAATTTTGCCAGGCAAAAATGGGTGGCTGTTTACGAAATTATTTTATCAGGGAATTTTAGTGATGATAATATCCATGCCATTCGTAAAACGCTGAAAGATTTGTTTTACAACCTGAAATTATATGAAGGCGTGGAAAAAGAATTATTATCTCAAGGTTTATGGAAGGAAAAAGTTGATTCTTTTTTTAATGAATTTTTAGATGAGTTGGGAAATTTCCAGGACAAGCGTACGGCGATTGCTTTATTAAAATATTACAAGCTCAATAGTTTAAATAAATATAACAGGGAACTGCTGGAGCGGATAAAAAAAAGGTGGCTAAAGGATAAGGTGAGCATGAAACAATTACTGGTGAAGAAATTGAAAACCGCTATTATTCCACAACAATTTTTAAAGTAAATAAAATGATTCAATAATTAATTAAAGGTTATTTGATGATTTCAATCAATAATGAAACTGATTGTGTCCATTGAACTGGAAATAAAAATTGAAATATTGAACTGCCATTTGCATCCAGGTAAACCGCTTTCTGTGTATTATTATTTTTATTAAAAATAAATAAAAAAGGGCCAGGATAAAAATCCAGCCCTGATTAAAATCCAATTCCCTATGAAAAACCGATGTAAATATAGCGGCGTAAATATTGTAAAAAAATAACCAATGTCAATAAACAGCCTGATTAAAAGCAGTGGTCGTTTAATCACAAAAAATATTTTATAAATCCCCTGATAATTGTCAGCATAATTAATGAGGATTGTCATTCTTATAAAACGCTCTTGCCGTTATCTTGCAATTATTAATTAATAGCTTAAAAATTTATTTTATGAATAATTCAGCTAAAATACTCATTGCAATTGGCGCTGGCGCTGCTATTGGCGCTATGTTTGGAATTTTATTCGCACCAGGAAAAGGCAGCGAAACAAGATCAAAAATCAAAAGCCGGAAAGAAAAATTTGGTGATGATTTAAATGACCTGTTCCGCCTGGGCAAAGGAAAGTGTAATGAACTTAAACAGGACATTGAACAAACCGTAAAGGAAAAAGTAAAAGAATTCGCTTAAGAATGCTGATGCTAAAACCTGGATTTGCGGAGTAATTAATCAGTAAGCAAAATAAATTTTCCGGAGTAGAAATATTGCCGGTCTAATAAAAGTATTTTAAAATGATCATTCAACGGATTGATTCATTATCGGCCAAAAAATCAATGGAAAAATCCGAAACAAACCGGATAATTTTTTACGAAAAGCTATCGCTTAATTTTATGATAAATGAAGTATTCATGAATTTAATAAAAATATTTTTTAATCATTAAAATTTTAAATCATGGCAGTTTTAAAAGTTTTGGAACTGATGGCCAGTTCCACCAAAAGTTGGGAAGATGCCGCACAGCAGGCTGTAAACGAAGCATCGAAAACAGTGAAACACATCCGCTCCCTGTATATTAAAGACCAAAGTGCGGTAGTGAGCAACAATAAAATTGTGGAGTACCGGATTACGGCTAATCTCTCATTTGAAATTGAGCATTCCGCCGGCTCAAAATTCAAAAAATAAAATTACATGTCTCACGATTTTGAAAAACACGCTACCAGGGGAAAAGAGATTGTTCGTTTTGTAGCGGAAGAGCTGGAAGTGCCTGCGGATAAAGCCGGCAGCATTATGCGGGCGGTGTTGCATGCATTACGGAACCGCCTTACCCATGAAGAATCTTTTCAGTTGCTGGCACAGTTGCCTATGGCGCTGAAAGGCATGTATGTGGATGGCTGGAAATATGACAAAGACTTTAACCGTATCAATCATGTAAATGATTTCGTGGAGGAAGTGCGGCTGGAAGATGAAGGCCTTTCAGGTTATGATTTTGATAATTATTCTAAAGCGATGGATGCCGTAGCGGTACTATTTAAAGCTTTGAATTATTATGTTTCTGAAAATGAAATGAATGCTATTATGGGTGTAATGCCAACAGCGTTAAAAAAGTTTATCAATGATACCATAGCAGGTGAGGGGACAGTTTTATAAAAACGGTAAAATAAAACATGCGATTTATAAAATGCCTTCAGGCCAAATCCTCCTTACCTTAAATGCATAGAGCGGTTGTTAACCCTAAAGGTGGTTTCTGTAACACGTTTGCGGCAATAAAACCTTTTTTTAATACCGGATCTTTTCTACCCACCATACATATTTTGTTTGCAATAATCAAAAACTCCGGGGTTTATTTTTTATTGTTGTGCGATTTGCCTGAGCAATCCGGCCTTTAATATTTAAAACCCCGGTTAATGAAAATGGAGTGACTGGCAGTTTATTACAGTATCCTGCGCATTGTCATACTATCGCCTGATTTTTATCAGCATTAACGGGTGTACATTTATTGAACTTAGTATGCTGTAAATGGAAAATAAAATTACCAAATCATATAACCCTCATTCCGCAATGAATAAAAATGAAAGTTTAAATCATTTTGAGGCGTTTTTTGAATATGCGGCAATGGGTATTGTGGTTACTGATAGTGGAGGGAGAATTACGGCAATCAATTCTTTCGCTTTAAAAGAATTCGGTTATTCCGAAAAAGAACTGATTGGGAAAAAAACTGAAATATTGATTCCTGCCCGGTTTCGAAGCAATCATATTCATCATCATGAAATATATTTAAAAAACCCACAGCCCCGGACAATGGGCATAAGTAAGGATTTATTCGCCTTAAAAAAAGATGGTACGGAGTTCCCAGTAGAAATTAGCCTTGGTAGTTACCATACCAACGGGGATAGATTTGTAATCGCTTTTATCAGCAATATTTACGCCCGTAAAAAAGCGGAATCAGAAATTAAAAATTTAAATGTTGAGCTGGAAACAATAGTGGAGCAGCGCACCATGGATTTAAAGGAAACCGTGCAGCAATTAGAAATATCAAGAGACAAACTGGAAGCCGTTCAGGCTTTTCAACAAGCTTTGCTGGACAATGCCGGGGCTATGATAGTGGCTACAGATGAAAAAGGTATCCTCAAACTTTTCAACCCCGAAGCATCCAATAATATCGGTTATACCCAATCGGAGGTCATTAATAAAAACACACCTGTATTATTTCATGACAAAACTGAAATAACAGCGAAACGCAAAGAATTATTTAAGAAATTTGGAATTACAGTTACGGATGATTTTGATGTTTTGGTAGAAAAGTCAAGGAGGAATATTCGTGAGGAAGAGCAGTATTCGTACATCAGGAAAAATGGGGAAACTTTTCCCGTATTGCTAACCATTACAGCCATCAGGGATTGTGAAGAAAAAATTACCGGATTCATGGGTATCGCCATAGACATATCCGAAAGAAAAAAAGCGGAGCGGGAATTAAGAAAAGTGCAGGAATTGTTTCTTCAGTTATTGCGGAATTATCCTGATGGGGCTATCAGCATAATTAATAAGCGATACGAATTTATTTATACCGGGGGCGAACTTCATAACCGCCTTAACCCATTGCCAAAAAAAATAATCAGCAACAAAATGTTTCCCGGATTTCCGGGGCCGTTGCGGCAGATTATAAAGATTATGCTTGGCGATGTATTTGAAAATAAAAAAATAATTTCCAATTTTGAATTGCCCTTCCCGCTTGCCGGTAACACCTATGTTATGGATGCATTCCCCCTGATAAATGAAGATGGTACCGTAATTAAAGCCGGGGTTATTATCCGTAATATTACCGCATTAAAAAAAGTAGAAGATAATTTGCGTGAAGCGCTGAAAAAGGAAAAAGACCTCAGCGAGCTAAAGTCAAGATTTGTTTCCATGGCTTCGCATGAATTTCGTACACCGCTCAGTACCGTACTTTCATCCGCTTATTTAATAGAAAAATACGCGGCTGGCGAAGAACAGCCAAAACGGGAAAAACATCTGCAGCGTATTGTTTCATCCGTAAATATGCTCACGGATATCCTGAATGATTTTCTGAGTGTGGGTAAAATTGAAGAAGGCAGGATACAGGTAAGGCTTACCCGGTTTAATATTCAGGAACAAATTTTGGCGATAGCGGGCGAAATAAAAAATACCCTCAAAGGGAGCCAGGAAATCCGTTATCATCATGAAGGTGGCCCGGATGTATTAATGGACGCTTCGCTGCTAAAGCATATCATCATGAATTTAGTTTCCAATGCCAGCAAATTTTCTCCAGAATCAAGCCCTATTGAAATAAAAACCATCAGCCATAATCAACAAATCATACTTTCGGTAAAGGACTATGGCATGGGTATTTCCAAAGAAGACCAGAAACATTTAAAGGAACGTTTTTTTCGCGGCGCCAATGCGGGTAATATACAGGGTACGGGACTGGGTTTACACATAGTTTCCAAATATGCCGAACTGATGAATGGTACTGTGGAATGTAAAAGTGAACTTGAAAAAGGTACTGAGTTTGTAATAACATTTGATGCTGAAACGGACGGATAGCCAAAGGCGAATATTTCAAATTAAGGATTCCGTTTTTTTTATCCGGGAGTTCACGGAGGTAGCAAAAAATAATACGGGAGGTTGCCGACAAAACATACATAATGAAAAAGATTTTACTTATTGAAGACAATGATGATATCCGCAACAACACGGCGGAGATACTGGAGCTTTCGAATTACAAAGTGATACAGGCGGAAAATGGCAAAATTGGCGTAGAAAAAGCCATTGCGTACAATCCCGATTTAATCATCTGTGATATTATGATGCCCGTGCTGGATGGATTTGGTGTGCTTCATGCCGTTCATAAAAATGATGCAATTAAGAATACACCCTTTATTTTCCTGACCGCTAAATCGGAGCGAAGTGATTTTCGTAAAGGCATGGAATTGGGAGCCGATGATTATCTGACCAAACCGTTTAGTGGTACGGAGTTGCTGAATGCGGTTGACAGCAGGCTTAAAAAATTTGAATTGCTAAAGCAGGATTTATCGCCCGGTACCGAAGGAGTACAAAACCTGATGGAGGCTCCTTTTGATGAAAACGTATTGCAATCGCTTACCGAAGGCCGGAATGTAAACCATTACAAAAAAAAGCAAACTGTATATACCGAAGGTAATCATCCCAACAGGCTTTATTATGTTTTGAAAGGCAAGGTTAAAGCCTACAGGAGTAATGAGGATGGTAAAGAACTGGTGACTGAACTTTTTAGCCCCGGTGATTTTATCGGGTATATCGCCCTGATGGAAGGAACCGTATATAAGGATACGGCTCAGGCTATGGAAGAAACTGAACTGGCCGTGATACCAGGAGAGGACTTTGAATCATTAATAAATAACAATAAAGATGTGGCGCAAAAATTTATTCGCCTGCTCGCCAACAATGTATCCGCCAAAGAGAACAAGTTATTGGGCCTTGCCTATAATTCGCTTCGTAAAAAAGTAGCGGAAGCGCTGCTGATGCTCCAAAAAAAATACCAGCGCACCGCCGAAGAAGAATTTGTAATTGACATTAACCGCGAAAGCCTGGCTACCATTGCCGGTACCGCTACGGAGTCGCTCATCCGCACACTAAGTGACTTTCGCAATGAAAAACTGATTGATATAAAAGATGGGCGTATCAGTATTATCAATAAGAAAAAACTGGAGCATTTGCTTAACTGAAAATGTTCAGGTTTCATGAACCTGTTTTGGTTTTTAAAATGCTAATACAGACCATGTGTTACTTAATTATAATTTTTATTTTTAACTATTTACCAGGAGGAGGTGATTTTTGATGTGTTACATTCTGGCATTAACAGCAAGGATAAGATAATCCAATTTATCGTTTTCATATTTCAATATTTTAAAAAATTCAGGTGCAAATTATCTGAAATGGGATCGAATAAAAATGATCATCATCAATTAAAAAGGGGGTTGTAATCAGGCTGCCATTATCATGAAAGTAGCAGGGGAAATGATAATGAAAACCTGCACAATTGAAATAGCGGGCAGGCATTAAATGATTAAAAGAAATTCCGTCCTGATAATATTTCTGATATGGGGTTTTCCCTGAGTTTATTCCAATTTTTTCGGAATGAGGCTGCCAATAAACATTATTCCAATGCCGGTAAATAAAATAACCGCGGCAACCAACAACAGTATATTAATATAGGGGATACTGATATAACTTAATGCCGCCACACCCTGTACCATCAGCAGTAACTCATTAATTATTACCCCGGCTACAAAAATAAAAATACCTGTTATTAATTTTTTAGTAACCAGTACCAATTCAAAAGAAACAATATAGCCAATTATAAAAATACTTGTTACCGCCAATAAAACAAGGTGGAGGTACCCGATAATGATTGGCCTGAAACCATAAGATAACTGGCTTAACGCGGGATGGACAGAGCCTGTTTGCAAAAACAATTTTATTGAAAACGCTATCGCGGAAAGCAGTAAAAGTACTTTGCCATATTTTGAAAAATGCTGGTTTATGAAAAGCCGGTTGCCTATAAATACTTTTACCATCAGCGCCCACCCGGCTAATTGTGCTATAACCGCGGCAATGATGATGAAATAAATGATGCGGGGAAAAGGGAGCCATAATGCCGATAAAAAATAAGCGGGAATGCAGGCGAAACAAAAAAGGAGGAAGGCATTTTTAAGGTTTTTAACAGCCGTATTTATTTTTTCCAATCTGGAGACCAGTAGCCCCATACCTGCAAAAAAGAACCAGCCATTATATTGAAAGTGCAAAAAGAAATAAACGGCGGCTAAGTACCAGTTTTGGTGCATTATATTATTTGCCATCATGTAAGCAAGGCCAAATGCGCCAATGGATGAAAGCACACTAAATACAAGCGCTGCCTTAAACCACAAATGACTTACCTTTTTTTCATTCATGCGGTTCAGGTCTTTCCAATACAGGATGGCAAATAAATAGGAAACGAAAATGGATAGTGTGGAAAAACTGATAGAATAAAAAGCATATCCCTGCAAAATGAAACTAACCAACATTCCATAAGCTGTAAAAAGGTTGGCATAAAGCAGCCAGCGATATTTTTTTAGAACCTGCCCGCCATTATTTAAGCCAAGATAGTGAATAAGCAGCACCATTAAAGTTTGGGTAATCCAACCGGAAAAGGCAAAGTGCGAATGGCTGTGCAATACGTGTTTCTGATCTATAAAGGGCAGATAGAATGCGATTTTATACCTGAGGATAATGCCGAGGCTGGCAACCAGCAACAAATTTAAAAATGAAATGGTAAGCCACCTGCGCAGAAAATTACTCATGTATTTTTTTCCAAAATAATATCAAAGAAAATTAAACCGATATGAGTTCAATCATATTCCGCAATACACTTTTCCTTTTGCGATCAATAGTTCCCCTTTATTATGCATGTTGCGCATGGTTCTGATAACGGTTTCTACCCTTAAGCCAGTCATATCCGCTATTTGTTGCCGCGTAAGTTTTAGCTGGTTGCAATCGCCACAAAAATTTTTATTTTCAGATTTAAGATTGTCCAGCAGGGCGGCTATCCTGTTTTCAGGGCAATGTGTGGCGAAGGATTTTATGATTGAAAATTTATACCTTAGCCTTTTTGAGAGCAGCTTTGTGAAGGCGAAATGAATGTCGCTGTTTTCTTTTATCAATTGAAGAAAGGTGGGTTTGTGGAGCCTTATTACCATACTGTCTTCATCGGCTATGGCGGAAGCAGCATAAGGCCCATCATCAAAAAGTGGAAATTCACCAAAAGATTCACCTGGCTCTACAATTGTGTGGATACATTCCTTACCCTCATCATCTACATTTACCCACCTTACTTTTCCGCTTACCAATTGATAATAAAAAAAACAGGATTGGCCTTCGTTAAAAATGATTTCGCCGGCGCTTACTTTTTTATAGGCAGCTCCCCAGGCAAGTAACAAGTCAATATCAATCATTAGTAAAAATTATAGGATGAAATGAATATTTAAAAATAATAGGAGTTCTTGTCTTCAGGTATGACCGAGATTAATTAATTGTATGATTAAACTCATATGCCTAACTTATCCTGATTTTGAAAGTTTATAATTTACCATTATCTACGGTGTCTGTCATTGCTGTTTAAAAAAAAATGGGCATAAGTAAAGGTCACATCTTTTTAAGATAAAAATGTTTTCTTTTTTTAATTATGACCAAACGCATAAAAAGCTATTTTATCCATAACTAACCTTGCATAACCAAATTTTATTAATAAAAAAATAAATACATTATGAAGAAACTGATTGTACTTAGCCTGGTTGTGGCTTTTGTAGCTTCTTGCGGAGGTAATAATGGTTCAGATTACAATGCGGATAGTACCCAAAATAAATCCATTAGCACTACGCCTCCGGATGACAAGGAATCCGGTGATAAAAAAGTTGGTGAGAATCCTGATTATGATCCCCACAGAGGAGAAGGTAAGTTTGACAAAGTTGAATTAGGGGCTTCATTGGATGTTACCAAAGCTGATGGCGGAAAGAAGGTTTACGATGTGAAATGTGGCGCTTGCCATAAACTTACCGATGAAAAGTTGGTTGGACCAGGATGGGCCGGGGTTACATCACGTCATGCACCAGAATGGATAATGAATTTCATTACCAATACGGATGCAATGATTACAAAAGATCCTAAGGCACAGGCGCAACTTGAAATATGCCTTGTACGTATGCCTAATCAAAACCTGTCAGACGATGACGCAAGAAACCTTTTGGAATTTATGCGTAAGAATGATGGCGTAAAATAGGCTTCATCCTCCTCCCGGAATAATCAGGATGTTCCCAGAGGAGGGCAAAAGGGTTTCAATGTTTCGGCAAATTGAAATGCACGTTGATTGGCGGAATTTTAATAGCCGCCAGTTATTTAAAAATTAATCCTTAATGCATTTTCATGACTAACATTCAATTTAAATTCTACTAATAATGAAAGTAATCAAAAACAATGCACTTGGCCTGGCTGTCCTTGCATTAGTATTTAGCATGGATTCATGCAAGCCAAAAAATGTAGGCTCGGCGGTAAGTGGCGATGCGGCTGCCCAAACTTATGTTGCCCCTGGCAAATACGATGAGTTTTACAATTTTGTTTCAGGTGGTTTTAGCGGGCAAATGAGTGTATATGGATTGCCAAGCGGAAGGCTGCTGAAGGTAGTCCCCATCTTTTCTGTTAATCCT
>JAVHOI010000199.1:0-2939 GCA_036169975.1 Ferruginibacter sp. | reverse complement strand
AGTTGTAAATACGAAATTATTTATCAGGATACACGGTTCCCGTATTCATTATCTCCCATTCGCCAAACGAATTTTTATATACCCATGCAGTCATTATCCGGCGAACATGTTGGGTTTCATTCGTATAAAAAAGGTTTTGTGTCCAGTCAATTTTCGCATTCGTAATTAATGCCCCTTTTGGCACGCCTTCCAATTGTTGTGCATAATTTGATTTTTCAGAAGTACCAAACCTGATATTATTAATCGTTACGGTTGTCTTTGGTTCAAAACTGGTCTGGGCTTTTTCCCAGGTTGATTTAATAGCTTTGGTAACATCGTCCCTGGTAGGTTTCTGAGCATTGGCCGAGCATGATACAAGAAATGCCATGACGGGGATAAAGAGTAATCGTCTCATATTATATAGTTTTGATACAAGATAATCAATTTGATGGAACAACGAAACAATAAAAGATTTCATAAAATGAAAACCAAACGCAATGCTTGTATCTACGGGTGTACAGCCGATTGTACCGCATTCCCTTCCGCTATTTTAAAGCAGCATTATAAAGTCTTTGCTGGAATTTAATATTATCGGTTTTAATTGAAGAGAAGGATAAATTTCTGTTGAAGCAGAATTTAAGCAATATGCAAATGTGGAATATTTAATAATTGAATGAAAACAAATTATTGCATTAAGCAACGCTTGTCTGGTAAATTCAATTTATGAATCAGATTGAAAGAGATATAGTAATTTTTTTAAATCAAATGATGATCCATTGCAAACTTTATAAGGGAAGCCGTGTTTTTTACATTTAGTTTGGCTAATAAGTTTTTCCGGTGACTGTCAACAGTAAAAGGACTCAGGAATATCCTCTCAGCTATTTGCGGATTGGTATATCCTTCCGCAATCAAAGCAAGTATTTCCTTTTCACGTGAGGTTAATAATGGCAATTCTCTTTTCGAAGAGATTTGATATTCCTTTAATGCCTGCCCTACTTCGCCGCTAAAATAAATGCTTCCACTATTTACAGCATGTATCGCTTTTATCAATTCTTCTTTAGAAGAATTTTTTAATATATAGCCGGACGCATCATTCTCCATCATCTTCTTAATGTACAGCCCCTGGTTGAAAGTACTCAGTCCCAGTATCATAATGCCCGGATATTTTTCTTTCATAACAGCGCATAACTCCACACCATCCATACCTGGCATACTGATATCCATCAACACCACATCAGCGGTATTGTTTACGAAATAGCCAAGACAGGATTGGGCATTCATAGCGTGGCCGGCCCATTCAATGTCCTTTTCATTTTGCAATAATGAATGGATGCCTTCAATTACAACAGGATGGTCGTCAACAATAAATACACGGATCATAATTATAAATTAAATTCGATGTTTACCAAAGTCCCTTTGCCTGCTTCGGAATGGATGTCTAATTGGCCTTTCAAATAATCTACTCTTGATTGAATGCTTGTAATGCCCGCCCCTTTATTATTTTTCAGCATAGCGGTATCAAAACCTCTTCCATTGTCTTCCACAATAATACTAAACCGGTTATCTTCTTTAATCAACTGCACCAACGCTTCTGTTGCTGCCGCATGTTTCAATATATTATTCAACAGTTCCTGAATGATACGGTAAATAATTATTTCCGCTGATTTTTCTAACCTTGTATCCATCCCCATGGATTGATATTTTACCAAAAGCAAATTGGTAGCATTAATGGTATTGCAATATTCCTTTAATGCTTCATCCAGCCCAAATTTCGTCAGCAATTCCGGCATCATATTATGGGCTACCCGCCGCAGCTCTTTAATAGAAGTATCAATCATATCTAACGACCGTTCAAACACAGCCATATTATCGGGGGTTATAATTAAATTGTCTTTCATATTGCTTAGTGAAAATTTTACACCTGATAATAAACCACCCAATCCATCATGCAAATCTTTTGCCAGGCGGCTCCGTTCTTCTTCCTGTCCTTTCAGCATGGAATCAACGGCTACTAATTGTTTATCCTTTTCCAATTCACGGATCCGTTGCTGTTGCAGTTGGTCCTGCTGTCTGGCTAATTGATGGCGATGACGAAGGTTGCGATATCCCAAAAAACCAACAATAATTAAAGCAGACAAAGAACCGATTAAAACATAATTGAGGGTTGATCTTTGTTTTAAGGAAAGCGATTGTATTTGCTTGTCTTTTTGCATTTGTAAAATTTCCTTTTGCTTTTTCTCATTCTGGTAACGGGCTTCTACTTCGGCAACTTTTTCACTGGTTTCTGCTTTAAATAAGGAATCAGTAAGAATGAGTGCTTTTGAAAAATATTCCCCGGCAAATTTATAATTACCCTTCTGTTGTTCTATCTCAGCCCTTATTTTGTATATTTCTTTTAAACCAGCCCTTGCTCCTACCTCATTCGCTACTTTTTCTGCCTGAAGAATATAATGTAATGCCTTATCATTCTGATTCAACTTATAATAGGCCTGGGCCAGCATTGAAAAGGAGGTACACAAATGATATTTATTACCCATTTGCAAAACATAGTTATGCCCTTCAGAATAATTTGATAAGGCAGACAGATATTGTTTCTTCTGGTAATAATAATCTCCCAGGTCATCGTAAACTGTAGCTATCTGCTCAATATCTTTTCCTTGTTTAGCCAATGGTAATGCCTCCCCTAACAGGGCATACTGCTTTTCAAATTTACCAAGATCATCATAGGTGTTTGAAAGATTCAATAATGCGTTTACAATTGAATAGCCATCCCCGATTTTTTTTGCCAGGGTAACTGCTTTTCCCCCGTACTCAATTGCCTTATCATATTCTTTTTGATCATTCAGTAGTGAATTAATATTAGAGTATAATGCCGGCAGCCTGGTTTGATCTGCAACCGTCTCCCATAAAAGTAGTACCAACACAGGCAATGTTAACCTTGACTATATTATGCTGCCACA
>JAVHOI010000198.1:0-2944 GCA_036169975.1 Ferruginibacter sp. | reverse complement strand
TGAAGTCACACTTTATTACAAAACGTATTTTAAAGAAAATGTGGTAGAGCAATGGAGCGTTATAAAAAACAGCGAAAAAAAACCTATCCGAATGCAGAAATATGCTTCTGCGAATTTATATTTTCTGGCTGATGATTACTATCTAGCCCATTACAACGGCACCTGGGGCAACGAGATGAAACCGGAAGAAGAACATTTAACCCACGGAATAAAATCGATTGACACCAAGCTGGGCACCAGGGCTAATTTGATGGAACCAGCAACATTCATGGTGTCGTTTGATAAACCAGCTACAGAAGATGAAGGCAAGGTTTTACTGGGGCAACTGGCATGGTCGGGTAATTTTAAAATTGATTTTGAAATAGACGTTTATAAAAACCTGCGTTTGATTGCGGGCATCAATCCTTATGCTTCGGAATATTTACTGGCACCGGCACAGGAATTTACCACACCTGCTTTTATATATACTTTTTCGGATAAGGGCAAAGGCGAAGCAAGCCGTAACCTGCATCATTGGGCAACCAAATACCGGCTGCTTGACGGAGAAGGCTCAAGGCTTACTTTGTTAAACAACTGGGAAGCCACCTATTTTGATTTTGATGAAAATAAACTAACTGGTCTTTTTAAAGGAGCAAAGAAATTGGGAGTGGATATGTTTTTACTGGATGATGGCTGGTTTGGAAATAAATATCCACGCAATGGCGATCGTTCCGGTCTGGGTGATTGGCAGGAGAATGTAAAGAAACTACCACAGGGTATCGGCTATCTCGTAAAAGAAGCAAATGCCGCAGGTGTAAAATTTGGAATATGGGTAGAACCTGAAATGGTGAATCCCAAAAGTGAGTTATACGAAAAGCATAAAGACTGGGTAATCCGTCAGCCAGAGCGTGAGGAAAAATATTACCGGAATCAATTGGTATTGGATCTTTCTAACCCGGCAGTACAAAACTTTGTGTTTGGCGTGTTGGATACTTTGTTTACCAAAAACCCTACACTTGCTTTTGTAAAATGGGATTGCAATGCGGTCATTTTTAATGCCCATTCTGCTTATCTGCAAAAGATGGGATTGCCACAATCGCAATTTTATGTTGATTATGTAAAAGGGTTGTACAAAGTACTGGACATGTTGCGGGCCAAATATCCAAAAGTACCGATGATGTTGTGTAGTGGAGGCGGTGGCCGTGTAGATTATGGTGCGCTGCAATACTTCACGGAGTATTGGCCAAGTGATAATACAGATCCGGTAGAACGTATTTTTATCCAATGGGAGTACAGCTATTTTTACCCAACGATTGCAAGTTGCAACCACGTAACCGACTGGAGCAACCTGCCCATCAAGTTTAGAACGGATGTGGCGATGATGGGTAAACTGGGATATGATATTGTGGTAGATAAACTGAGTGAAAAAGATCTGCAATTCAGCCAGCAGGCAGTGGCAACCTATCAATCTCTCAGCGACCTCGTATGGCATGGCGATCTTTATCGGTTGGTAAATCCAAATCAAAACCCTATGGCGTCACTCATGTTTGCCAATGCGGAGAAAAGCCGGGCAGTTGTATTTAACTATCTTACCAATACCCGGTTTATGCCTTCCGCATCACCCAAGCCTATACAGCTTAAAGGATTGGATGCTGCAAAAAATTATACAGTGAAGGAAATTAATTTGTATCCCGGAGTTAATTCTTCAATAGAAAAAGGGAAAGTTTATTCAGGTAACTTTTTGATGACTATAGGAATTAACCCGGATGTAAACGGAAGGAGAACGAGCGTGTTATTAGAAGTAAACGAGGTAAAAAAATAATTGATAAATGTAACGCAGGTTTTTTCGACCAGCGTTACATTTAAAATGAAATTTATAAAAAGAGTGGCAAAATTATGCGGTGGCATATTTTACCAAATTTTCTATCGCCTTTGGTAAAAATAAATACCAGCAAAGTTCCAAAAGGTAACAGTTGTAATTAACCGTTTGTGCATTGGTGGTAGTATTAATTTGAGAATTGTTTTGTTGTGTGGGAATGCTGCAATTCGCCAGCTTGTTATTTAGATTCCCTTCAAAAATCACCAGTTCAGGCGCTTGTTCATTTTGTATCTCGTATTGATATTTTTTGCGTCTATCACCAGTGAGCCTTCTTTGGGATGAAATTTATCATGAGCCAGGTTGCCAATCTCCATACCATATTCATTTTTAAAAACGGTCTTGCCGCTTTATGATCTGGCGCTTTCTAAAAAGTATAAACGATAAAGATTATCACTGGATATCCTGGCTGACTGATGGAGGGGATTATACTTTACGACTACTTTGCAATCCTTATTTTTAATTAACGGATATTCCTGCAAGTAAGAATGTTTGAAATAAATTACTCTCTATTTCATCAGTTTATCATTTAGGTCACAAAAATTAGATTTTTTATAAAATAAAATCGTTCCTTTTTTCCCCTGGTAACAATTATTAAACCATACAAATTAAACAGTTCCAGAGGCAATAAAGCACAAAAAGTTTAAATTATAAAAAAGGGCAATACGGGTGTCTGTTTAACTTTATCTTATAAAATAATAAAAAACAATCTACAATATACCTAAAAAACTAACACTTTGTGGTATTGTTTGATTGGATAAAGTGTTGTCTATTTGTAGTATCAAACTTTAGAGAAAAAGATACCTGATACCCAGGAAGAAAAAAATGTATCGCCCGTTTTCATCCGTCATTACCCAATAAGGGTTATAAAATAAGTGGTTTTTCTCATGCTTTAAGCCCTGTTCCGATTATACGGAATGGGGTTTTTTAATAAAATGGATTAGCTAAATAAATTACCATTAAAATACTAAATTAATTAGTGTTAATAAAAGAATCCATTTATCTTTGTTCCGGAGTTTACTTTTACAACGCATAAACAGATACATCAAAAAAAACTACAACAATGATTAACGCAGAAAAATTAAAGGC
>JAVHOI010000197.1:0-2947 GCA_036169975.1 Ferruginibacter sp. | reverse complement strand
CTCCCTTTAAACAAATAGATGCCGCTGCGGATATTAATTTTTTGCCAAACCGCATTATCAATACCGCCATCCGCCGCCGTCTCCAGCAGCAAAGGCATCAATACATTGCTAATGGCTTGTGATGCTGTACGTGCAAAGCCGCTTGGAATGTTGGGCACGCAATAATGTATCACATCATATTTCCTGAATACCGGTTTTTCATGAGAAGTTACTTCGCTGGTTTCAAAACATCCACCCCTGTCAATACTAACATCAACGATAACGGTTCCCGGCCGCATATTGCTTACCATTTCTTCGGTAACCACAATGGGTGTGCGGCCACCTGCGCTGCTTATAGCGCCTACCGCCACATCACAGGTTTTTAATTGTTTTGATAAAATCTTCGGTTCAATAACGGAGGTCCATAGCCGGCCACCGATATTATTTTGCAGGCGCTTTAAGCGATAAATGCTGTTGTCAAAAATCTTTACACTTGCACCCATCGCCAGTGCGGTTCTTGCGGCATACTCCCCAACTATACCAGCGCCTATGATGATGACCTTGGTAGGCGGGATGCCGCTGATGCCCCCAACCAATACCCCTTTTCCATCATTGGCTTTGCTTAAATATTGCCCCGCAATCAGCATTACCGCACTGCCGGCAATTTCACTCATACTTCTTACAATAGGATTATGCCCGCTATCATCCTTTAAATTTTCGAAGCTCAATGCGGTGATTTTCTTATCCATCATCTTCTGCAAAATATCCCTTTTCATTACCGCTAAATGTATCGGGGAAATAATATACTGGTTAGGCTTTAGCAACTCACATTCGCTTTCACTTACGGGGGCGCTTTTTACCAGTACGTCACACTCAAAGACTTCCTTTTTATCATGGGCGATTTTAGCGCCCACATCACTATAATCCAAATCGTTATAGCTGGCACCTTCTCCTGCCTTGGTTTCCACTACTACCCGATGGCCATTGGCTACCATTACACCTACCGCCTCCGGTGTAAGGGCAATACGGTTTTCATTAAATGAATTTTCTTTGGGGATACCAATAAACAGCTCCGTGCCTTTTGGTTTAATGTCTAATGTTTCTTCCATTGTTTCATAAGTGAAGGAAGGAGAAACATAAGGTTTTGATGTAGCCATATTTAATTAATTGAAAGCATACAAATTACAAATTAATAACGACACCGCGTTTTTGTATTTACAGATATAGGGGGGTACAGTCAATTCTTTAAAAAAAAATAAAAACAAGTTACAAATTTTCAATTACCAGTTTCCGTGTATAATTATTTATAGGGGTAATGAATACATGCAACGTATCATCCGGAAAAATCCCCGGGGCCTTTTCGGGCCATTCCACCATACAGGTATCACCCGAATATAAACAATCTTCCACACCGCTGCTGATAGCCTCCTCCTCATCTTTTAAACGATAAAGATCAATATGGTAAACTATTTTACCAGCAATGGTTTTATATTGGTTAATGATGGAATATGTCGGGCTTGATATATTTTCACTTACGCCCATTGCGTCACAAAGCGCATGAGCAAAGGTAGTTTTACCTGTTCCCATTTCGCCGTGTAAGGCAATCACATTATGCCCTGCTGTTATTGCCACGGTTTTTTTGGCTACTGCACCTATTTCTTCCAGTGTAAAAATTACCTCCATGTTGCAAAGATATTTTCCTTCAATAGTAATTGGATAATTAATGCAAACAATAATTTTGCGGCATGGAAAAAGTAGAATGGAAAGTAGAAGGGATGACTTGCACCAATTGCGCTTTAACGATCAATAAATATCTTCAGAAGGAAGGTATGAGCGATGTAAAAGTAAATTTCATTGGCGCCGAAGTTACTTTTAATCTTATTGAAAATAAGTCGAAGGAAGCCCTGGCAAAGGGAATCGAAGACCTGGGCTATCATGTAGTAAACGGGCAGCCTGTACAAAGCGGCAAACAAAAAAATAAGTTTTTTACCAACCATCTTCAGCGGTTCGGCTTCTGCCTTCCCTTTACATTGGTATTGCTGCTTCACATGCTTCCGTGGCATATTCATTTTTTAATGGATCCCTGGATCCAATTGGCTGTTTGTATCCCTGTCTATATCACAGGCATGGGATACTTTGGTGTAAGTGCGGTAAAAAGCCTGCGCCGGGGGATACCCAATATGAATGTATTAATTGCCCTTGGCGCTACCGCCGCATTCGTTTATAGCCTTATTGGGACTGTTTGGAACTTGGGAATGGATTATATTTTTTATGAAACCACCGCTACCATTATAACCTTGGTTTTTCTTGGTGAATGGGTAGAACATAAATCCGTAGCTGCTACGCAAAAAGAACTCAACAAGCTGGCCCGAAGCCAAAAAGTAATGGCCAATATGATCGCTTTTGATGAGGGCCACAAAGAAATAATTTTGCCCGTTGAAAACACCCAACTCCATGTAGGCGATCTTGTACTTATAAAAAGCGGTGAACAGGTACCCATGGATTGTAAAATCCTTTGGGGTAATGCGCAGGTAAACGAGTCGCTGCTTACAGGTGAAAGCAAGCCGGTATTCAAGCAAAAAAAAGACGCTTTAATCGGCGGGAGCCTTATCACTGATGGAACGGTGAAAGCGCAGGTTACTGTCATTGGAAAAGACACCGTGCTAAGTAATATTTTAAACCTTGTAAAACAGGCACAGGGAGATAAGCCCCCGGTACAGCAGTTGGCGGATAAGATC
Organism: Ferruginibacter sp.; assembly: GCA_036169975.1. Lineage (GTDB taxonomy): Bacteria > Bacteroidota > Bacteroidia > Chitinophagales > Chitinophagaceae > Ferruginibacter. The sequence goes on along the minus strand of JAVHOI010000197.1, from coordinate 230 downwards.
AGCGCCATTTTTGTACCTGCCGTAATCAGTATTGCAATCCTTACTTTTTTGTTGAATTATTTCTCGTTTAATATTGCCGCTACCCATTCATTAATGAGAAGTATCGCGGTATTGGTAATCAGTTGCCCCTGTGCCATGGGTCTTGCGACGCCAGCCGCCATAGCGGTAGGCTTAGGCAGGGCGGCCAGGAATGGTATCCTTTTCCGCGATGCGAAAAGCCTGGAATTATT
>JAVHOI010000196.1:0-2953 GCA_036169975.1 Ferruginibacter sp. | reverse complement strand
AAAAAAATTTATAACATTAAAAACAAATTAGTATGAAAAAAAATATTTATCCACTTCTGGCATTTGTGATTATCACCGCTTCGGCCTTTACATTTTTTCAATCGCAGGACTGGAAAATTGCCGATAATTATTCCGTAAAATTTGAAGGTGGCGACCCATCCGGCGAATTCCGTGGATTAAAAGGCGAGATCAGTTTTGATGCCGCCAATATTGCCGCTGCCAAATTTAATGTTTCGATTGATGTAGCTACTATCAATACCGGAAATGGAATGAAAAACACACACGCCAAAAGTGCCAAATGGTTCGATGCTGAAAAATACCCAACTATCAGTTTCGCTTCATCTGCCATAACAAAAACCTCATCCGGCTATGAAGCAAAGGGAATGCTTGCCATGCACGGGGTCCAAAAGGAAATTACTATTCCATTTACTTTTATCAATAATGTATTTACCGGAAGCATTGAAGTGAACCGGCTTGATTATAATGTGAATATTGAAGAGCCTGCACATGGATCAGCTAAATTTAAAGTTGATATTACCGTTCCTGTTTCAAAATAATAATTTCATGTATAAAAGGATTTTTTTTCAAAGTATTACTGCTGGAATATTGGCTGCTATCGCAGCCAATATTTATAATCGTATTTATTTTTTCGCGACTGAGGCGGATTTTTCAAAAATATTGAATGCGTGGAGTATGACCGGGATAAATATATTGGTCTGTGTGGTAGCGGGGCTGGTATATTGGGGATTGATAAAATGGTTAAGGAAAAAAGGGGAAATTGTCTTCAACTTTTTGTTTTCCATTGTTTCTTTCGCGGCGGTTATGGTACCTATTTCAATAACCTTACCATTGAAGATCCAGTTCCCGGAATTGTTTCCGGGGTTAGCAGTGCCAATGGTATTTTTTCCGGCAATGGCCTGGTACACATTAAAACCACTGTTCGCACAGGCTAAAGGTTAGCCTGTGATGATTTATTTTACATAGAAAAATTTCAAATTATAAAATAAACCAGTAAACGGTTTTTCATGCTATTCATTTAATTGAAATCCCCGGATATTAAAAAAACATCCATCTTAAATTGTTCAACTGATGGATGGTTTTTAATGCCTAATTATTTTTTATTGCGATGATTAATCCAGCAATACAACTTTCTCCATTATATCGCCTCCTTTAATATCATCAATAATATCTAACCCTTCCGTTATTTTTCCGAAACAGGTATGTACACCGTCAAGGTGTTTGGTATTGGAGCGGTTATGGCAAATGAAGAATTGGGATCCTCCTGTGTTTGGGCCACGGTGTGCCATGGACATTACGCCACGGTCGTGGATTTGTTTGGTTCCTTTGGTTTCACAGGGAATGGTATATCCTGGCCCACCGGCGCCGGTTCCATCGGGGCATCCGCCCTGTATCATAAAATTGGGGATTACCCGGTGAAAAGTAAGCCCGTCATAAAATCCCTGGCCGATTAATTTTTTAAAATTGGCTACGGCTATTGGTGCATCATCATCGTATAGCTCAAAAGTCAGCACACCTTTATTGGTATGTATCTGCCCTTTGGTAAGTACTGTTTCGCTCATGGTATAAATGTTTTTTAATTGGAAGGCAAAGATATTCAATGTACAATAAAAAAGTTGCGATAAGTATCCTTAAGCGTTGATGAAAGTGTAATAATGGAATATTGCATGGGTTATAGCTGGCTGGGATGCAGGCAAACAAAGATTCCGCATCAGGTCATTCATTATGTCTGAAAAAATTTTTTATCCAAAACCTAAACTTTGCAATTCGTCTAAATAGATTTGGCGGGTGTTTAGTTCACCATCTTATTGGCGCAGCTACTGCTTGCAAAAGCTTCGGGCTTGGCCTTAAAGGCAAAACCCATCCCCAGGATATAGCCCATGGCTTCCCGCAATGCCTCATTGCTTTTGAATTGTGGATTGGTGTTGATGTCGGCATGTACTTCCATATCTACATTGTACAACGTAAACAGGTCGCAAAGATCATAAGCGATTTCAATGCTTTTGGCTACTTCTACCAGCATGCGTTCCCTGATGCTGTACCTCATCAATGTTTTATCATTGTGAATAAACATGAAGCCCCCGTGGCCTTCCCGTAAAAACACAATAACGGTGGCAAACTCGGTTATCCTGCCTTTTACCTGGCTGTCGGTTCCAATGCAAACCTTTAAATGGTTGCCTGCTATTGTTTCTCTTTTAATAGTTTCTTCCACCGCCGATTTGATGGGTAGTTGAATGGGTTCACCATTGAATTTTCTCCATAACATAAAAAAGGGTTTTCTAAAATTACGGAATTAATGGATTCGAAAAGCAGATTAAGGTTTGTTTAATGATAATTTAATTGATACATTTTAAAATTGAACAATTGCCAAAATCGGGAACTTAGCCAAATAACGTTAACTATCACTACCTGTATGTTGGCATGTCATAAGGAAGTTTTCACATAAAATGCATAATAAAATTGATGCATGATCAATGTAAAAAAGAGCCACAAAAAAAATCCGCGAAATGGATTTTTAGAAACGGGGTAAAAGAAAAGGCCAGCCCCTTACGCAGTCCCTTTACAATACATAAACCTACCTTACTGTTTTATAATCCGTTCTGTTTGTTTTTGGTTAATGCTCAATAATTGCAATACATACATTCCTCCAGGCGGCAAGCTCATATCCACTATATTTAATCCTGCCTGCCCGTTTCCTTTGGCAATCGAATGGCCATTCACATCACTAATCCTGTACTGATAATGTTCAGCGGCATAAACAGAAATTTCATTTTGGATAAAAGTGGATACTGTAAATATTTTTTTGATTTACCTACTTCCCTTATCATGATGGTTTAATATCCTACTGCATATTGGATGCTATTAGACTGGCCCGTTTGTTTTGACAAGGAGAAAAAAGTATTTTTAAATTCGGATAATTTTATAATTATTGTTT
>JAVHOI010000195.1:0-2953 GCA_036169975.1 Ferruginibacter sp. | reverse complement strand
AGGGGCATTACTTCCAATCCTGCCATTTTTGAAAAAGCGATCAGCGGCAGTGACGATTATAAAGACGACATCGGCAGACTTACTGAAAAGGATAAGAGCAACGAAGCGATTTTTTATGGTGTCGCAGTAGAAGATATCAAGCGGGCAGCGGATATGCTGAAGCCGGTGTATGAAGAATCAGGAGGAGGGGATGGTTTTGTAAGCCTTGAAGTATCGCCACACCTGGCTCGTAATACGGAAGCCACCGCCCAACAGGCATTTGAACTTTGGAAAGCCGTAAGAAAAGAAAATGTGATGATTAAAATCCCGGGAACGGCGGAAGGATTAACGGCCATCCGCAGGTGTACCCGTGAAGGGATCAACATTAATGTTACCCTCCTTTTTGGATTGCCCCGTTATGAAGAAGTTACCGATGCCTATATTTCTGGCCTTGAAGACCGGATGAAAAATAACCAGCCTGTTGATCATATTGCCTCGGTGGCAAGTTTTTTCCTGAGCAGGATTGATGTAATGGTTGATCCGATGCTGGCCGAAAAAAAGTTAACCAATTTAAAGGGCGAAGTGGCCATAGCCTCCGCGAAAAAAGCGTACGAAATATACCAGCGTGTATTTGGCAGCGACCGTTTTAAAAAGCTTCAGGAAAAAGGCGCTAAACCGCAGCGCCTGTTATGGGCGAGTACAGGCAGCAAAGATCCCGCTTTTTCCGATGTTAAATATGTAGAGCCATTGATTGGCCCCGATACGGTAAACACTATTCCAATGGAAACACTCACGGCTTTCAGGGATCATGGCATTGCCGCCAACACCCTGGAAAAAAACCTGAGCCATGCGATAAAAGTGCTCGAAGATCTTAAAAAAGGTGGTATTGACATTGACGCCATTACACAAAAACTGGAAGATGAAGGCATTGATAAATTCAATAAGCCCTACGATAAATTGCTTCAGGCGATAGGCAATCAAAAGAAGAAAATTAAAGAATAAAACAACATGAAAAAAGCGGGATTGAAAGTCCTTTTTCTGGATGTAGGAGGCGTGCTGTTATCCAATGGCTGGGGGCATGAATCACGTGCGGCGGCTGCCAAAGAATTTAATTTGGATTACGAGGAATTCAACACGTTGCACGAATTTATATTTAATGTGTATGAAATCGGGAACCTCACCCTGGAAGAATATCTTGAAACCGTCATATTTAATCAACCACGGGAATTTACAAGGGAGGATTTTAAATCCTTCATGTTTGCCCAATCCATAGAACTTCCCGGTATGTTGCAATGGATCATTGAATGGAAAAATTCCGGTTGCGGCTTCAGGATTATTTCCATCAACAACGAACCAAAGGAGCTGAATGATTATCGCATTAAAAAATTTAAACTGCACCGTTGCTTCGATGCGTTTATTTCTTCCTGCGAGGTTGGCATGCGCAAACCCGATCCTGGTATTTTCAAACTGGCAATGGGTGTAGCGCAGGCGGCGCCGGAACAATGCTATTATTTTGATGACCGCCCCATGTTGGTGCAGGCCGCCGCACGGTTGGGCATACATGCTTTTCATCACAAAGGTTTTGAATCGAGCAAAAGCATTATTGAAAAATTGTAGGTACATACATGCAGATAACATCTTTTTAAAATTAATTTTTTGTTTCCGGGCTAAAGTATTTCATGGCAGCAACATTGGCGACGCTCCGTTCAGGATTAGTTTTTCATGGCATCATTGCCCACATTATAAAAAATCCTCAATAACTCCCCGAAGTGGGAGGATCAAAATGCAGTTGCTTAGGAATTGATGGCTTAACCAATAATAGAAGAGTGGCGTGTATTAGTTGGGTAAAGAACTAAAGTTGATTTGGAAGCTAATTAGTATAGTAAAAGTATGGACTACCGCCTCCTCTCTTTTGGAGTGGTAGAAGGGAGGTGAGGCCGCAGCGAAAAGTATCATAAAATTTGTAAACACAACATTTTAAATAAATAGTCACATGCAGGAAACGAATTATTCATTTGGCATGATTGGCCTCGGTACCATGGGGCGCAGCCTGTTATTAAATATGGCCGATCATAATTTTAACGTAGCCGGTTATGATAAGGACATGGAAAAAACAAAGCTACTCGAAAAAGAAGGAGCAGGCAAACCTGTAAAAGCGTTCGCTGCTTTAGACGGATTTATTCAAAGCCTTCAAAAACCACGTTCAGTGATGATGCTGGTACCGGCAGGTAAAATTGTGGATAGCGTAATTGAAGACCTGATCCCTTTACTGGAAAAAGGCGACATCATTATTGATGGTGGCAATTCGCATTTTACCGATACCAACCGCCGTGTGGCATATCTTGATGGTAAGGGATTGAATTTTTTTGGAATGGGTGTATCCGGCGGGGAAGAAGGCGCACGCAGGGGGCCAAGCATGATGCCCGGTGGCAATAAGGAAGCGTATCAGCACGTAAAATATATTTTTGAAGCCATCGCCGCGAAAGTAGATGGAGAGCCATGCGTAACCTATATCGGTCCGGGCGCTTCGGGCCATTTTGTAAAAATGGTACATAACGGTATTGAATACGGGCTGATGCAACTGATTGCCGAAACTTACGAGTTTTTAAAAAAAGGTTTGAAACTAAATAATGCGGAAATACAAAAAGTATTCGCACAATGGAACGAAGGAAGGTTGAAATCTTTTTTGATCCAAATCACAAAAGATATTTTCAATTTTAAAAATGCCGGTGCGGATCATTTGCTGATAGATGATATTAAAGATGAGGCTCGTGCAAAGGGTACAGGTAAATGGACTTCGCAGGTTGCCATGGATCTTGAGCTTCCGGCAACTGTAATTGACACGGCCGTTTCCATGAGGGACCTTTCCAAATATAAATCAATTCGGGTACAGCTTTCAGCATCTTTTGGTGATGACAAAATTGATTTTAATGTGCCCGACAGGGATGAATATTTAGTGTCGCTTGAACACGCG
>JAVHOI010000194.1:12366-14041 GCA_036169975.1 Ferruginibacter sp. | reverse complement strand
CACCGGGTAGCGGAAAAGTACAGACTGATAGGGCCAACCATGGAACAATCGCAATACAATTTGTTTGAAAGAAATAAAATTGAAAAGGAATTTTTGGAAATTTATAAAAACCCCGGGATGGGTACTACCATCTGGAGCCCGCTTGCAGCAGGCCTTTTAACCGGCAAGTACAATGATGGCATACCCAAAGGCAGCCGCTTTGCACTGGAAGGGTTCGACTGGCTGAAAGACAGGTGGGTAATGGATGATAAAGTGAAGAGGGTGAAAAAGCTTAGTGAATTTGCCGCTAAGCTTGGTGTAAGTACCGCATCATTAAGTATTGCCTGGTGCATAAAAAACCCGCATGTAAGTACGGCAATTTTGGGCGCCACGAAAAAACAGCAATTGCTTGATAATTTAAAATCACTGGAAGTGGTAGCAAAGCTTACCCCGGAAGTGATGGAAAAAATAGAAGCGATCATGAAAACAAAACCGGTGTTACCCGAATTTTGATATGAGTACAATTACTGTTTACGGGATCCCCAATTGCGGCACCATAAAAAAAGTATTGGAGTGGTATAAAAATAATAACATTCCGGTTGAATTTCATGATTATAAAAAACAGGGTATCAAAAAAGAAAAACTTGCCTATTGGTGCGGAGAGGCAGGCTGGGAAGTTTTGCTAAACAAAAAAAGCACCACCTGGCGAAGTTTATCATTGGAAGAACAGCGAAAAATAACTACTGAAAATGAGGCTATCCAACTCATGATGAAATATACCAGCATTATTAAAAGGCCGGTGATAGAAATGAATAATAAAGTGATAGTGGGTTTTAACGAAAAATATTTTACCATACAATAAAAAACAAAAACAATGAAACGTAACGGAACCGCTGTTTGGAACGGCACAGGTAAAGAAGGCACCGGCCATCTTACCACACAAAGTACCGTGTTGAATAAGTCGCAGTATTCATTCAACACAAGGTTTGCTGATGGAATAGGCACCAATCCCGAAGAATTGGTAGCCGCCGCCCACGCAGGGTGCTTTAGCATGAAACTAAGTTTTGTATTAGGCGCTGCAGGGTTTACCCCGGCTGAAATCAATACGAAATGTGAAATCACTTTGGATGCCGCGGCCGGTGTAATTACCGGATCTCATTTAATAGTATCCGCCAAAATACCGGGCATTACCAAAGAACAATTTGAAACAGCGGTAACCGATGCGGAAGCGAACTGCCCGATTTCAAAATTATTGAATACCAAAATTACGCACGAAGCGGTATTAAGTTAGGTTGCCAAACCCTTCAGCAAAACCTGGAAATAGACGCAAAGAATTTTTGTAAAATTTTAATTCTTTGCGTCTTTTTTAACCAACGTTTAATGTTGGTTGGATTAAAAAATATCAGGTGAATGATTAAATACAACCTACCGGTTAACCAGGTTATTGATTAGATTTGAAAAAATATTTGACATGTCATTTCAAAACAAAACAGTTTTAATTACGGGTGCATCCCGTGGAATTGGCAAAGCCATTGGGCTACGGCTTGCCAGGGAAGGCGCCAATATTGTAATAGCCTCCAAAAGCGTGGAAGAGAACCCTAAACTTGGCGGCACTATATATTCAGCGGCTGCGGAAATGGAAGCGGCCGGTGGCAAGGCTTTGGCAGTACAATGTGATATCCGGTTTGAAGACCAG
>JAVHOI010000194.1:8026-12266 GCA_036169975.1 Ferruginibacter sp. | reverse complement strand
CACCTGGCTTACACCATCAGCAAATACGATATGAGCATGATCGCTTTGGGCTTATCTGCGGAATTAAAAAAATATAATATAGCAGCCAATACCCTGTGGCCACACACCACCATTGCTACTGCCGCTGTTAATAATTTATTGGGCGGCGAAATGCTGATGAACATGAGCCGTACACCGGAAATTATGGCGGATGCGGCATATTTTATTTTATCCAGGCCATCCACCCAATGTACAGGCAATAATTTTATAGATGAAGAAGTATTAGCCAATGAAGGGGTTACTGACCTTGAAAAATACTCCGTTTTACCCGGCGCAAAATTGTACAAAGATTTATTTGTTTAAAATTTTTGTTAAGAAAAATAAAATTCATTTTTCTTTTGATGGGTGGTAACATTTCATGATTACGTACGTATAATTTTGTATTGAGGTAGCCACCATTGCCACTCTACAAAAATTATCATGACTTACAAATTAACAGGGATACTGCTAATATGCCTCTCCCTTTCCCATATAACTAATGCCCAGGCTAATCATAAAGAACTTACGGCTTTACGCACCAATACAATTTTTAAAATTGATGGGAATCTGGATGAGGCGGCATGGAAAACCGCACCGGCTGCCACCAACTTTATTGAATTAAGGCCCAATACTTTCGCAAAAGAAGATTCTGCAAACAGAACGGAAATATTCATCCTTTACAGTAACGGGGGAGTTTATATTGGTGGCTATTGTCACGAAAAAAATAAAGACAGCATTGCCACGGAATTGGTAGGCAGGGATAACTTTGGCAACAATGATTTTGTGGGTATTATATTCGATACCTATTATGATAAGCTAAATGGATTTGAATATTTTGTAACACCTCTTGGAGAACAGATGGATGCCAAACAAGCTCCTAACAGCAATGGCAACAGTGAAGATTTTGCGTGGAATAGTGTTTGGCAAAGTGCCTCCAGATTGCAAAATGATGGCTGGAGTTTTGAAATGTTTTTACCCTATTCTGCAATACGTTTTAGTAAAAGAGACAAACAATTGTGGGGTATGAATATTGTTCGGAAAAGAAATAAATCCGGTAAACAATTATTCTGGAATCCTATTGACCCACAAAAAAATGGATTCCTTACGCAGGAAGGAACCCTTACCATACCCGATAAAATAACACCGCCTTTACGATTGTCTTTCTCCCCTTATTTCTCCGGTTATGTAAACAACTATCCCTATAACACGAAAGATGTAAAAAACACAACCTATGCTTTTAATGGAGGGATGGATGTTAAATATGGCATCAACGAAAGCTTTACGCTGGATGCTACACTTGTACCCGATTTTGGCCAGACACAAAGCGATAACCAGGTGCTGAATTTGAGTCCATTTGAAATAAAATTTAATGAAAACAGGACCTTTTTTACAGAGGGAACAGAACTATTCAATAAAGGGAATTTATTTTACAGCAGGCGGATTGGCGCTGCACCACTTCATGAATTTGAAGTAGCCAATCAATTAACAGGAACAGAGCATATAATAAAAAATCCGGGCGAGACAAAATTGCTGAATGCTACTAAAATTTCAGGCAGAACAAAAGGGAAACTGGGCATAGGTGTTTTCAATGCGGTTTCGCAAACTATGTATGCAACGGTGGAAGATGAAAATGGCAACAAAAGAAAAATAGAAACCAACCCTTTAACCAATTACAATATTTTGGTGCTGGACCAAAGCCTTAAAAATAATTCATCTGTTACATTGGTCAACTCAAATGTGTTACGAAGCGGGAAAGATTATGACGCCAATGTTACCGCCGGCCTGTTCGACCTTTATGATAAAAAGAACAGGTGGAATTTTTCTGGAAATGCTTATACAAGTACTATTTTCAGTAACAAAAATACCACTGGATATAAATATGGAGCAGGCTTTGGAAAGGTAAGCGGTAAGTTTAATTTTTCAACAATGATGCAGGTAATTGATGACAAATTTGATCCAAATGATTTAGGCATACAGTTCTTTAATAATAACATCGCTACTAATTTATTTGCCGGCTACAGCATTACGACGCCTGGCAAATGGTATAACCGCTGGTTTAATAATTTAAATATTAATTACGATCAGCGATTTATTCCAAGAGCTTATCAGCTTATTAAATTTAATTACAATGGTAATTTGCAGCTAAAAAATTTATGGTGGATTGGTAGTTTTATTAATGCTGGTCTCAGGGGAAATGATTTTTATGAGCCAAGGGTAAACGGACGTTTTTATAAAAGTGCCTCTTTTTATAACCAGGGTTTTTTTGTACAAAATAATATGGCAAAAAAATACAGCATCGAATTTGTAGCAATGGTTGGCAGCACTAATTTTTTAAACTCAAATGAGTTTTACACGCAGATAACACATTCAATACGGTTTAGCAATAAATTCTCAATTGAACATTTTCTTTCACTTAATCCTATAAGTAATAATGTAGGTTTCCCGGGCAGCAACAGCGATAATGGTCATGACGGGATTTATGATGCCAACACCGTTTTGTTTGGCCGCAGAAACCGTATGACTATTGAAAACCGTTTAAAATTCAAATACAGTTTTAATAATAAAATGTTCGTTACCATGCGGATAAGGCATTATCAGGGTAATGTGCGGTATAAAGAATTTTATTCTTTAAATAACGAGGGGCGCCTTGATAAAATACCTGTCGGTAATACAGCTATCAATCAGTATATTTCAAACAACCACAGCTTCAATAATAATTACAATATTTTCAATATAGACATGGTGTATAGCTGGCGTTTTGCACCCGGCAGTGAGTTTAATATTGTTTGGAAAAGTGCTTCCAATACCGCAGAGCAGGAAATAATTAATAGTTATTTAAGAAACTTTAACCACACTCTTTCAGCTCCTCAAAACAATAGTATTTCAATAAAAATTCTTTATTACATTGATTATTTACAGCTAAAGAAAAAAGGATAAAACAAAACTATTTCAACATCATTTTATTAACCGGTTTTTCCAGTAAATATTTATAAATAAACCGTGTTTTTAAATTTTGAAAATGCAAGCCCTTATTTCCTCCCCAGCCATGCCTGCCGCCGGGATAAATCATCAATTCAAAATCTTTTTTTGCATCCTCTAATTTACTGATCAGTTGGATGCTGTTTTGCAAATGCACATTGTCATCAATTTCGCCATGAACGATTTGCAGCATGCCTTTATATTTATCCGCATAGTTCATTACATTACCTGTTCTATAGCCTTCCGGGTTTTCGGCAGGCAAGTCCATATAGCGTTCGGTGTAGTGAGAGTCGTAAAGCGACCAGTCTGTAACAGAGCCGCCGGCCATGCCATGCGTAAATACATCCGCCCCTTTTGTCAGGGCAAGCGTAGTCATGTAACCACCGTAACTAAAACCGGTAATGCAAATTTTTGTAGGATCCGCATGCCTGTTGGCTATCAGCCATTTTACCATCGTGCCGTAGTCTGCCAGTTCCCAATGCCCCAGGTCGCGATACATATAGTTTACACCTTCTTTACCAAAATGCCCGCTTGCCCTGTGATCCATTACCACCTGTATCAATCCCTCTTTCGCATACCATTGCTGCGGCCCGGTTAAGGTCCAGTTGTCCCAGCAGGTACCGGCATCAGGTCCGCCATAAATTGAAATGAGTACCGGGTATTTTTTTGTGGTATCCATATTTACCGGCCAGGTAACCTTCATGGGCAAATCAAAAAGCCCATCATCACTTTTTACGCGGAGGAGTTCTGTTTTGGCTAAATTAAAATCATCAAACCCCGCGGCTTTACTATCTCCCAATTCTTTAATAATTTTTCCTTTGTTATTTACCAAAGTCATTTTTGCCGGGGTAAATGAATTGCTGTAAGTAGTAATAAAGTAAGCGCCATCGGGCGATGGATTAATAATGGAATGATTAAACCCGCCAAAGGTCAACCGCTGCAGGTTACTGCCATTCAGGTTTACACTGTAGTAATCTTTCCGTGCGGTATTTTCCCTGCCCCTTGCTGAAAAATAAACCAGGTTATTTTTCTCATCAATATTTTCAAGTTTGGTAACTGTAAATTTTCCCGTGGTAACAGGGTTTATCAGTTTGCCTTTGATGTCATAATAATACAAATGCTTCCATCCCGTTTTGTCACTGCTTAAAATAAAACCTTTACCATTTTTTAAAAATGTAATCCGGTCATTATCATCCAGGCTGATCCATGTTTTTTGTTGCTCTGAGTAAAAATCTTTCACATC
>JAVHOI010000194.1:0-7926 GCA_036169975.1 Ferruginibacter sp. | reverse complement strand
CCTGGCTGCGTGGCATCCATTGCACCAGCAAGGCGCTGCCATCCGGCTTCCAGTAGGGCATTCCAAAATATTGGTCATCCTGTTCATTAATTTTTGTCCACGCTACTTCGCCACCATCCGGGCCAACAATTCCAACTTTTACAGCAGGGTTAGGGTCGCCCACTTTTGGATAATGGGTATTCTCCACTTCACCATGCAACCCTTTCGCATTGGTGATTACAAATACCGGCACCTTACTGTCATCACTTCTGAAAAAAGCGATCTTTTTACTATCCGGACTCCACCAGAAAGCACGGTATCGGCTTGCCCTTCCCAAAATTTCTTCCATGTAAACCCAGCTTGCGTATCCGTTTAAAATAACATCGCTGCCATCGGTAGTTAAACGATTTTCTTTTTTTGAATTGATATTGATTGTGTACAGGTCGTTCTTTTTTGTGAAGGCCACATAATTTCCATCCGGGCTAATGACAGGGTTCGATTTTTTTTCTTTATCGCTGGTAAGCCTTACTTCCTGGCCATTAAGTTTTATATACAAATCCTCCTCTTTAATAAATACAATTGCTTTAACAGCTTCCACTTCTTTTGCATTACTATCCGGGGTTTCCGTCTCTCTGCCGGACTTTGCATCTACGATATAACTTTTATTGTTTTTAAGTAAAATAAAATGACTGTCATCTAACCATTTGGTAACAACAGGCAGCGGCTGAACAATAGCATTAAAATCGCTTTTAAAATATTGGTCGTTGGTAAGTTCTTTTTTTTGCGCCTGAAGGGAGATATTGATTAGTGTAAATAAAAAATACAGGGTTGAACTTTTTACAAAAGATGGCATATTGAATTTGTTTAAAATTTATCTGACAAGATAGTTTTTTTGCCGGAAATGAAAAAAGGAGATTGATGGGTGGAGATGGCAGTTAAACAAAAAGTACAGCTCAGTTAATGTGAGTAAACCGGACTGTACTATTTAAAATAGAAAAATCAATGGGGTTATTCAAAATTCTCCGGCCGCATCATCGGAAAAAATAAAACATCCTGAATAGATTGCTGATTGGTTAATAACATGGCAATCCTGTCAATACCCAGGCCAATTCCACTTGTAGGCGGCATGCCGTATTCCAGCGCCCTTAAAAAATCATGATCAATAAACATCGCTTCATCATCACCCCGTTCCATAAGTTTGGCCTGTTCTTCAAACCGCTCCCTTTGTTCCAATGGATCGTTTAACTCACTGTACGCATTGGCGATTTCCTTGCCATTGCACATTAATTCAAAACGCTCTACCAGGCCAGGTTTGCTGCGGTGCTTCTTGGTAAGCGGGCTCATCTCTACCGGGTAATCCGTAATGAACGTAGGCTGTATGTAATTGCCCTCGCATTTACTTCCAAATATTTCATCTATCAGTTTGCCCTTGCCCCACTTCTCATCTGCGTGTATGCCTAATTGATGGCATACCTCCCTGATGGCTTCTTCATCCATTTCACTAATATCGAAGCCGGTAAATTCCGCAATGGATTCATACATTGTGATCCTTTTGTAAGGAGCTTTAAAATCAATTTCTTTTTCACCTGCCATCACTTTTGTAGTGCCATTGGTTACAAGCGCTGCTTTTTCCAGCAATTGTTCTGTTGTCTCCATCATCCACTCATAATCTTTATAAGCAACATAAAATTCCAATACAGTGAATTCAGGATTATGTGTCCTGTCCATTCCTTCATTGCGGAAGTTACGGCTGAATTCATAAACCCATTCAAAGCCGCCTACGATCAATCTTTTTAAATACAGTTCATTGGCGATACGCATGTACATAGGCACATCCAGCGCATTGTGATGGGTGCTGAATGGCCTCGCAGCCGCACCACCAGGAATGATTTGCAAAACCGGCGTGTCCACCTCCAGTGCCCCCCTTTCATTTAGAAATTCACGAATGGCATTCATCATTCTGGTGCGCCTGATAAAGGTTTCTTTTACTCCGGGGTTTACTATCAGGTCGGCATAACGCTGACGATAACGGAATTCCGGGTCGGTTACTTCATCAAATGCTTCTCCATCTTTTTCTTTTACGATTGGTAGCGGGCGCAGCGATTTGGTAAGCAGGGTAAACTCTTTTACGTGTATGGATATTTCACCGGTTTTAGTAGTAAACACATATCCTTTTACACCGATAATGTCTCCGATATCTATTAGTTTTTTCCAAACCACCTGGTACAGGGTTTTATCTTCGCCGGGGCAAATGTCATCCTGTTTAATATACAACTGAATTTTACCTACCCCATCCTGCAATACGGCAAAATTGGCCTTACCCATATCCCGAATACTCATGATACGGCCGGCTGTGCATACGGCAGCAAACTGATCCTTATTTTCTTCTCCCTTAAAATTTTCTTTGATATTTACCGAAGTGTTATTAACAGGATATAATGGCGCAGGGTAGGCATCAATCCCTAATCTTTTAAGCTCCGCTAATTTTTGTCTGCGGATGGCCTCCTGTTCTGATAAATGCTGTATGCTCATGCTGCTACTGAAATTTTTTTGCGAAGATACCGTAAGCAACCGATTCTTCCATAACCGGTAAATAGCGCATAAGCCATAAGTTTGGCAGGATACTTGAATATACCCGAATTAAAGAACAAGAAAAATGAAAAGACTTTTAGCCTCGGCAGCATTTATTATGATATTCACTAGTTGTGATGTATTACAACAATTACCTCAAACCGGGGGATTGGGTGGCGTTACCCAGGCGGAAGCGGCACAGGGGATCAAAGAAGCTTTAAGCCAGGGGTTGGTAAAAGCCACCCTGCAATTAAATAAGCAGGATGGTTTTTTTGGTGACGCATTCTACAAAATACTATTGCCCCCGGATGCGAAAAAAATTGAAAATACATTAAGGACATTAGGCCTTGGAAAATCAGTGGATAAAGCCATTTTGCAAATAAACAGGGGCGCCGAAGATGCCGCAGGTTTCGCTCAACCTATTTTCATGGATGCCATAAAACAAATGACGCTAACCGATGCGATCAATATTGTAAAAGGTGGTGATACCAGCGCCACACATTATTTTAGAATAAAAACAATGGAGAAATTAACATCCGCTTTTTTACCCGTGATAAAATCATCTTTAAATAAAGTTGATGCTACCAAATACTACAGTGATATGGTAAATACGTACAATAATTTCCCCACAACATTCAAAAAGATAAATCCTGATTTACCCAACTTTGTAACAGAGAAGGCTACCAATGCATTGTTTGACCTTGTTGCAAAGGAAGAAAAAAATATCAGGGAAAACCCATTAGCCAGAACTACGGATATTTTAAAAAAAATATTTGGCGGTTTGATAAAATAAAAAATATTTAAACTATTTTTTTATTTTTACCCTCCACCAAAGCCACCAAAATTGAGACTAAAAGTGGAGGCAAAAATTGCTGCGGCAATTAACAGTATGGCCGCGGTAATGCCAAGGCCACCAAGAATATAACTGACCGAAGTGCGTTGTTTATCTTTTGCAATTACCTCAATTCGCCGAACATTATCCAAAGAGAACTTGTATTTATCTGATACAGCAACAGCAGTACTGTCTGGTGCGATGAAAACATGCACTTCATTCAATACGGAAATATCAGCAGGGATATTTTTTTTGTACCTCATACGCTCCTTTCTGGCATTTGTAAGGTGCAATTTATTATACGATAACAACGTTTCAAGTGTGCAGCTAATTTTGTTTTGCTCCGTATCTAACACAAGATTGGTCATTAAAAAAGCATTATTACCGTTTCGAAGTATAAAAGTGCGGTTAGCCTTTTTGAGGCTGTCAATTTTTGCCGCCTTTTCAACATTACTTTTAAGTGGTATGCTTATGGCCTTATAGTAATTTGCACAACTCATTAATAAAAACTGAAGGACAATTATTAACGGTGCTATTTGCTGATATAGTTTTATCTTTTTCATAAAAGTGATTTAGGCTTTAAAAATATAGGTTGAAAGGGGGGGATTAAAAACTAATTATCTTAATCAGTAAAATATTAATCCCCCGCTCTTAATTTTGGCTATGTTATCATACATAATTGTGGACCTTTCACTACTATGCCTGATTTAATTTTTACCAGCACCATTCAGCAAATACCCCAGCTTTATTCCGAAATAGTTGCTTTTAGCCGAATATCCACCTGATTCCCCTGGAATGAGATTACTCAATCCTGCATTGTAATTAACTGAAATCAGTAAGCCGTTTTTAAAGCGATATCCTGTAATAAAATTTGCACCCAGGTCCATTCTTTTCATATCGTCATCAGTTCCATTTCCGAATTTTAATTTTTCGGATACTGAATTGGTACCATCGTCAAATTTAGTTTTCCCTGAAACGGCAAAGGCAATTGAAGGGCCGGCACCAATAAAGAAGGTTCCGCCGGATTTGCCCTGATTAACATTGAATAGAAAATTTAATGGCATTTCAATGTAGTTAACAGAAGTTGATGATTTTTCTGTAACCGGGCCATTTGTATTTTCACTTTTTGTTCCTTTTTGAACAAAGTTTATAGCCGGTTGAAAGCTGAATTGGTTACTAATCAGGATATCGGCAAGTATCCCGGTTGTAATCCCTGTTTTTGATTTTTCGCTTACAGATGCGCCTTCCGACTTTATTTTGTAATTAGCAAGTGTTGCTCCGGCAGTAAAGCCAAACCGGACGCTTTGGGCGTTGCCGATAAAATGGGCTGCAACGCAGGCGAGGGAAATAAATAATGCTTTTTTCATGATTGTAAGTTTTAATGTTAATAATGATTTTGAGAGGTAAAACTACTCCTGCGAATGGCGGTTTCAAAACGGGAAAATCATTGCTGTATAACAGGTTTGGTAAATAATAATGTTTGCCATAAGGAAATTGGATAGTAGCTGCAATTTTTACTACTTTTAGTCATTAATTAAACCCGATTAGTATTTTTTGCAAATGATGCAAGGAGTTTAAATGAATACTGCTTAAAATAATTTTCAAATAAAACACTGACTAATGGACACTAACCAAACACAACAGTTGTTTTTTAACCACATTAAATCAAAATTACCCATTCATCTGTCTTTTGTGGATGAGGTGGCAGAGGTATTGAACATAAGTAACGACAGTGCTTACCGGCGTATCAGGGGGGAGAAACCAATAGGGCTTGATGAGGTACAGGCCTTATGCAATAAATACATGGTTTCACTCGACCAGTTACTTCAGATACAGTCCAATACAGTCATTTTTTCGGGTAATAAAATTGATAGTGTAACTTTCAGATTTGACAATTACCTGCAGGAGATAATAAATAACCTTGAGTTATTTAAACTGATGCAAAATCCACAAATTTTTTATTTTAACAAAGACATTCCTATTTTTCATTTCATGCAGTTCCCTGAATTGAGCGCCTTTAAATTTTTTTTCTGGAAACGTACAATCCTGGGTTATCCTGAACTGGCAAGGCTTCAATTTAGCGGTGAAGAAGCCGGTGAAGCAACATTTGAATCAGCAAAAAAAATCATTGGCCTTTATACCCAGATACCATCTACTGAAATATGGAATGAAGAAAGTATAAATATTACTATCAGGCAAATTGAATATTACCGGCAGTCAAATATTTTTTCCAATAAACATATCCTGCTAAAAGTGTATTCGCAACTTGAGGAATTACTGAACCAGGTTGAATTGCAGGCCGAAGCAGGAAAGAAGTTTTTATATAACCAAACTGTTTCTTTCAGCAATGCTACTTACGATGTATATATCAACGAATGCCTTATTGGGGATAATACCATTTATGTACAGGCAGGCGAAAGGCAGATCACCTATCTCAATCATAACGGGCTGAATATTATTGCTACTCAGGATAAAAATTTTTGTGATTTTACTTTTAAAAATCTGATAAATATCATGAAGAAATCAACTCATATCAGTGTGATTGGCGAAAAAGAAAGGAGTATGTTTTTCAATATCCTGCGGAGCAAAATTTATGATCATAAAAAAAATATTAATTAGCAACAGCCAATAATGCCCAGCTTACTTTATTTGGTTTACCGGTAATCAATTCGTCTTTTTATTTCTAATGCTTTCCTGCAACTTCAATGAAAATTCGAAGTTGGTTTTACCAGGAAGGCCCATTACTTTGATTTTAAAAAATCAGCGGCAGCCTTTACTCCATTGTTGTAAAGCATTTCCTTTTCGGCGGGTTTCATTTTGCGTACCCTTGAACTGATAGTTCCGTAACTGACATAAATGGACCTGTCTTTTTCATTTTCGAGGTTGGGGTATTTTCGGTTGAGCGTTTCAATGATTAAATTATTGAATGCATGGATATATTCTTTAAATGACCTGATGGTAAAAGGTGGAATATTGTTGCTGTTGTTCTTGAGCGAGTCAATCTGAGCGGGACGTTCCAGTTTAATCCCCAGCGTTTGCGGATTGAACCACAATTTCTCACATAATAAAGGATTGCCCTTATTCTGGCAGGTATCAAAAATACTGATTGGATAGTTGGCGATCATTCCTCCATCTACATAATAATTTTTAAACGAAACCGTATCTGTCTTCTCTATTTTTTTATACCGGTCATCTAATATAATTGGCTCAAAGTACAATGGCAAACCACCGCTGATGCGCACAGCTAATGCAATTGGCATGTCAGGCGTATTTTCAAAGGATAAAATGTCGAGTTGTTGTTTGCTGAGGTTGGTAGCAGTGCAATAAAAATCCTTGAATAATTTATTCCGAAGATGAAGCTGATGTAATTGGGCAAAAGATAAATCCCCGTTACCTGTTTTGTTTTTTATCAACTGTTGTACCCAAAGTTCAAATTTTTCGCCTTTATATAAACCAAACTTGTTTCTTACACGACGGTATTTGCCAACGATGCCCCCTCTGCCATCGTTAAACTCTTGTACAGGCAAAGTGCGCATGATACTATCAATCTCTTTCGCATTATATCCTACGCATATCATTACTCCCGCAATGGCTCCTGCGGAAGTGCCGGCTACTTTATCTATTTGCTGTAATATGCCTTTTGCCTCCAGCTCGCTGAAAGCCCCTGCGTAAGCAAGTCCGCGTACACCGCCGCCCTCAAGTACAAGGTTTTTATAACCATAATTTTTTTGAGCAAAACAAAGTGCGGGGAAGAATAATAGTACAATTAGCTTTTTCATCAGGTGAAAATAAATAATTGCTAAACGCCAAAAATTAAATGCTCCTTAAATTTCTGTTATTAAATCTACCCTGAAAATTTGGTATCCTAAAGTGAAGGATAATTCAGGCATGGCGGCAATATCATTTGGGTAATGAAATTATTCCCAGATATTATTAAGTACTACCTCAGCGGTGTAATCCGTGTCTAATATAAAGGGATATGGGCCAGCAGGTGAAATGTTTTCCAACTGATATTTTTCATCTTCTTTGAGATGATAAATTTCTATTTCATTTTTATTAACATCAATGATTATATAGTAAGGTATTTTTTGCGACTGGTAAATGTAGAATTTGTTATTGCGGTCTTTCATTGCCGTTGATGGCGAAAGTATCTCCACAACAAGTGAAGCGGGAAAATCAAGAAAAGGCTTGTTGATTGCTTTGCATACCACTACCGCATCCGGTTGCAATATGGTATCTTCCGAAACTTTAAAATCAATAAAATCATAGACCCTGCAATTTTTACACTTTGATTTTTTTATAGCATCCTTTAATTCATACTTAATATTATTGCTTATCCATTGATGCCTAGGCAACGGCGCCGGGCTCATCGCATAAGGGATACCTTCAATCAATTCCCAGCGGCCTTCCCACCGGCAATATTCTTCGTAAGTGTAATGGGGCAATATTTTAACAACTGATGTCATTAAAACAAATTTACAATAATTAGTCACTAGTGTCCGGTAAAAATATATAAAAGCTCTTTGACATCGTTGACAGATAAG
>JAVHOI010000193.1:0-3001 GCA_036169975.1 Ferruginibacter sp. | reverse complement strand
AAGAAATAAACCTACCTCTAATAAATCATTGCGCCGCAATTCAGCTTAATGAAAAATGGCATGCAGCATAAGATTCGATTATTTTTATTTTTATCAAAAAGAAAAATTACAAAATCACTTTTACCACAGGCGATGATATTAGCAATGCTACCAATTACTTTGATAATTCCTATTAGCCTTTAACCTTAACTATACCTCAAAGCAACCCCATTTTATTATTTTTTTAAATGTTTTTCATCAGCCTTTACTTTGATTGTTATCAGTAATATGGACTATTCCATTCATCACCCCAACCCAATGAGGACTGTCAAGGTTTTACTTGACGGTGGTCATTATTCCATGGTAACCGGACAGGTAAATTTGTAACATAAAAACTTAAAAATCATGGCAACCGATAACCAAACAATCACCACATTAAGCGACCTGCTCGACTATGATATCCGCAAGTTTACTGTTGCGGAAATACAGTTAAAAACAAGTTTGCCCGAATGGATAAACAAAGCCAGTACTTTGAAACTAAAAGCCATTTTGCAGAGGTACCTTGACCTTATAAATCAACATGTGCAAAAGCTGGCCATCTTTATTGATGAAGAGAAAATCAATTCGCTGAGCCTTAACAACCAGGTTATGCATGCCTTTGTAGCGGAAGCGGAAGAGCGGTTTTCAAACTGCACGGATGTATCCATAAAAGACGCCTGCCTGCTGGCTAGTATCCAGGCAATCAATCATTTTAAAATAAGTACGTACGGCACAGCCGCCGCATTTGCCAATGCGTTGGGTATGGATAAACAAGCGGCCTTTTTTCATGAAGCGGAAGTAAATGAAAAACAGATTGATGACCGCTTATCCCAATTGGCCGAACATGAAATAAACAACAAAGCCAAAGCTCCTGTTGAATTACATGAATAAAAAATAAAACAAATGGATAACCGTTTTCAAAATGAAGTAATCATTCCTGTAGGCAATGCGGACTTGCAGGGCGAACTGATTATTCCGCGGAAAGCAGAAGCCATTATTATTTTTTCGCATGGCAGTGGCAGCAGCAGGTTTAGTAAACGCAACCAGGCAGTGGCGGGATACCTGCATAAAAAAAATCTGGGGACGCTGCTTTTTGATCTGTTGACCGAAGAAGAAGACAAACATTTATATTACCGTTTCGACATTAATTTACTTACCAAAAGATTGGCCGGTGCGACAGGGTGGCTGGAAGAGCATCCCGCCGCTAAAGATTGCCGCATCGGCTATTTTGGCGCCAGCACGGGGGCGGCATCCGCATTAAAAGCCGCGGCTTTGATGCCTTATATCGGCGCGGTAGTTTCAAGGGGCGGAAGGGCGGATTTGGCCATGGAAAGTTTACCCAAAGTGGCAGCCCCTACCCTGCTGATTGTTGGTAGCCATGATTATGATGTGCTGCAGTTGAATAATGAAGCCTACACAAAATTAACCTGTTTAAAAAAATTGGAAATTGTGGAAGGCGCCACTCATTTATTTGAAGAGCCGGGTAAAATGAAAATTGTTTCGGAACTGGCGGGTCATTGGTTTGAGAAATATTTAAACGCCGTTAAAGTATAAACGATATGTTAGGACAACTAAACAAAACAGAAATCAACAATGTACTTTCCAGCCAGGTGGTAGGAAGGCTGGCCTGCACGGATGGCAAACAACCTTACATCGTTCCGGTAACATTTACCTATGATGGCGAATACATTTATGGCCAAAGCAATGAAGGCACCAAACTTGAAATGGCTCGTAAAAATCCAAATATTTGCTTTGAAGTAGATACGATGACCGATATGAGGAACTGGCAGAGCGTGGTTGTATATGGAAAGATTGAAGAGTTGAAAAATGAAGAAGCGGAAAAAGCGAGAGATATTTTTTTCGGACGTGTTTATCCCCTGATGACAAGCGCTACAATACATAGCTACGGGCATGAAGTAACCGGCAAGATAGATGATAGTACAAGGATTAAAAACGTGATGTATAAAATTAAAATAAAAAAGGTAACTGGCCGGTTTGAAAAACAATAAAAGCCATTTCATGTTTCATGACAGAACAGAAGCCGGCTTACTGCTGGCGGCAAAACTGAATAAATTTAAAAATGAACCTGGTATTGTTTTAGCCGTTCCCCGGGGGGGTGTGCCAGTAGCCTATGCGGTTGCGAAAGAATTGGATTTCCCCATGGAAGTAATCTTTACAAAAAAAATCGGCCACCCCATGAATAAAGAATATGCCATTGGAGCGGCAAGCCTTACCGATTACTTTATCGTTCCCCATGATGATGTTACGGAAGAATATATACAACAGGAATTGCAGCGGGTACGCGGCAGGCTTAAAGAAATGTATATCAGATTCATGGGCGACAGGCAACCCGGAAACCTGGAAGGAAAAACAGTGATAGTGATTGATGATGGCATTGCCACCGGTAATACGCTGATGGGTACCGTAAATGTGCTGCGCAAAAGTAAGCCGGGTAAAATTGTGATTGGCGTTCCTGTAGCATCGAAAAGCGCCGTGCTAAAATTATCAAAAGAAGTGGATGAAGTAATAGCATTATTGATACCCGTATCGTTTCATGCCATAGGCGCCTTTTACGAAAATTTTGAACAGGTAAGCGATGAAGAAGTAATGCTGTACCTGGATAAATTAAGGGAGCTGAATAAGGCGGGATAAATTTATTTCTTTCAAAAAAAAGACGTTTTGATTTTTGAAGTCATAATTTATTTGGGTAACCCCGATAAATTAAAAACATGATTACCTTTAATGAAAACGGATTTATTTTATTGTTTCGGATACTTTCCAAATTGACGTACATTGTTGCCAACCTACAATGAACTCTAATTATTTGAAAACTTATTGTCAAGGTTGGCATCCCTGCGAGAAATGGGGCGGTAATTTGGGAGCCATCCGTTGGCAACCACTCATTAAAATGCAAAAAATAATTATTATCTTTAAAAAAAATAATTATGAAAAATGACACTCAAATCCAAAAGGATATAATTGA
>JAVHOI010000192.1:5589-14119 GCA_036169975.1 Ferruginibacter sp. | reverse complement strand
ATTGGTAACCGGGTAAAAGTAAAAGTGGTGAAAAATAAGGTAGCGCCACCGTTCCGCACCGCGGAATTTGATATCATTTTTGGGGAGGGGATTTCAAAGACCGGCGAAATTATAGATATGGGTGTAGAATTGGGTATTGTTCAGAAAAGCGGAAGCTGGTTTAGTTATGATACCAATAAATTAGGGCAGGGCAGGGATTCGGTAAAACAATTACTGATTGATAATCCGGAAATGGCAAAAGAGATAGAAGTAAAGATCAGGGCTAAGATTGCTGAAAACATGGCCTCTTAAATCATATTGGTTTTTCAGGGTTAGTAAATACAGGCCATTCCGGAAGGGATGGCTTTTTTGTTGTTCATTAACCAGGTATGATCAGGCAATACTATTGCCTGAAGCCTCTTTTCGGTTGCTTCCTACAATACTGAAACTATCGGCAAAATGAAACCTGAAATTTATATTTGATGGTAACCGCTGAATCAGGGTGATCGTTTCTTTTACTGAAAATCCATTTATACAAAAGATTATTTCATTTACATTTTGATTGGCCACCAGAATGGGTAATTGCTTTAAATTCCCTGCGGCACCTTCTTCTATGGTAAGGAGCGGATTTATTCTGCCAATAATTTCCTGGCGCATTTTGTTCCTTTGCAGAATGGATATAATAAAGTTAAATTCCTTTTTATCCGCTATTATAAAACATCGGTTCCAATTATTGTCTTCCTTCTTCTTATTTAGTAATTTGTTTAGCCCAAATCTAATACCTGAAAAAAAAGCCATAATCCATATAGCCACCTGGATCAGCAGATTGTAAAAACCCGCAACGCCGGTACTGTAATGTTTTTTTGCAAACAAACCCATCGCACTATAAAACATGCGAACATAATTCAAACTACCCCTTTTTGTACTTTCGCCTTTAAAATGTACAATGGTACTTTCTGAAAAATACATGTTTTTGAACCCGGCTTTTTGAATACGATAGCTCAGGTCCACATCCTCCCCATACATGAAATAGCGTTCATCAAACCCACCTGTTATGTCAAGTGCTTTTCTATTGATCAACATAAAAGCACCGGCCAGCACGTCCACTTCATGGTTTTTATATTGATCAAGCTGGCCCAGATAATAATAAGCGAAAAATTTAGACGTTGGTAACAGCGCGGTTAGTCCTGATAATTTACATAAAGAAGTAAATGGAGAAGGGAATCCCCTTTTACTTTCTTTTAAAAAATTGCCAGCGCCATCAATCATCCGGATACCCATTGCACCCACATTATCCTGGCATTGAAAAAAGGCGATGCATTTTTCTAAACAATCTTCCGGGATAATGGTATCGGGATTTAAAAATAAAATGTATTCACCAGCGGCTTGTTTTAATGCCAGGTTATTCGCCTTACTAAAACCGGCATTCTCCGCACACCAAATAAATGTCACATCGTTAAACCTTCCCTCAAAAAAATCCCTGCTGCCATCAGTAGAATTATTATCCACTACAAAAATTTCCGTCTCAATATTTTTACATGCTTTCAAAACCGAACACAGGCATTGTTCAAGAAAGTGTTTTACATTAAAATTTACTATGATGATGGAAAGTTTCAACGGAATTGTTTTGTTCAACGAAATACGATTTTTTAAACCAGTAATCAAAATTGTTTTTGGATTAATTCATTTCAAAATCCGGCACAGGATGATTTGGCGCACTTTACCTGCTTATCTTTGCCAAATGCTAAAAAGTACTTTAATAAAAGCCACCAAAGCTGGTGCTAAAGAGTTGCAAAGGTTTTTTAACGGCGAGTTTAAAATAACCAATAAAGAGGGTGTCAATAACCCGGTAACGGAAGCGGACTATGCTTCCGAAAGGGCAATTGTTGAAATCATTCAGAAGGATTTTCCCGGTCATTTTATTTTAAGTGAAGAGGCAGGCGAAATTAAAATGGACAGTGAATACAAATGGATCATTGACCCCATTGATGGCACTATCAATTTTGCCAATGGCATACCCATTTGTTGCGTAAGCATTGGCCTGGAGCATAACGGCGTGATGAAAATGGGAGCGGTTTACAATCCTTTGATGAATGAGTTTTTTTTCGCCGAAAAAGGGAAGGGCGCCACACTGAATGATAAGCAAATACAGGTAGGCAACAAGTCTTTAGTAACTAATAGCTGCCTTGCTACCGGCTTTCCATATACCTACCTGGATATGCCAAATGGACCCCTGGAGGTGTTTGCCCGCTTAATAAGAAAAGGCGTTCCTGTAAGGCGCCTTGGAAGTGCCGCGCTTGATCTTTGCTGGGTGGCTGTAGGAAGGTTTGACGGCTTTTACGAGCATAAATTACAGGCATGGGACAGTGCTGCCGGCTTTTTGATAGTAGAGGAGGCGGGAGGAAAAGTTACCGATTTTAATGGAAAATATTATTCCGTTTATCAGCCACAATTACTGGCTACCAATGGAAAAATTCATGAGGAGATGATGGCGGTAATCAATAATAAAAAGGAGTTATAATTTTTATGTGACGAATGTCAATAATTAAAAAGGAAATAAATACCCAGGGAATAACCTAAAACAATAAATTAAAAATAAATGAGTAACGAGCGTACGGAAATATCTTCCTTGGGAGAGTTTGGTCTTATTGATCACCTCACACAAAATAACGAAACCAAATTGGCCTCTACTATTTTAAGTGTAGGGGATGACGCGGCTGTTATTGATCATTTTGGAAAGCAAACCGTTATTTCAACGGATATGCTGGTAGAAGGGATCCACTTTGATCTGATGTACACACCCCTTAAACATTTAGGCTATAAAAGTGTAATTGTAAACCTCAGCGATATTTATGCGATGAACGCAATACCCACCCATATCACCATAAGCATAGCTTTTAGCAACCGCTTTAGCCTGGAAGCAATGGATGAATTTTACGAAGGTGTTTATGCGGCCTGCGAAAAATATGATGTTGATTTGATTGGTGGTGATACCACTTCATCTCAGAAAGGATTTGTGATTTCCATTACCGCAATTGGTGAAGTGGCTCCGGATAAATTTGTAAAAAGAAGTACCGCGAAAAAGGGTGATTTGCTTTGTGTAAGTGGATTTGTTGGCGGCGCGTTTTTGGGCCTTACCATTTTGGAAAGAGAAAAAAGAATTTTTGAAGAAACCGGTTCGCAGCCCGACCTTGAAGACCAGGCTTACATTGTAGGAAGATTATTAAAACCGGAAGCAAGAAAAGATATCATTGATTTTTTTTCGGCAAGTGAAATTACACCTACCTCAATGATAGATGTTAGTGATGGACTGAGCAGTGAAACACTTCATATTTGCAAGCAAAGCAATCTTGGCTGTATAATGTACGAGGATAAAATCCCCATTCATGAAGAGGCCCGCCAGTTTGCCTACAAACTCGAGCTGGATCCTACCGCTTGCGCCCTAAGTGGCGGTGAAGATTATGAACTATTGTTTACACTTGCACAAACCGATTATGATAAGATTGTACTGAATGAGCAGATCAGTGTGATCGGGTACATGACGGATCTGGAAGAAGGAGCCCATATTTTAACAAGAGGTGGCAACAAACATAAATTAGTGGCACAGGGGTGGAATCACCTGGAGGGTTGATGAATTCAAAATAAGTGATAAGGTATTATGCAATACCCGGAATACCATACTTCAGCACACAACATATAATGCAAAAAGGGAAATTTTTATTTTACATGATTTTATTGGCTCTGTTTGCGGCCTGTTCGGTAAGCAAAAATTACAACCCCGGAAAGAAATTTCCAAAGAAGGAATTACAACAGGATTATACCCTGCTTAGAAATATTCTCGAAAAAAAACATCCCGCCCTTTATTGGTACACACCAAAAGACAGCATGGATTATTATTTTGACAGCCTCTATAATAATATTGGTGACTCCATGACCGAGCTTCAGTTTGGCTGGAAAATCCTGGCGCCGCTTACACACCAGATACACTGCGGCCATACAAGTTTTGCTATGAGTAAAGGCTGGAGTAAATTCATAAAAAATAAACGGATACCTTCCTTTCCGCTTTATGTAAAACTTTGGGGTGATACCGTGGTGGTAACGGGCAACATTAACCTAAAAGATCCTGTAATTAAACGGGGAACATTGCTTACTTCCATAAACGGCATACGAAACCATGAGCTGATTGAAAAAATGTTTCAGTACCTGCCTTTGGATGGCTATTCGGATAATGTAAACTACGTGCGCCTCAGCAATAATTTTCCTTATTACCACCGCAACATATTTGGTATTTTTAAAAATTATCAGATTGGCTTTATAGACAGCGCAGGAAAAGAAAGAACGGCACTGCTACCCATGTATAACCCTTTTCCTGATACTTCAGGTAAGAAACAAAAAAAGGCCCAATCACCAAAAGTCCCCCGGCAAAAATTTAAAAAGGAACAAAGAGAAAGCTATCGCATGCTGGAGATTGACAGCAGTATGCAAACAGCCTTCTTGTTTCTCCATACTTTTTCAAATGGCGAAGGAAGGCATTTGCGGTCTTTCATAAAGCGGTCTTTTGAAAAAATAAAACAACAGCAAATAAAAAATTTAATAATAGACCTGCGCAGCAATGGCGGTGGCGATGTAACCATGTATGTAAAGCTTACCCAATTTATCAGGCACACAATATTCAAAATATCGGATAGTTCCTATTCGGTTGCGAAAAACCTTGCGCCATATACTTCTTATATCAGGCATGGATTTTTTAATAATATAGGGTTGCTTTTCGTAACAAAAAAACACCGTGACGGCAATTATCATTTTGGATATTGGGAGCGGCATGTCTTTCATCCTAAAATCACCAATCATTTTAATGGTAAAGTTCATGTACTTACCAATGGCCCTACCTTTTCAGCATCCACCCTGTTTTGCAATGCGGTAAAAGGCCAATCCAATGTAACCATCGTGGGAGAAGAAACGGGGGGTGGCTGGCATGGCAACAGTGGGATAATGATACCAGAAATCATCCTGCCAATAACTAAATTAAGGGTTCGGTTGCCGTTATTTAAATTAGTACAATTTAACCATGTGCCTAAAAACGGAAGAGGCGTAAGCCCTGATATTTTTGTTCCACCTACGGTGGATGGTGTAAGAAAAAATATTGACCGAAAAATGGAGATTGTAAAAGAAATGATCAGGCTTTCAAATGAACCCGCCGGGCATCGGCAAACTAACGCAAATTAAAATTATCCCCGTCTTTCCAAAAAGGGAATTTTGCCCTCACTTCTTCCACATGTTCTTTTTGAAGGGTAATGGTGAACACATCTTCTTCATCCGCTACATGATACAATACTTCTCCAAGCGGATCTATCACCAAGCTGTTTCCGCTGTGATTGATATTATTTCCATCCCTGCCTACACGGTTTACACCCACTACATAACATTGGTTTTCGATTGCCCTTGCACACAGCAATGTTTTCCATGCATGATTTCTTCTCTCCGGCCAATTGGCAACGTAGATCAACAAATCATACTCCGGGCTAAAAATAGCAGTAGCCTTTTCAGGCAAAGTCAATGAACTTTCACCAGCCCGTTTATCGGTTTGCAAAGCCCGGTTTCTTGCCCATACGGGAAACCGTAAGTCGTAGCAAATCTGCAGGTTTATTTTCCATCCCTTTACGGATGCTATCAACCGTTTATTACCTGCCGTGTAATGTTTGTCTTCTTCGCCGAAGGCAAATAAGTGGCGTTTATCATAGTAGCCATACTGCCCGTTTGGCAACATCCAGATTAACCGGTTATAATAGTTTTCGTTTTCCTGTATAATTAAGCTGCCGGTTAAAATAATTTTATTTTTAGCGGCAACTTCTTTCATCCATAACAGGCTTTCACCTTCCATTGTTTCGGCAAATAACTTTGGCTGCATGCTAAAGCCGGTACTGAACATTTCTGGTAATACAACGATTTCCGTTTTATCTTCCAGGTCATTTATTTTATTCTCCAGCACCTGAAGGTTGGCAGCTTTATTTTCCCAGGCAAGGTTCGTTTGTATGGTAGTGATAGTAAGGGACGCCATTTGATTTTATTTAATACAAAGGTACAACGGCTTGCGTTATGTATTTAACAGGTTGGTTTTCAGGTTTCAGTTGCCTTTTCATTGACGAGCAGAAGTTTTTCATGGCAACATCGTTGTGTCACTCACTTTTACCGCCTACCATTGGGGAGCTTTTATCACGTTGTAATAAGAACAAGCCTGAATACGTGTTTCATCCGGCAACTATCTGGCAGGCTTGTAATAAATGAATCACGTTCCGTTACTATCGAAACAATTTTTATTACTCCTGAAAATTAGGCCTTAATTTTATATCCTCATGCCGATAACCCAAAAACTTTCAGAACTAGTAAATGAAATAGATGCAACCATCCGAAACCGGTTTGCAGGAAAAACCTTTTGGATAAAAGCGGAAATAACGGATGTAAAAAAGTATCCGGATAAGCGTTGGTGTTTCCTGAAATTTATTGAAAAGGATGGCAATAATATTACTACCGAAATGAAAGGCGTGTTTTGGTCCAGCACTTACCATCATGTAGAAAATTTTGAAAAGGAAACGCAACAATTGTTTGCCAGCGGATTGGAAATTACCTGCAATGTAAGAGTCCGTTTTCATAAACGCTTTGGATTGGATCTTGAAGTGCTGGCCATTGACTTCGCTTATGTGATTGGCAAAATGGAAATGGAAAGAAAGCAAACACTGGAACGGCTGGTAAAGGAAAATGAAAGCATCCGGCTATTAAGTGATGGAAATTATTCCACCATCAATAACCGGCTTGATTTGCCAACGGTCTTTCAAAAAATCGCACTCATCACAGCGCCCAACTCCGATGGGCAAAGGGATTTTAAAGAAGTAATCGAAAAAAATAAATATGGGTACGCTTTTTTGGTAAAAGAATTTTTAACGCAAGTGCAGGGCGATACGGCGGCCGGATTAATGATACAGCAGTTGGAAAATATACGGTCAGTTAAAGATCAGGTTGATGTGGTGGTAATTGTAAGGGGTGGCGGCTCGGATACGGATTTTAAATCTTTCAACACCTTCGAATTATCCAATTATGTAGCGGGCTTTCCTTTGCCGGTACTAACTGGTATTGGCCACGATAGAAACACCAGCATTGTTGACCAGATGGCAAGGCAACACAAAACACCAACCGAAGTGGCTTCATTTATTATTGACAACAACATGAGTTTTGAACAGGACATGCTGCAACTAAAGGAACGATTTTTTACAGGTATAAAAGAGCTGATTGATATGGCTAAAAACAAACTGGCGTATAACAAACGCATCATAAAAAGCAGTAGCCCCAAAACTATCATGAATAAAGGGTTTGCCATTATTATACATAAGGATAAAATTGTGACTGACCCTAAAATGATTCATGTAAACGATGAAGTGCAGGCTATTTTGAAAAACGAAATCTTACACAGTACAATTAATAAAAAGGAAACCAATGCAAACAAAATTGACTTTTGATAAAGCCTTTTCAGGCCTGGAAAAACTGGTGGAACAGATCGAGGACGAAAATATTCAGTTGGATACCCTGGCCGAAAAAGTGAAGGAGGCGAATGAGCTGATTAAATTTTGCGAAACGAAACTCCGGAGCATTGAAGAAGATATTAAGAATTAAAAATGAGGCTTCAATTTTTACAAATGTTGTTTTCATTTGGTTAACCGGGGCAAAAGAAACATTTGCCAATGCTAAAACCTTATTTTACAATTTCATTCAATATGATATTTAACAAGCCGCTTTCATATCCCTTCATTCTTAAATGATCATATAGCTTTTTCTTTTTCACAAAAATATTTTTTTCACTTTTCAGGCTCTTTAATTTAATTGACGCCAGTTTATTCAGGGTCGTTACATATTCCTGATCGCTGATGCCCGCAAGGGCTTTTTTAATACAATATTCGCTTATGTTTTTTCGCTTTAATTCCTGTTTTATTTTTTCACGGCCCCAGTTTTTTATTCTAAAATGGCCACCCGCATACAACAAGGCAAACCGTTCTTCGTTTAAATAATTTTCCTCAATCAGGTTGCTGATCATTTCTTCCACCTCATTTTTATGCAACCCAAAGCTGTATAGTTTTTCTTTAACCTCGCTGTGGCAGCGCTCCTGGTAGGCGCAATAGTGTTTGGCTTTTTGTAGTACCTGCTCTTTGGTAAGGCTTGTTTTATCCATCATGCTGTAAAAATAGAAAGAGCCGCTATTACCGCAACTCTTTTCTTTTAAATTTTTTAATGCCCGCCTTACACTTGTGTTTTCAAGGTATCTTTCAATCCTTTTGTTTTTTCCTCTTTTACTTTATTAGTTGGATTTTGGTTTACCGGGCTGATAAAAAAAATATGGGGCTCGCTCCTGCTTTCGCCGTTCCCATCTGTTTGGTTTAATGGCATCCCTGAATTATCAAGGGTTTGAATTGTCCAGATAAAGCGTGCTGCCCTTTTACCTGTAATAACCTTTTCCCCGAAACTTGATTGCTGCGTTTGTCTCCCTGCATTAACTTTTTCACCA
>JAVHOI010000192.1:1855-5489 GCA_036169975.1 Ferruginibacter sp. | reverse complement strand
TTGATTGTTGTGTTTGTTTTGTTTCACTAACCTTTTCCCCGAAACTTGATTGTTGTGTTTGTCTCCCTGAATTAACTTTTTCTCCAAAGCTTGATTGCGGCGTTTGTTTATTTTCCATTTCATTATTTTCTTCATCCCCTCCGGTTGGCGCTTCACCGTAATAGTTTGGTAATACGCCTAATTGTGGTTGCCAGATAAACTGTGTGGTTCCAATAATATTTTTATCAAGTAATGGCTGGTTGCTTCTTAGCGCTTGTACATCGTGCTGGTTTTTCAATACTTCAAAAACCTGTAACCGATAGGTGACCCGAGTTGGCGAAGAAGGTACTACCGGGGTCCAACGGAAAGTGATCGCTGTCTGCGCAATTTTTGAATTGAGTTCCTGCTCATTTGCAGGCATCATTAAAATGGGTAATTGATAGGCGGCTAAATAAAAAGGTTTGCAAATTATCTCTGATGCCGGTGCGTAATCCGGCAACCTCAGCAACTGCACACAAAGCATATAATTATCAGCAGGCAACTTTCCCGTTTTTTGTAAAGTAGATTGATACTTTCCGGAAAAAATGATATTCTCCATTGGCAATACATCCAATGCGCCTAACACGGTATTGGCACCGGGCAGGGGGCTATAGGTTTTGGCTGTATTTAAATTGGTGGTTCCTATAACAGTTCCATCAATTGTTTTAATTTCCGATTTTATTTTTACATCAAATCTTACGGTCTGGCTGCCCCCCATAATAAATGTCAACACCTCTTTACGGTTGGCCCAATCTGAAAGATTGGCCGGTGGCCTGCCGGATAAAAACATATTGACACTTATTTGAGCCGGCAGGGTACCAGAATATATTAAGGCAAAAGCCAGTATTAATTTCTTTATCATTTTCTTATTTTTTCTTTGTATCAAATTTATATTGAAATCCGGTACGGCACATACTTTCGAGGTAGTTGGCGCCATTGGGTATAATGGAATTTCCGTATTTAAAATAGTTGGTGGACAGATAAGTATTCCAGCTAAACTGTTTGGTTATTTTCCAATCAACACTACAGGATGCGATTAAATTATTATCATTTTTAAAAGCATTCAGTTTTACCAAATTGTATTGCAATTGTCCCCTTAGCTGAACCTTCTTTTTTGCAATCGGCATGCCCAGCCCACTGCTTATAGTTACCAGGGTGGTTTTTGCCAGTGGCACATCATTGTAAAAATACATTACGCTAAAATCGGGCGTCAGGTCTTTTGAAAAAAAAGTGGGAATATAGGTAAGCAGGGCCGTGTGGGTATTATTGCTGGTGGTTATTCCTGTAAAAACATCCCGCTCATCATACTTGCTGTAGTTGTAACTAAAGCTTAGCATATTGCTCATTTTGCTGTTGGCCCAGGTGTAGGTTGGGCTAAACCCCAAATCGTTACTTACATTCTTTATGCCAAAAGGATTAATACCGCTTGCCGATTGAAAGCCAAAATTATTATAGTTCACGTTTAAACTCCATTTGTCATTAAACTGTGTAAACCAGTTCAGGTTACCAATAAATTGTTTTGCCCTTAATGAAGTATTGCTGATATTATTTACCCGCTGGCCGAGGCTTGCGACAATATTCATTTTATTTTTCCAGGTATTCCATTTTGTATTAAGCAAATAATCCAGCCTGTCTGGCTGTAAGTAAGGATAGCCTGCAGTTTGAAATCCCGCCCCCAAATATTTACTGCTTATCCCAATATCAAAGTTCTTTCCTTTTTTACCAAATGATCCGGTGCCCGCATAATCTTTAACCGTAGAAGTATGTGCTTTAATAAAAGGTTCAAAAGATTTTATCAGCAATGTTGAAGGCGTGGTTAAGTCTTTGGTGAATAAGGATTGGGCCCCTTCTAATTTCAGGTACCAACCCTTGTCAAAAAAAATATTTGTAATCATGCTCATAACAAATCCTTCCTGTGGTTTAATGGTTAATGGTGGCGGCGCTGAGGAATTAATAAAATCTTTCCCCTTCGCAAAATTGAATGCTACTTCGTATTTGCCTTCTCTTTCCCTTCCCAATTGAAACATCCAGTTTTGGCGTTTAAAAGCACCTGTAATAACCGGCGGACCCAAGAGGTAATTAATACCAGGTTGGGAAACCCCGGTGAAGAATTTAATGCGGAAGGTTTTTGGCTTTAGATCAAATCCTGCACCAAATATCCCAATATCGCCGGTACTCAATTCACTGTATTTCAGGTACTGCGTACCTAGTTGCAACTCTGCCCATTTATACTTTGGGTTAACGGCAATATTGTTTACCGGGTTGGTGATCCATTGTTTAAAACTTTGCTTTGGCCCGCCGGGAATAAAGCCATTGAAAGGTCCGGCAAAATTGGTAGGTAAAGCAGCCAGGTTAATATTAAATGGCAAAGAAAAGTTTTTGCCAAATTGAATGCTGGGCATAAAACTAAACCGTACCTGGTTCCATGGCCTGCGGGGCGTGTAGCCTATCCACCCGGCAGGGCTGCGGCTTAGTCCATAGCCTTCATAAGTAACCCCCATGGTACCGGTGATATTCAAAGTCAATTTTTTTATTGTACTGTCCTGGGCTGAGCCATTACTGGCCCAAAACAAAATCGAAAAAAAAACTATTGGTTGCATGAATCTGTGCATAAGTATCTAAATTTTAGGTGGTTGGTATTAAAACATTATTCTCCCTTTTGTGTAATAATTGAGCTGAGCAACGACTGCCCGCCATCTGCTGTCAATGCTTTTATGGCATATACATTTTCTTTACCGGTAGTATTATCTGTAAAAGTTTTGCCGGTGACCCTTGCATATTGTATCATTGCTCCTTTTGCATTTTTTTTATAGATCACAAAGAAGACTTCCTTATTCAATGAAGGATAGTCCCAGGTAAGCACGACCTTTTTGTTTTCTAACTTTCCATAAAAATTTGTTACGGGTGGCCTTATGCCACTATCGAATGGTTTGCCATAAACCATATGCGCATAATCAGAATATAGGTTACTTTCATCCATTGCCCGGATGGTATAATAATAGGTTGTGCCGGTGCGTACATTGGTATCGATCAGTTGTTTTTGAAAAGGTGGAATTTTTAATAATATTTTCCAGTCAGCTTCAACAGCTGTTTTGCGGTAGATAATCTGATCCTTTACATCCACGCTTTCACTGGGTGCAAAATATAACTCCACCTGTTTTTCTTTAACAATAACATTTGTAAAAACGGGTGTTACCGGTGGAATGGTATCCGGCTTTTTAATGGCAACCAGGTCTGAAAATTCAGATTGATTGTAATTAAAATCCAACGCTTTTACCCGGTAATAAATTTTTGGAGTTAAGGAGTTAAGAGTTAGGGTATCTGTGAATGTTAATTTAATTGTGGTTGTGTCTGTTTTATCTTTTTTAAAGTTTTCTTCTACCAGTGATAGTTCATGTTCAGCGCTATTGGCTTTAAAGATCCTGTATCCTTTCAGGTCTTTTTCCCGGCCGGGTTTCAGCTTTAAAGTAACGACGCCTGCAGAATCAATGATAGCGGATAGTATTTGGGGTTTTGCTGGCGGTGTGCTGTCTATCAATGCCACATAGCCGGGATAAGAGGCACTTAAATTCCCGGCAGTATCAATCGCATACACGATGTAGTAATTGGTTTCCTG
>JAVHOI010000192.1:0-1755 GCA_036169975.1 Ferruginibacter sp. | reverse complement strand
CCAAAAGCAGTATTGCCATAAAAGCGGTAGCGATACCATTTGTAATTGGTCAATGAATCATCTTTAAAGGATCCATTGATGGGACCCTCAAAGCCGGCGCCTTTTGAATCAAAGATAGGGATGGTGTTTAAGGGTTTGAATGTAGTTTGACCTTCGGCTGCCCTTTCAATAAAATAACCTGTTAATTCAGGCTTGGATGTCCAGGCAAATGCTAATTCCTTATCACCCGGATAAACAAAAACTTCGTTCTTATACCTGTTACTGTTCAAAGCGGCTCTGGTAGTGACGGCTCCGTTTTCTATTTTGTATAAAGCGGGTTTGGCAGTAAGTTTTATCCTGTAGGTATATGTTTTTCCTTCCAAGGCGGTTTTATCAATATAACCCACACCCAGCGCTTCTGCAACTTTAGCATCTTTCATCGCAGTTAAAACAAATAATGCATAGATCATATCTTCTTTACTTTTCCGTTCATTCAGTTCCGCAATTCCGGCGTCCAGGCTTATTCCTTTTTGGCCAGGTTCATTACCTGCAAATAAAAATTCCATGGCTACTTCCAGGTTGGTTTGAGTTGAACTGTCTTTTTCATTTGCAACCAAAGTTTCCCATTTTGCTTTGTTGAAAGTATTCACTGTTGCTATGTTTTCAAACCGGCCAATGCCCGGGTCACTTCTTTCGATGGTGTAGCCACCGGCAAACCCCAACCGGAGGATGGTTTTATTATCGGGCATCCACCTGAGTTCAATTCCATTGGTAGTGTACCTGGCAATAGTGGCTATCCTGCAGGTAGCTACTTCTTCCTGGGCAAAGGAAGGCACTGAAGAAAGGATAAAAAAAACTATCAGTAAATATTGAACGATCTTTTTCATAACGGCTGTTTTTCAGTTGTAAATTATTTTGCTATTGGTGTTATCGAATTGGCCTGTACCATTTGCATAGCGCCGGTTCTGAAGAGAAAAGTTTTAGTTTCAATTACGGCAAGCCCGGTTCTTGTTAATGCTGAGCTCCAGGCATTGCCTATAAATTCTTTTAGTGTAGCGGTTACAATAAACCGATAGTCATTGTTTGCTACAAGATTATTTACCGGGTCAGGGATTGGGTTGGGATAATTGGGTGGCGGCGGTGGCGGTACCGGAGAAACAATGGTAGTAGCATGGAAGGCACCGTTTGCTGACATAATGGAATTTCCATTGTTTGTATTGAGGGCTGGTGCCGTCGGCAGGGCAACCTGTGTTGTCACTACATTTGATATCGGAGGTTTTGTGAAATACTGGTACTCACCCAGGTTGTTTACTCTTGAATTGAGGGTTAATGCAACCCAAGTTCCACTGGCATTTTTAACTTCCAGGCTTCGGGTTATCATTAATTTGAAAGTCCTGTTTTTAATTGTTCCATCACCCTGGTTTTCTGCCACATCAAAAACCCTGTCGGGCACCAACGCATATTTTACATTGACAGTGGAAGTAACCGGAAAATTATACCTGCTGTTGGGTGCTATGGATTGTATTAATTTATTCCTGAGGTCTGCAGCTTCGTCTTCCTGGGCAGCATTGGCCGTTACCACTTCAGTCCCGTTGCAATTGGTACCTTTTTCAAAGGACTGGCTATAGGATATTTTACACAGGCCGTCGAAGAGGTCAATATCTGCAGATAAGGCGCCGGCAACATATTCGGGATTGGGAAATTTGCCTACCAGCCAGGCACCGGTTTTAATTCTAAAAAGACTGATCGATTTACTATTACAATAACTTTTAAAAC